>JBAPSB010000150.1:0-9570 GCA_049281435.1 Desulfobacterales bacterium
CTGTGCGGTCGGATGATCGATATGGTCGATGACCACCACCTGCCCGGCGGCATCCAGCAGGGCCGCCGCCGCAGCGGAATCGACCCGGCAAAAGAGGTCGTTTTCGACGATGACAAGGGTGTCGGCCTGGCCTTTCCTGAGGGCTCCTGCAGCAGCCTCGAGGCCTCCGGCGGGCCGCAAAAGCGCCAGCCCCAGAGTATTTGATTCCGGCAGCACCAGAAAGAGTTGACCCTTGCGGCCGGCGGCGCACAGCGCCGTGGCCACATTGGCGGCGGCCCCCATCAGTGCCGGGCTGCCGCACGACGTGCCGCAGACGACCAGCGGCCGTTCGGACGCTTGCAGGGCCCGGGCGATGTCCTTCGCCCGGGAAAGCTCCGCATCGGTGACATCGGCCACAGCCGGTGCCGCCGGATCTATCACCGCAGCCACGGCAAACCCCAGGCGCGCCAGATCATCGGGTACCGCGCGATGGGTTCCGGCGGCGACCTCGTCCAGCTTCGTGGCCTGCGGCGTTGCCACATACAAGGCTTCGCGTTCGTGCTGGACGACTTCGCGGATGCCGGCTTCGTTCCAGGGCGGGATGCGCATGCCTTCGGCGAGCCGTGCCGCCTGGCGGTGCACCAGTTGACGCAGGTTCAGGGCCAGAATGGGCGCGGTGTTGGTGAGGTCTTCGCCCAGTACGAAGACGGCATCGGCTTCCATCGTCTCGCGCAGGCTGGGGGTGCGGGCCGGCCCCTGACGTAAAATTTTCAACGCCAGCGTGAGCAGGTCGAACTGCCTGTCGGACATCCCGGCATAGAAGTGCTCCGGGCCCACCAGGGTTCTAAGGGCGAAGTTGGCTTCCAGCGAGGCCCGCGGCGAACCTATGCCAATTAATCGGCGGCCCTCGCCCAGCAGCCCGGCCGCCCGCTGCCGCACCGCATCCCGGGTGAGCCTCTGCTGCCCGCCGCCGTCACTGTCTTTCCCTGATGCCTGCCGGACGCGGCTCTCGCCGTTGACGAACCCATAGCCATAGCGCCCGCGGTCGCACAGAAAGTAGCCGTTGACCGCGTGGTTGTAGCGGTTGCGAATCCGCCGCAGCTGCCCGTAGCGTTCGCCGGCCAGCGTGTTGCAGCCCAGGGCGCAGTGGACGCAGATCGACGGCGCGGTCTGCAGGTCCCATTTGCGGCTGAAGTGCTTGTGAAGCGTCTTGTCGGTGAAGACCCCGGTGGGGCAGATCTCCACCAGGTTGCCGCTGAACTCGTTTTCCAGGATGCCGTCGCGGTGGCGTCCGAAATAGACGTGGTCGTGAGCCCCGAAGACATCCAGGTCGCGCCCGCCGGCATAGTGCCGGTAGAACCGGACGCAGCGATAACACTGGATGCAGCGGTTCATTTCGTGGGTAACGAAAGGCCCGAGATCCTGGTTGCGGTGGGTGCGTTTTTTGAAGCGGTATTGCCGGTAGGTGTGGCCGGTCATCACGGTCATGTCCTGCAGGTGGCACTCGCCGCCCTCGTCGCAGACCGGGCAGTCGTGGGGGTGGTTGATCATCAGCCATTCGATCACCGCGGCCCTAAAGGCCCGGGCTTCCGGATCGTCGATGGAAATGCGGGTGCCGTCATCGGCCGGGGTCATGCAGGCCATGACGATCCGGCCGCGGGTGTCCTTCTCGTCCTTGAACTGTTTGACTGCGCACTGGCGGCAGGCGCCCACCGAGCCCAGCGCCGGGTGCCAGCAGAAGTAGGGCAGATCGAAGCCCAGAGCCAGGCACGCCTGGAGCAGATTCTGGCCGTCCTTGACCGGGTAGGGATGGTTATCGACGTAAATGGTCCCCATTATCAATCCCTTAAACCTTCAGCTATGCTGATGGTCCAGGCTATACTATGCGGGTAAGTAAGTGAGCATAAACCGCCCGCTTCGCTCGAGACGCCAAGACGGCAGAGAAAATATTATTTTTTCCTTAGCGCGCTCACCGTCTCCGCGGTAAAAATGAATATCAAAACGGCCCCCTTTCAGGGGTGGACCTTGATTTGTCCCAGGGACAACTTTTCTCGCCAATATGGTGTCGGAAATCTTCCTCGAAGTATTTCAGTGCGCTCTGCAGCGGTTCCATGGCCCCCGGGGCCAGGGCGCAGAAGGTGTGGCCCGGGCCGAGCAGGTGGGTGTGCCGCTTCAGCATGTCGATGTCCTCGGGCCGACCGGCGCCGTTTTCGATGGCCGCCAGCACCCGCACCACCCACGGCAGCCCCTCGCGGCACGGCGTGCACCAGCCGCAGGATTCCTGGGCGAAGAAGCGCATGAGATTGAGCACCAGTCCCACCGGGCAGGTGCGGTCGTCCAGGATCACCATCGTGCCGGTCCCCAGGCGGCTGCCGGCCTTCTGCACGGAGTCGAAATCCATTTTGACGTCCAGGTGCTCGGCCGTCAGGAAATCGGTCGAAGCGCCGCCGGGAATCAGCCCGCGAAACTCGAAGCCGTCCCGCATGCCGCCGGCGTGCTCCTCGAGAATTTCGCGGATGGTCGTGCCCATGGGAAGCTCCCAGGCCCCGGGCTTCCTGACCCGGCCGCTGGCGCCGTAAATCTTGGTGCCGCCGTCGCCGCCACGGCTCAGCCGGCGGAACCACTCGGGGCCGCGGGCGATGATGTGGGGCACGTTGGCGATGGTTTCGACGTTGTTGGCGATGGTGGGCTTGCCCCACAGGCCCGCCACCGGCGGAAAGGGCGGCTTGGCGCGGGGAAGGGCGCGGCGGCCTTCCAGCGCGGTGAGCAGGGCCGTTTCCTCGCCGCAGATATAGCGCCCGGCACTGATGTGCAGGTGAAGCTCCAGGCTGAAGTCGGTCCCGAGGATGTTGCGGCCGATATACCCGCGATCGTAAGCGGCGGCGACGGCGCGCTTCAACCGGCGCGCCGCGGTGTGGTAGGCCTGCCGCAGGAAAATATAGGCAATGTCGGCCTGGATGGCATAGGCGGCAATCAGAATGCCCTCGATCAGCTGGTGGGGGTCGCCTTCCATCAACAGGCGGTCCTTGAACGTTCCCGGCTCCATTTCATCGGCGTTGATCACGAGGTACTTGGGGTGACGGGCGTCCGGACCCTGAGGCACAAAGCTCCACTTGTGCCCGGTCGGAAAACCGGCGCCGCCGCGGCCGCGCAGGTGGGAATCGTCGACGGCTTTGATCACGTCCGCCGGCGCCAGGCTGTGCAGCGCCTTGCGCAAGGCCTCATACCCGCCAACCGCTTCGTAGGCGTCGATGTCCAGGGGTTCTTCCCCGGGACGGATGTTGGCTGTCAGGGGGTGTTCCATGGTATTCCCGCTGCTGTTCAACAAAATACTCGGTTCTCAGGACCACTTCCGGAGATGATCAGAATTGAACTCATTGGAATGTTGGAATGCTGGAATACTGGAAGAAACTGCTGGGAAGCGGAGATGCAGGAAAGCTGGAATCCTGGAATGATGGAATGTTGGCGTGATTGATTGATAGGGGCAAGGGCAGGAAACATCCGCGGCTCCAATGTTCCAATACTCCAGTTTTCCATCGTTCCACTTCCCGACGTTCCATCACTCCAGTCTTTCACTTCCACCATGTCATCATCCCATGATTCCAACACTCCATTCTTCCAACTTTCACCACTCCAGCATCCCACCATTCCATCATTCCGTCACCACTCTTCCATCATTCCAGTGTTCCATGATTCCAGTGTTCCATCATTCCACCATTCCAGCGTCCCCGCCTCCAGCTTCCCAGCTTTTTGCGCCTTCAGCCTTTATCCTTTACCCTTCAGCCTTTCGCCCTTCGCCTTTCGCCTTCAGCCTTTCGCCCTTAGCCTTTCCCCCTTCGCCCTTTTCTTTCGCCTTCCCTTCACTCGTATCGGGCCAGGATCCGCTCGAGCGCTTGCGGGTCAACGTCCAGGTGCAGGTCTTCGTCGATCATCATCACCGGCGCGTGATCACAGGCGCCCAGGCAGACGCTGGGCAGCAGGGTGAACCGGTTGTCGGCCGTGGTTTGGCCGAAACCGATCCCCAAATGCTCCTGCAGCCGTTCCAGCAGGTGGTCATAGCCCATGATCCAGCAGCTGACGCTGTCGCACACCAGGATGACATGCCGCCCCACGGGCTTGCGGAAGATGAGATTGTAGAAGGTCGCCACCGAATCCAGTTCGTCCGCGGTCATGCCCAAAAATCGGGCCAGATCCCCGAGGATGTCGTCGGAGACCCAGCCCCGGTGGCGCTGGACGATTTTCAGCGCGTCGATGCAAACCGCCCGCCTCTGTTCATAAAGCGGGAATTCGGCTTCGATCTCCGCGATTTCCTCCGCAGTCAGCATTCGAATTATTCCAATCCTGTTGTCTCTCGAATGGCACGAATTGGTTTCCGATCCAGAAATGCGCAATTTTTTGCAAGTTCAAGGAAATCGGCGGCCTTGCGCGGAGGCATACTTGTGTATGCCGCACAAGCGATGCTGCCGATTGACGCCGAAATTGCGAAAAAGGGCCAATTCTGGCCGGAAACCTAGCGGTCCACATCCGCCATCACGTAGTCAATACTGCCCAAAATCGCCAGCAAGTCGGGAACCATCAGACCGCGGCTGATGAGCGGTATCATCTGCAGATGGGGAAAGGACGGCGTTCGGATCCGGGCGCGGTAGGCGTGAATCCCGCCGTCGCTGATCAGGTAATAGCTGTTGCAGCCCTTGGTGGCCTCGATGGCCACGCTGGCTTCTCCGGGCGGAACGACCGGCCCCCAGCTGACGCCCACAAAATGGGTGATGAGCGTTTCGATGTCGTGCATCGTGCGCTCCTTGAGCGGGGGCGTGGTGAGATGATGGTCCGCCTTGTAGGGGCCGGCGGGCATGTTGGCGAGACACTGCGCGATGATCCGCAGGCTCTGCCGCATCTCCTCGACCCGCACCAGGGCGCGGCCGTAGCAGTCGCCGCGCGCGGCGGTGGGAACCTCGAACTCGAACTGCTCGTAACCCGAATAGGGGCGCTGCCGGCGAAAGTCCCATTCCAGGCCGCAGGCCCGTAAGCCCGGCCCGGTCACGCCCCATTCGACGGCCTCCTCCAGGGTGTAGGCGCCGATGCCCTGGGTGCGGGCCTTGAACATGCGGTTGCGCATGACCATGCGGTCATACTCTTTCAGCCGGCCGGGCAGGTAACCCAGAAAATCCGCGATCATCTTTTCCCAGCCCGCGGGCAGGTCCTGGGCCACCCCGCCGATGCGGAACCAGCTTGGGTGCATGCGGCCGCCGGTGATCGCCATGACGATGTCGAACAGGCGCTCGCGATCGTTGAACATGAAAAATACCGGTGACATCATGCCCAAATCCTGGGCGAAGGTGCCATACCAGACCAGGTGGCTGGCGATGCGAAACAATTCCACCAGCATGACGCGAATGACCTTGACCCGGTCGGGCACCCGGATGCCGGCCAGCTGTTCGACGGCCAGCACGTAGGGCAGGTTGTTCATCACCCCGCCCAGGTAGTCGATGCGATCGGTGTAGGGGATGAAGGTGTGCCAGGTCTGGCGCTCGCTCATCTTTTCGGCGCCGCGATGGTGGAAACCGATTTCCGGCACGGCATCGACGATCTCTTCGCCGTCGAGTTCCAGCAATATGCGAAAGACGCCGTGCGTGCCGGGGTGCTGGGGGCCCAGGTTCAAAAACATCAGATCGGTGTCCTCGCCCCGCGACCGCAGGCCCCATTTTTCGGGACGAAACCGCAGGGCCTCCTGGGCCTGCGCCTGTCGCTCCGGCGGCATTCTGAAGGGCCCCATTTCAGTCGCACGCGCGGGATGCTCCTTGCGCAGCGGATGACCCTCCCAAGTCGGCGGCAGCAGGATGCGCTCCAGATGCGGGTGGCCGTCGAAACCGATGCCGAACATGTCCCAGGCCTCGCGTTCGTACCAGTCGGCGACCGGCCACAGATCGGTGATCGTTGCCAGACGGGGATTTTCACCGCCCAGCGGCACCTTGATGCGGACATCCTGGTTGCGGTCGAAAGACAGCAGGTGGTAGACGACGCTGAAATCGCTTGGCGGCTGGCCTTCACGCCGGGTCCGTTCGCGCTCGTCGATGGCGGTCAGGTCAAAAAGCATGCGGTACGGTTCGGGCACCCCGGTTTTCAGGTGCGCCAGCACGGCCGGGGCGTCGCCGGGCGCGACCCACACGGTCGGGATGCCGTCCCGGGTGGGCTGCACCGCTATGACGGCCTGGCTGAAGCGCGCTTCGAGTTCAGCGGTGATGTCGGAAGACGGATTCACGTATCTGCCCTGAAACTGGTCAGTGTCACTGATGAAGCCCCGGAGGGACACGCGTCAGACATGATCCGGAGTGCGCAGGTCTGTCGCGCCGCGGCGCTCTTCGCGCTTGAGATCGCGCAGCGAGGGGTGGTGGACTTTTTCGACGCCCTGCGGGCCGACCACCCAGCTCAGGGGGCGTCGCTCGCGGCCGATGGCCTCCTGGAGCAGCGTCAGTCCATACATGAAGGCGCCGGGACTCGGCGGACACCCCGGGACATAGACATCCACCGGCAGGATCTGGTCCACGCCCTGAACGACGCTGTAGATGTCGTACATGCCGCCGGCGTTGGCGCACGAGCCCATCGAGATGACCCAGCGCGGTGCCATCATCTGCTCGTAGAGCCGCAGGATGACCGGCGCGCATTTGACGAAGGGCGTGCCGGCGATCACCATCAGGTCCGCCTCGCGCGGCGTGCCGCGGATGACCTCGGCCCCGAAACGCGCGATGTCGTAGCGGCTGGTCAGGCTGGTGGCCATTTCGACGTAACAGCACGACAGCCCGAAATTGTACGGCCAGATGGAGTACTTGCGCCCCCAGCCCAGCAGGTCCTGCAGCCGCGTCAACAGCAGACTGCGCCCGACGGCCTCATCCAGAGTTTCCTCCGGAGAATTACCCCCCGATCGCTTCGAGGACGCTTTGAATCGGGACCCCAACCTCCAGCGCATGCTCCGTCATCTTTCTTAATTTATAAGATTAAAGAATTTATTTTAACTATCTGTTTTTTTATAAATAATAATATTATAGCCGCAACGCCCCCCAAAATGACTTTCTTATCCACTATCCTTCATCCTTCAGCCTTTCGCCACTCCATTTTTCCATCATTCCATCATTCCACCATTCCAGCGTCCCCGCCTCCAGCTTCCCAGCTTCCCAGCTTTTTGCGCCTTCAGCCTTTCTCCTTGAGCCCTGTGCCCTTTGCCCTACACCCTATACCCCTTCTTGTATTCCTCCCCCCTACCGCCAGCCCTTGATGTAGTACTCGAGTTGCTCGATGACGAACTCTTTGTGATCGATGATGCCCTTGACGATGTCACCGATCGAGATGATGCCGAGCACGTGGTCGTTTTCGATGACCGGCAGATGGCGCACCCGGTGCCGGGTGATCAATTCCATGCAGTCCTCTAGATTCTTGTCCGGCGCCACCGTGACCACGTCGCGGGTCATGATGTCCGCGACGGCGGTCTCGCGCGAGAACTTGTTTTTCAGAACGATCTTGCGGGCGTAATCGCGTTCCGAAATCAGCCCGATAAGCCGGTCGCCGTCAAAGACGATCAGCGCCCCGATATTTTTTTCGGCCATCAGCTGCAGGGCGTCGTAAACGGTGGCATCCGGAGCGGTCGAGTAGATCTGCGATCCTTTTTCGCGCAAAAGATCCCGTGCGGTCTTCATGGGCGGTTGTCCTTTGACGACTGATGCTGCAATGAATTCTTGCGGTAGAGCTTCTGTTTGGCGGTGCCCCACTCCAGCGCCCCGACGCGCCAGAGATAGAAAAGCGCCGCCGTCAGAACGCCGACAAAAATCAGGATCTCGATGTAGCCCCGCCAACCCGCCTCGCGAAATGACACCGCATAGGCATACAGGAACACCGCCTCGAGGTCGAAGACCACGAAAAACATGGCCATCAGGTAAAACTTGGCATGAAAACGAAGGCGGGCGGAGCCGGTCGAAACGATCCCGCATTCGTACGGATCACCCGTGGCTTTTTCGCGGTGGTGTTCGCCCAGCAGCGCCGAGAGCCCCAGCATGAAGACGACCAGGGCGCATACGGAAAGTGCGAACACGGCCAGCGGCCAGAGAGCGGCGTCGTTTTCGGTTCCAGCATCCAACGGTCATCCTTTCGGCTGACATCGAAAAGTCAAACTGCAGATGGAGTTTTATATAACGGGATCGCTCGCAGACATAATACGGTCAATCCAGTATTTCAACCTCTAAAATACTGTAGGGCGGCCTGCCGTTTGAAATCTAAAATCTTGACGAGTCAAATTAAAGTGGCTACTATGAATCCATGGTGACCACCAAAATGGAGGAGTGCAAATGATAACCGCGGGCATCAAGGAATTAAAAAATCAATTGAGCCGTTACATCGGCTTGGTCAAAAAGGGTGATGATGTGCTTATCACAGAACGGGGCCATATCGTTGCAAGGATCGTCAAGGAAGACTCCAGCAGATCTTCATTGCGCCAAGCCCTGCAGCCGCTGGTGCTGAAAGGGCAGGTTGTCATGCCGATGCGTGAAATCAAGCGGGATTTTCCCGAACCGCTCGAGCTTCCCGGGAAAGCGGTTTCGGAGATCGTCCTCGAGGACCGCCGATGATTCTGTATCTGGACACCAGCGCTCTAGTGAAGAAATATTTCAAAGAGAAAAATTCCTCTACGGTGGTCTCTGCCTGGAAATCCGCATTGGGAATGGCCACATCGGCGGTTGCGTATGCCGAGCTGCTGGCAGCTGTTTATAGAAAAGCCGCGGAGACACGCTTAGAGAAATCTCTTGTCGAAACCATCGTCGGTGTATTTCAAGAGGACTGGGCAAGCTTAATTGTCGTGGAAGTTGACATTCGGTTGAATGAATTGATCCATAAGATCATTGCGAACCATCAGTTGAGAGGTTTTGATGCCATCCATCTGGCATCGGCTCTCACAATCGCCACGGTGGTTGCGGATAATTTCGTTTTTGCCTGCTATGATAAAAGGCTGGCGCATGCTGCCCAGGCCGAAGGTTTGGAAGTGCTGGGCCAAAACGATTGAAACGGACGACTGATCACGCCATAAACACGGTCGGGAAGAATTCTTTCATCCTCATTACTAGTGCGGCACCGTTTTGACCTGACAGGTTGCCGTGCCCTCGTCACATTCAAGCATCGTGGGCATCACCCAGCTGTGGCCGCCGCGGGCGATCAGGATATCCGCGGCTTCGGGGCCCCAGGACCCGGCCTGGTAATTGGGGAAATCCGCCGGTTTGCTGTTGTCCCAGAAATCCAGAATCGGGTGGATCACCGACCAGGAACTCTCGGCCTGGTCGGCGCGCATGAAAAGGGTGGCATCGCCTTCCATGACGTCCAGCAGCAGGGTTTCATAGGCCTCCGGTGGTTTGGTCTTGAACGCTTCCTGGTAATAAAACTGCATCATCACCTGGGACAGGCGCATGCCCGGCCCCGGGTTCTTGGCCCTGAACCGCAGCAGAATCCCTTCTTCGGGCTGAATCGCGATCACCAGCCGGTTGGACAGCCAATCCAGCAGCACCGCGGATGGAAACGTCTGGTGCGGGACGTGCCGAAATTGAATCGATACTTCCG
>JBAPSB010000151.1:0-6808 GCA_049281435.1 Desulfobacterales bacterium
GCGAGATTTTGACCGTTGGCGCCGGATTTCAGCCGTTTCTCGCAATCGCTCGTCGCCACGAGTTGCGGTTTCTGATCTTCGAGTTTCATTCAGGACAGGCCCCCACCACAATCCGTGAGCCGTCTCCGCAACAGTAACCGGCCATTTCAAAATTGATATCGACAAAATCCCTCTTGCGCTATCGAGCCGGTACGTGTATGAAGCTAAACGTTTTTTTCTTTAAAAGATCCCAAAAATACCTATCAATTGAAAAGAAACGCGCCGAACGGGTTTTGGCGCCGTTGTCATTGAATTCATCGAGGAACCGACCCATGACCTACGAGGAAAAAGTAAAACTCTATCGCGCCCGGCGTTACCTGATACCGATGCCGCCGATCGGAACCAAGAATTGGACCACGCGGGATTACATCAGGTTTATCGACCAGCATGGCCGGTGGTGCCCCGGCAGCGATCTGACGGCCTGCGAACTCGACTCCACCGGCAGCGGCCGTCCCTGAGTGGCCTTTTTACCGCCGACTCCCGCCTTTATGAAACGGGAGAGCCCGCGGATACCGGCTCGTCCGGGCAAGGGGATTCACGAAACACATGACGATAACGGCTCACAAGAAACTGCCGACCGTCGAACAGGTCGAAGCGATCATCGATGACTGGGGCACATCATCGATTGAAGAGTTTGCCGTCCGTTTCGGGTTGGATATCGATGTCGTCGAATCCACCGTTGCCTGCCTTCGCCGTCTGCAAAGAATCAGCGACCAGGACGGCATTCCGGCGGTCGCCTGTTATCGGGATGACACTCTGGAGTCGATCGTCAGGTGCGCCGGTGCAAGGCGCGGCTTCGTATGACAGACTTCAGGCGGACCTGCGCGAGTCCCGACCCCCCCCGCCCTGCTGCTATCGCCATATCGGCGCTGCGGCCGCACCCGGGAGCGCAGGCATGACGGCAGCCGCCAAGGGGAAAACGACCTTTCGGATCACAGCGGTGTTGTTTGTCGTCTCGGCCCTGACCGAGATGGTGCCGCCGACCGGCCCGGTGCCGCTTTTCGGTGCCCTGCGCGGCGGGCCGCTGGCCCTTTTCTATCATCTGGTCTACGCCGGGCTCTATCTCGGCCTGGGTGTCGGCCTGTGGCGGGCCAAGCCGTGGGGCGGCACCCTGGTGTTCTTTACGACCGGACTCTACACTTTAGACCGCCTTCAACTGCTTGTTTTTCGAAAAGAGATCCTGGCCGACATCCAAAACAAACCGGGGCCCCTGGGCGAGATCCTCGCCGCCGTTGACGCCAACTTGCTGTTGACGGTCTTTACGGCGGCGGTATTGTCGATCCTGCTTTGCTGGTGGGGTTTTGCGGCCTACACCTATCTGCGGCGGGACTACTTCGCCCCCACCCCCAGGCTTTAAAAATAACGGACCATACCGGCGGTTTTCGGGGTTCCGTATCGTGCCCGCCCCTCACCGGCCATACCAAAACCATTTATCTTGACGCCTGAAGCGGTCATTTTTATGCCATATTGTTTCCCATCCGTAATTTTCTTGTGACCTGTTTTTCACAATCGCCGCCTCCGACAAGACCCTTTTTCATCTAACCCACCAAAACGACAAAGTATTTTTTTTATATAACTTCAGGCACACATGTTGCTGTAGTGCTGTTGACGCATTGCCATCACTGGTGATACCGAGACAATCGCCCGCGCCGAGCGCAACTGGCTTACACCTGCTGAAAGGACCCGATGATGATGACCGTGCCGAAAGCTGCCGCCGAAGCGGAAAAACGCAAGAACCGGCGCATTCTCTATTCGCGCTGCATCTTCTTCGCTACCCGCAAAAGATTCTTCGAGGGCGAACTCAAGGATTACTGTAAATACGGGCTCTTCATAAAGTCACCGGTTCTGCTGCCCGTGGGAGAAATGATCACCGTGGCCCTGCCCTACTCGGAAACCGAAAAAGAAAAACGGCGGGGAATGGTCATCTGGCGCAATGTCGAAGGGTTCGGCGTAGAACTCTTGCGAGATCGCGAGCGGAGACTGGTACGCAAAGACTTCTTGACTGGATGACCTATGCCCCTTCCACTCGGCCATGCGGCCATTGGCCTGGCAACTTATGAAGCGAGCACCGGCACCTCGGCCTTTGGCCGCTGGAAGAGCTTCGTGTTTATCGTCCTTCTGGCCAATCTGCCCGACATCGACGTTCTGATCGGCCTACTCCTGAAGTGGAACGGCAGCGCCTATCATCGCGGCCCGACGCACAGCCTGGCGTTTGCCCTTTTCGGTGGCCTTCTGGCATTTCATTGCGGCCGGCGCTGGCTGAAAATTGCCCAGTTCGGCTACCTGCGCTCGGTGCTGCTGATCCTCTCGCATGTCGTCGCCGATGCCGTTTTCACGGATTCGCCGGTTTCTTTTTTCTGGCCATTCGAATTGAACTGGTCTGCGGGATATCGGAACTGGACGGACGTGGTCCACTCGATCCTCTTCGAGAGCTTCAGGGACGGCTGGATCGTTCTATGCTGCATCCTGGCCATCGTGTTGCTTCGATGGGTCCGCCGGTACACGGCACCACCGCAACCTCTGCCGCAAATCATAAAAAAAATAGGGCCGGCGGCGCCGATGGGCTCGGCATCACCGGGCTCGCTCGCCGGCCGGCGCCCATATCGCAGGCACCCGCCCATTGGCCTCGCCCCCAAAAAAGGGACTTTCAAGCCCGCCGGCCGCGGAAAAAAACGAATTTGTGGTGGACAATTCAAGGACTTGAATTTAAAGAACATGGATTGATTTTAATCCATCAGCTGCCCCGCCGGCTGCCTCCAGGGGGAAAAAATGAGATTTTCCATTCGCTGGGCCTTGATCTTCGGCTTTTTGGCCCTCATTTGGGGCACTTATCTGATCACGACCTCCTCGCTGTACCTTTCGTCCGAAAAAGTGTTGAATCAACATGCGCGCGACATCATGGAGAATATCGCCGACCTGGCGCGGGAACAATCGCAGAATCACCTGGCCCACGCCCAGGCCGCGGCGGCACTCACCCGGCGCCTGATGAACGCCAACGTGGTCGGCGACGATGAGGACGATGCCGGCCGACTGGAACACTATTATCTGGATCAGCTCGCCATCTACCCACATTTCGCCGGCATTTATCTGGGCAAACCCAACGGCGATTTCTTCTATGTGAGCCGCAACACGGATCAGCCGGGCGCATCCTTTCGAACCAAGATCATCCTGAATGGCAACGGCAGCCGCTGCACCCGACTGCAGTGGCGGGACGCGGACCTGAAGTTGATCGCGGCGGTGAGCGACCCGCTGGACGACTACGATCCGCGCCGGCGTCCCTGGTATAAAAGGGCCGACGAAAAGCGGCAGATCGTCTGGACCGACCCCTATATTTTTTTTACCTCCCAGAAGCCCGGCATCACCATCGGCGGGCCGATTTTTGACGGCAACGGCAATCTGCGGGGGGTCATCGGGGTCGACATCGAAATCGACCAGCTCTCGACCTTCATCAGCCACCTCAAAATCGGCAAGACCGGCCGGGCCTTCATGATCAACAACAACGGGGATCTGGTCGCCTTCCCTGATCTGGGAAAAATTCGCAAAACCGGCGACGCCAGCTCGAAAGCCTTGCGGCTGGTCAAGATCCAGGAACTCGACGATGTCCTGAGCCGCAAGGCCTTTGCGGCGATCCCCCTGCCCACCGGGGCCGACGGCCGCTATGATCTGCCCCAACCACGGTTTGCGCGGTTCGAGCACGAAGGCCGCTACTACCATGCAATCCTGGCGCCATTTTCCATCGCCCACTGGCCGTGGATCATCGGTGTTCACCTGCCCGAAGACGATTATCTGGGAGGGCTCAAGGAAAACCGGCGCAACAATATTTTACTGACCCTCGCCATCTCGGCCGCTGCCACCCTGATCGCCCTGCTGCTGGCGCGCAGCATCATCCGCCCGATCGCCAACCTCGAGCAGGCGGCCCTGGCCATCAAGAACAACGACCTATCCTCCGAAGACAAGCTGGACTCACGCTTCAAGGAAATCCGCGAAACGGCTGCGGCCTTCGTTCTCATGAAAAACGCCTTGCGCAGCAGCCAGGAAAAATACCACGAAATATTCGAGAACATCCAGGATGTCTACTACGAAACCGATATATCCGGGACCCTGCTCGAAATCAGCCCGTCGATAGAAAAAATCGAGGGCTACAATCGCAAGAACCTGATCGGCCGGAACGTGGCCGATTTCTACAGCGACAACGCCGCCCGCAAACAGCTCGTCGAAGTCCTGCTGAGAGACAAACGGGTGAGGGATTATGAAATTGTCCTCGAAAACGGGCGCGGCGAACCGATCTATATCTCGCTCAACTCCGTGCTCAAAACAGATGACGAGGGCCGGCCGCTGAAAATCATCGGCTCGATGCGCAACACCACCGCCCGCAAGAAAACGGAAACGGAGCTTAAAAATTACCGCCTGCATTTAGAGGAGCTGGTGCGGGCGCGCACGGGCGCGCTGGAACGGGTCAACACCGAACTGCGCGGTGAAATAGAAAGCCGGGTTGCGGCCCAGAAAACCCTGGGACAGGAAGAGGAGAAATACCGCAATATCCTGGAGGGCATGCAGGAGAGCTACTTTGAAACCGATTTGCGCGGCCGATTGACGTTTTACAACACCGCCACCGCCCGCATCCTGGGAAGGCCGCCCAACGAGCTGGCGGGCATGCGCTTCCGAAAATTCGTCAGACCCCCGACCGCCCGCCGCGTTCTGAAAACCTTTATCGACATTCACCGCACCGGGGGGCAGCGCAGCAGCTTCGAGGTCGACATCATCCGCAAGGATGGCAGCAAACGGTTTATCGAACTCTCCGCGCAACTCAAACACGGGCCCGATGGCACCCCCTGCGGCTACCGCGGTATCGGCCGCGATGTGTCCGAGCGATTGCAGGCCGAGAAGGAACGGAAACGACTCGCCGATCACCTGCAGCAGTCCCAACGGCTGGAAGCCCTGGGCAGGCTGGCCGGCGGCATCGCGCACGACTTCAACAACCTGCTCATGGGCATTCAGGGCAATGCGAGCCTGATGCTGACCGCGCTCGATACCACCGAACCGCTTTATGAGAACATCCGCAGCATCGAGCGCTGTGTTCAAAGCGGGGCCAACCTGACCCGCCAGCTGTTGGGATACGCCCGCGGCGGAAAATACATGGTCAAGCCGACCAATCCGAACGAGATCGTCCTGAAAACCGTCGACCTGTTCGAGCGCACCAAAAAAGAAATTCAAACCATCCGGGACTGCCAGTCGGACATCTGGACCGTGAAAGTGGATCGGAACCAGATCGAACAGGTGCTGGTGAATTTGTATCTCAATGCGTGGCAGGCGATGAAACCGGGCGGTGCGCTGAACCTGAAAACCGAAAATGTCCATCTCGATGACGGCTTCACCCGGCCCTTCAACGTAAAACCCGGTCGTTATGTGAAGATCGTGGTCAGAGACACCGGTTCGGGCATGACGCCCGATGTCCAGGACCGCGCCTTCGAACCCTTTTTCACCACCAAGCCGATGGGCGGCGGAACCGGCCTGGGACTGGCTTCCGCCTTCGGGATCGTCAAGAATCACGGCGGCATCATCGATTTCATCAGCCAACCGGGGAAAGGCACGACGTTTTTTATCTACCTGCCGGCCGCGGACCAGGCTGTCGTTCCGGAAGAAGAACCGTCCGCGGACCTCCGCCGGGGAAGTGAAACTCTTTTAGTGGTCGATGACGAGGAGTACATCCTCAAGGCCTGCCGGGCCATGCTCACCGACATGGGCTACACGGTCCTGACGGCCCGCGGCGGCGAGGAGGCCATAGTGGTGGTGCGTGAACTCGGCGATCGGATCGCCCTGGTCATCCTGGACATGATCATGCCCGGAATGGACGGTCGCGAGACGTTCAGACGGTTGAAACAGATCGATCCGGATATCAGGGTCCTGATCGCCAGTGGGTACAGCATCGACGAAATCGCCTCGGACATGCTCCTGCTGGGATGCGATGACTTTATCCAAAAACCATTCGATACCTATCAGGCCTCAAAAATGATCAGAAAGCTCCTGGACGGGCCATCCGGCGCCGTGCCCGGAAACCGGGCCGAATAAAAAGCCGCGTCGGCCGGGCGGTTGCGGCCAACGGCCCGGCTCTTATACCAGCACCAGGACTGTTACCGCCCGCGGCCCGTGGGCGCCGGTGACCGGTATGCTCTCGATGTCGCGGGTGGTGCTCGGACCGGAGATCAGGCTCATGTAATTCGTCAGCCGCGGCACGGACGCCGGAGTCTCACACCGCAACAGGGCGTAGAGTTCCTTGAGGTCGGCGACCAGGTGATCGAGCGGCACCACGGCGACGGTAACCGGCGGAACCACCGCAATCGACCGGTCACACCCCGGCCGTGTGCGCGACACCAGGGTCGCCGTGTCGGCCAGGCACCACTCGGCCGAGATGATGCCGACGGGAGCCGCGGCCGTTTGTTGCCGCACCCGCCGGCGCGGGGCCTCGGCAAGCCCGTTGTTTTCACCGCCGTTTTGCTGCGGATGGGCGGGCGGCATGAGCACCGCCAGCGCCGGTTCGAGCATCAAACGGTCTATCAATGGATGCCGCCAGGCCACCGGTCCCGCTGCTTCGCCCCTGTCGCCGGACTCCTGCCGGATGAGCGCGGCCATGGCCCGGGCGGCCGCCGTCACTCCCCGGCAGGGGGTCACGGTCATACCGGTGATGGCCGCCCGTTCAATCAGACGGTCGAGCAATCCCAACCGATCCTGCCGGGTGCGTCGCAAAACCTTTTCGCACACGGCCGCCGCC
>JBAPSB010000152.1:0-3789 GCA_049281435.1 Desulfobacterales bacterium
CCTATACTTAAATCTGCTGCGCATCTGCTCTCTGTCGCCCGCGATCGAGCGGGTGCTGCCGCTGGCGCTGGCGGCCGCCAACCTGCACGGGCGCGCCGGCCTGGCCTGGCTGCGGCGCGAAGTAAAAAAACGAGTTAAATCAAAGAAGTCCGAATAAGGTCTTCAGTGATCCTTACCATAGGCTTCGAGATACCGTTTTTGGCAAGGCCAGAGGGCGGAGGCTGTATTCGTCATACGCCGACAACCGATAACGCAGTCCAAAAACGGTATCTCGAAGTCTATTTGAAGAGTAAGCCCTGGCGGGGGTGATTCGGCGTCGGAGGGCGGGAGTCCGTTGGTGGTGGCGGGGGCAGAAGACTGTTTTCCATGTGAAACATATCGTAATCGACCGTGAACAGGTCCTTGTCCGGCTGCGATACGGCGACGGGACGATGAAAAACGAGGTCGATCTCCTGGCGGGTCATCACCGGAAACCCGTAGAAGCGGTTCTGGTGCTTTATCGTGCGGCCCGCGGCAATTCTTTCCCGCACGAAGATCAAATGATTTGTCAGGCGTTCGGCGATGCGCCGCTGCGCGATGGACACGACGGTCGTAAAATTCTGCGCGATGATTTCCCGGAACTCTGTTTCCAGTTCGAAGCCGATCGCGTTGCGCAGGGTCGCCATCGCGGCCAGCAGCGTGGTGCCGATGCCGAGAAAGGGGTCGAGCACCCGGTCGCCTGCGACCGAAAACATGCTGATCAGGCGGTAGGGCAGTTCGAGAGGAAAGGCCGCGCTGCGCTTACGGGTGTCGTTGTCCGTCAACCGCTGATTTGCACCGATCAATCCCATCCACACATCCGAAAACCAGGTGTTGCGCTCTTCCCAGAAATAAGCGCTTTCGCGGCGCTGGTGTTTTTCTTGGGACCCCGAAAAGTCCCGCTTGGACCCTTTGCGCAAAACCAAAATGTGCTCGTGCTCCAGGGTCACGTAGGCGCCGGGCGGCAGCATGCCCGAGCCCATGAACTTGTTGGGGGCGTTGGTCGGCTTGCGCCACAAAATCGTCGGCAGCGGCTGGAATCCCAGGGCGAGCATGGCCGAAAGAATTCGGGCGTGGTTGGAATAGAGCATGAAGTCGCCGCCGATCGTGCGCACGGCATCGCCGATGTTGATGCAGGCAATCCCGCCGGGTCTGAGCACCCGGTGAACCTCCGACCAGACGTGATCGAGCATCGCGTGCATGCCGTCGAAGGCCGCCATGCCGCGGTTTTTCGCCAAGGCTTTAGCCACGGCCGGATCGAGGCGCGCGAACAGCTTATCCCACATCTGGATCATGGGGTAGGGCGGGGAGGTGACCACCAGATCGACGCTGCCGTCGCCCACGGCCTTCATCTTCCTGGCATCGCCGAAATGAAGCCGGTGGCGGGTTTGCAGGGGGTGTTTGCCGGTGGTGGGTGTGGTCATATTCAGAACCGTTGTATTCCGGTGTATTCCGGATGAAATGCTGTTGACCAAAGGCCTCGGCCGCAACTTCAGCCCGTTTTGGGTGAGCCGGGCGCCTCTGGTTTTCATGATGAATCGGTGGTTAATAGCCCTTTTGAACCCGTTGCGTCAACCGGCAGTCAAATGGAAGTTTATTTTGGCCGCATTTCAGGTAAAACTATCCCCGAGTTCTGGGATCCTCGCCGTCATTGGACAAACTCTGTTGGTTCCGGTAACTCCAAAATGCTGAAACGATCCGGCCAAAATACCCGAAAAAGGTTGGACAAAAAGATAAAAATAGTATAAAATCAATACGTTTAACAGCAATAAATCGATCCGTTGAATCTCACCGCCGGCGAGATTCAACGAACCCAACCGGCTAAACCGGCTAAACCGGCTAAACCGGCTAAACCGGCTAAACGGGCTCAACGGGCCAAACGGGGCCACCGGCCCACCGGAGAACCATGACCACAGTCGATCCAATCGAACCGCACGGCGGTAAGCTCGTCAACCTTCTGGTCGATGCCGATCGGGCCGAACTGCTGAAGAACATCGCGACCAACCTGCAGGACATCACCCTCAACGAACGGCAGCTGTGCGACTTCGAACTGCTGGCCGCGGGCGTCTTCTCGCCGCTCACCGGGTTCATGAAAAAATCGGAATACGAATCGGTCATCGACCGGATGCGGCTTCAGGACGGCACGCTGTGGCCCCTTCCGATCTGCCTGGACGTGTCGGAAACCAAGGCGCGGACACTCGAGGCGGGCCAATCGGTGGCCCTGCGCGATCCGGAAGGCTTTCTGCTGGGCGTGCTCAATATCGAAGACATCTGGCCGATCGGAAAGTTGAAGGAAGCCGGGTTGGTGTTCGGCACGACCGACACCGCCCACCCCGGGGTGGAGTATCTCATCAATAAGACAGGTGATTATTACATCGGCGGCCGTATCGAGGCTACCAGCCTGCCGCTGCACTTCGACTTCCGGCCGCTGCGCCTCGCGCCCGCCGAAATCCGTCAGGCCTTTGCCAGGATGGGGTGGCGGCGGGTCATCGGGTTTCAGACCCGGCACCCGATCCACCGCCCGCAGTTCGAAATGACCATCAAGGCCATGCGCCGGATCCATGCCAATCTGCTGGTCCTGCCGATCGTCGGCATGTCCAAACCCGGTGATTTCGACCATTTCACCCGCATGCGCTGCTACCGGGCCGTCAGCCGCCACTATCCGCCGGATTCCCTGCTGCTCAATCTGCTGCCGCTCTCATCCCACATGGCCGGCCCGCGGGAAGCCCTGCTGCACGTGATCATTGCCAAGAACTTCGGCTGTACGGATTTCATCGTCGGGCACGACCACGCCGGGCCCGGCGTCGATAACAACGGCCGGTGGTTCTACCAGGCCGGCGCCGCGCGCCGGTTGGCCGAAGAGCAGGCCGCCGAAATCGGCGTCGCCATCACGCCTTTCGAGCAATTGGTGTATCTACCCTTCGAGGACGAGTTCCGGCCGCAGGACCAGGTGCCCGACGGGGCCCAGTCGATATCGCTTTCGGGGTCCGATATCCGCAAACGCCTTCAGCGCGGCCGCAATATCCCGGAGTGGATGACGTTTCCGGAAGTCCTGGAGGAACTTCAAAAGGGCTATCCGCCGCCCGCCCGGCAGGGATTCACCGTTTTTCTGACCGGCCTTTCGGGTGCCGGCAAGTCGACGATCGCCAAGATCCTCTACTCGCGCTTCCTGGAAATCGGCGAACGGCCGGTGACCCTGCTCGACGGCGACATCGTACGCCGCCACCTGTCGAGCAACCTCAGCTTTTCCAAGGAAGACCGCGACGCCAACGTGAACCGCATCGGCTTTGTTGCCAGCGAAATCACCAAAAACCGCGGCATCGCGATCTGTGCGCCGATCGCCCCCTACGAGGCCACACGCAACGAAATCAGGTCCCGCATCGAAGCCTACGGCGGTTTCGTGGAAGTCCACATCGCAACGCCCCTTGAGGTCTGTGAAAAAAGAGACCGCAAGGGCATGTACGCCAAGGCGCGCGCCGGCCTGATCAAGGGCTTCACCGGCGTGGACGACCCCTATGAAATCCCGCGCCAGCCCGAGTTGCGCATCGACACGACCAACCTCCCCCCCAACGACTCGGCCCAGGAGATTTTGCTTTTTCTGGGCGAAAGAGGGTACATCTAGTTTTTCTTCTATTTTTCCTTTCATATCCAAAAAATAAAGCCTCGGCGCTGAAAGTTATTCAGCGCCGAGGCTTTATTTTTTTATTGGTCGGGAAGAGAGGATTTGAACCTCCGACCCCAGCGTCCCGAACGCTGTGCTCTACCAGACTG
>JBAPSB010000153.1:0-21281 GCA_049281435.1 Desulfobacterales bacterium
AATAACGGTTTTGCACCGGCACCGAAAATTGGGGCGATGTCATCGCGTCCTTCCCGCTATAAGCTTCAAGATAAAGATTTTGGCTGCTGGTATCGGTCGTTGGCGTATGACTATACAGCCGCCTCCCTCTGGCCTTGCCAAAATCATTATCTTAAAGTCTATATCATGCGCGTGCCGCGACCGGGATGTTTGTCCCGGTGGTTGGATCAAATGGCCGGATTGTCAGGTTCCCCGCGCGCAACCGTCCTCGGCTGTGTCATCCGGTGGTTCGGTTTCCTCTGCAGAATCGGGCGGCCCGCCGCCGTCGGTCGTAGCGGCCGGTGCCGCGGGCGGGTTGTCGTCAGGCGTTTCGAATTCAAGCTCGAGCTGGGCCGCCCGTTTTTCTTCCGGCATATTGTCTGTAATGACGACACTTGACCGGTCGGCCAGAGCCTGGCCCATGTCCTCTATTTCCTTGGGGGTCGGCAGGTCCTTGAGGTCTTTCAGGTCGAATACTTCCAGAAACCGCTTGGTCGTGGCATAGATCAGCGGGCGACCCGGGATTTCCTTGCGACCGAGAACCCGGATCAGGTTGCGTTCGAGCAGGACCCGGATGACGCCGCCGCAGTCGACCCCGCGGATGTGTTCCACGTCGCTGCGGATGACCGGCTGTTTGTAGGCGATGATCGCCAGGGTTTCGAGGGCGGCTTTGCTGAGCCGCGGCGCCCGAGGTTGAACCAGGCGCGCGA
The DNA here is from genome assembly GCA_049281435.1 of Desulfobacterales bacterium. Classification (GTDB taxonomy): domain Bacteria; phylum Desulfobacterota; class Desulfobacteria; order Desulfobacterales; family SG8-13; genus JARFQH01. Next base: position 729 of record JBAPSB010000153.1, read on the forward strand.
TCCACTCGCTGAACTCCGGACGGGTGCGCAACTGATAGCCGCCGGCGATCTCCTTGAGATGAAACCCGCCGCGGCGGGTTTCGTAGTCCTCGGCCAGAAGGGTCAAGGCGCTGCGGATTTCGTTGCCGTCGGCCGGTGTCAGGACGGCTTTGAGCCGCTCGATGGTCAGGGGCTCGTCGCTGACGAACAGCAGGCTCTCTATGATGTCTTTCAGGTTGTCCATCACTCGTAGAACAATCGGATCACTCCGGTCTGTGCGTGCTGTGCCAGGCGCACCAGGCAGAGCTTGACCATTTCGAGTATCGCCAGAAAGGTGATGATCACGTCGCTTTTGGTCGGATGAGCCGCAAACAGTTCATCGAAGGTCACGGATCTTTTTTCCTCGAACACATCGACCAGCTCCGCAATGCGGTCTTTGACGGAAATGCTGTCCGACGTCAGCTCCAGACGCTCCTCGGCGGAGATGTTTTTTAATATCTGCTGAAAGGCATCGATCAGCTCGAACAGGCCGATTTTGATAAACCCCTCGTCGGGCGGCACCAGGTCGCGGGCATCCGCGGTTTGGCGCACGAAGGTATCTTCACCGAGCAAGGCCCGGCGCGAGAGTTCCTCGGCCGCCGATTTCAATTGCAGGTATTCGGCCAGGGGGCGGGCGATTTCCATCCGCGGATCTTCGTCGTCATCCTCATCGGCCACCGCGGGCAGCAGCATCCTCGATTTGATGTGGGTCAGGGTCGCCGCCATAACCAGAAAATCGCCGGCGAGATCGACATTCATCGATTTGAGCCACTCCAGGTAGGACAGGTACTGCTCGGTGATCATGGCAATCGGAATGTCGTAGATATCGACCTCGTTCTTCTTGATCAGGTGGACCAGAAGATCCATCGGACCCTCGAAGACGTCGGTCAGCTTTACCTGGTACAGCTCGTTTTCCATAAACTGCGTCGGTTGTTCGAAGTTCGAAATCTATTTTCGCATTAAATCTTCATGGCGCCCCTGACCTCGGCCATCGTTGCGCGGGCGACCTGGCGGGCGCGGTCGCTGCCGGCGTGCATGATGTCCTCGACCAGCTCCGGCCGGCTCTCGTAATAGTGCCGCTTGTCGCGAATCGGTTCAAGGGCCGTTATCAGATTTCCGCCCATGATTTTCTTGCACTCGACGCAGCCGATGCGGGCCGTGCGGCACTGGCGGTCGATGTCGGCCACGGTGGCCGGATCGGTGTAGAGCTTGTGAAAACTGTACACATTGCACACGTCCGGGTCGCCGGGGTCGCTGCGCCGGGCCCGCTGCGGGTCGGTGATCATCTGGGCTACTTTGGCGGCGACGACATCGGGCTCGTCCGACAGGTAAATGGCATTGTTGTAGCTCTTGCTCATCTTGCGCCGGTCGGTGCCGAGGATCTTCGGGGTCTCGGTCAAAAGGGCCTCGGGTTCGGGGAAAACATCGCCATAGAGAAAATTGAACCGCCGCGCGATTTCACGGGTTATTTCGACGTGCGGGACCTGGTCGACGCCGACCGGAACACCGGCCGGCTTGTACATGATGATGTCGGCGGCCTGCAGCACCGGATAGCCCAGGAAACCGAAGGTCGACAAATCCTTGCTGGCCAGCTGCAGGATCTGGTCCTTATACGTCGGGTTGCGTTCGAGCCAGGGCACCGGGGTTATCATGGAGAGCAGCAGGTAGAGTTCGGCGTGCTCTTTTACCCGCGACTGCACGAACAGCGTGCTGTTGTCGGGCGAAAGACCGACGCTGAGCCAATCGATCATCATTTCACGGCTGAATTCGGTGATGTGCTCCGGCTTCTCGTAATCGCTGGTGAGGGCGTGCCAGTCGGCGATGAAGAAAAAACAATCGCAGGTGGCCTGCATCTCGACCCAGTTGGCCAGTGCGCCCAAAAGGTTGCCGAGATGGAGGGGCCCGGTCGGCCGCATGCCGCTCAGGACCCGTTTTTTTTCCGTCATATGTCATCTCCTGTGAGGGCCATGACCCTTTAGTCCGACAATAGATTTAAGTGCGGCATCGAGGTGGACACCTCCACCCGAATGAACGGTCGCAAACGGCGGCTGAAACTTGCCGCCGCGCGGGCACGGCGTGCCGTGCCCCTACGGATTAAATCCCGCCGCCCGGCCGGACTAACAGGATCAACGGGCTAAACCGGCTCAACCTATTTCATGCATCCAGGCGACCCGCAGGGCCATGAGCGTTTAACACGAAGATAAACTACAGGTTACGCCCCTCACGCATTAAATACCGCCTTCGGGGCGGGGCGCCGCGGCGGTCTGCCGCAGGTAGTGTTTCACGAACTGGATTTCGTCGGTCTTGGTGACCAGCTGCCCGTTCAACTTGGCGCTCAATACGGCCTGCAGGACGTCGCGGAAGATTGGGCCCGGCTGCAAGCCAAATTTCTTGAGATCCGCGCCCCTCAACGACACCGTGACCGAGCGCAGAGAGGTAATGTACTGGGAAATGGCGCGCTTGACATCCTCCCGCGCGGACGAGGCCATCATATAAAGGACCAATTCGGTCTTGAACGCGGAAAGTTCATTGTAGAGGGCGCTGTTTTTAATCGGTTGATGGCGTTCGAGCCACGCCAGGCATCTCTCGGCCGCAAACCGTTCGGTGAGAAACAGCTTGCGGTAGCGCGGAGCCAACTCGAACCGGCGACAGATTTCCGCGGTTACGGCGGCGTCACAGGTGCGGATGATCGCCAGAAAATAAACGGACCACTTCATATAGGATTCTTCGATAAAAAGCAAATCATACCAGGAGATGACTTTCTTGACGGCAGTGAAGAGCGCGGTCATTTCCGGCGTCAGGGTGATCGATGGGTGGATCACCTGCAGCAGGCCGTACTCGTGCAGCCGGACGATCGCCGGCGTCGGGTTCTCCTCTTCGAGCAGCTGGCGCAGTTCGGCAAACACCCGCTTTCCGCTCAGGCGCCTGAAAAAATCCATTTTGACGGCGTTGGCGATCAGTCCGGAGGTCAGTTTGCCGATCGTGAAGCCGAAGCGCTGTTCGAAGCGGATGGCGCGAAACACGCGGGTGGGGTCCTCGACGAAGCTCAAGTTGTGGAGCACCCGGATGGATTTTTCCTTGATGTCCTTTTGGGCGGCAAAAAAATCGATCAGGGTGCCGAATTTGTCGGCGTTGAGCTGAATGCACAGCGTGTTGACGGTAAAGTCGCGGCGGAACAGATCCAGTTTGATGGAACTCATCTCGACAATCGGCAAGGCCGCCGGGAAGCTGTAGTATTCCATGCGGGCCGAGGCCACATCGATTTTGAATCCGTCGGGGAAAATGACGACCGCGGTGCCGAACTTGGCATACGTGTTGACACGGGCGCCCGCCATCCGGGCGAATTTCCGGGCGAAGGTGATGCCGTCGCCCTCGATGACGATGTCGATGTCCTCGTTGGTGCGGTATAAAAACAGATCGCGCACAAAACCGCCGACGACGTAGGCCGGCTCGCCGATTTCGTCCGCCACGCGGCCGATTTCACGCAGCAGGTTCAAGATTTTTGTCGACAGGCGCTCCTGCATGAATTTGAGCACGTTGCGGGTGCGGGCGTGAACCGCGCGGGACAGGTGATCGGGCGGCGCGCCTTTTTCCTGAGCATGCCTGCGGACCAGGATGTTGAGCAGGTCGGTGCGGGTGATGACGCCCAGGATGTGGTCGTTTTCAACGACCGGCAGGACCCGCTGCTTGTTTTCGATGATTTTCTCCTGGATTTCCGCCAGGGTCGCCAGGGGGCCGACGGTCGCCGGATCCGAGGTCATGTATTCGCTCACCGCCACGTGGTCCAGCTTGTGAAAAAGGGCTTTTTCAATCACCTGGCGCGTGATGAAACCCACCGGCGGTCCGTTGCCGTTGGGTCCGGAAGGGGCGTTGGTCACCAGCAGGGCGTTGATGTTGTAGCGCGTGAGCAAATCGCCGGCGTCACGGCAGGAAACCCCGGCCGCTACCGTGATGGCCGGGGTGGACATCAGGTCACGGGCCAGCCGGCGGGACTGGATGTTCTTGTACAGCAGGTCGACCAGGATGTGTTCGACCTGGGCCATGGTTTTGCCCTTGACGGTGGCGGCGGCCGCATAGGAGTGACCGCCGCCGCCGAATTCCTCGAGAATGGCGGCGGCATCGACTTCGACCACGCGGCTGCGGGCCGTGATGTAGATTTTGTTCTCCATGAGCGCAAGGGCGAAAATGGCCTCCAGGTTTTCCATTTTGACCATCTTGTGGACGAGAAAAGCGAAATCGGGCACGAATTTTTCGGTTGTCACCATGGTGACGACCACCTCGATGCCGGAGATGGTGTAGCGGCTTGCGGCCTGGATCATTTCGTTGAGCAGGCTGACCTGTTCCGGGCTGATTTCGCGCGAAATCAGATTGGCGACGATGTTCAGGTTCGCCCCCTTCGACAGCAGGAAAGCAGCGGCGTTGAAATCCTCGGGGGTGGTCGAGGGAAAGGTGAACGAGCCGGTGTCCTCGTACAGGCCGAGGCACATGATCGTGGCCTCGTCGGCGCTGACGTCGATATTTTTTTCGGCGATGATAGAGGTGAGGATGGTCACCGTGGCGCCGGTCAGCCGCAGGACCTCGTAATCGCCCTTGATGTCGCCGGCCTTGTTCGGGTGATGGTCGTAGATGTGGATTTCCACCCCCTGGCGCCCCAACACGTCCGAAAGCCGGCCGATACGCAACGGCCGGCGCGTGTCGACCAACACCAGGCGGCCGATCCGGTCGATGTCGACATCCTTGATGTCGATCATGCTAAAAAGATAAGCCATTGAATTAACAAAAAAATTACGAAGGTTTTTTTCCTGGGACCCCGGAAAGACAACCTTGGCATCGGGGTAGAGCTTCTGCGCGGCCAGCATCGAGGCCACGGCATCGAAATCGGCATTGATGTGGGTCGTGATGACGGTTAGATCCATACGTTCTCTGGTGGAGGGGTTCATCTGCGGGTTAAAGGATCAGATTTGCATATAATCGGGGCTTTATCAAGACCGGGAAAGGTTGGGCCCGCTCGGCCGGTTGGTCCGTAAATATGTTAGCCAGTTTGCCCGTTAATCTTGCTGCAGCGGAAATTAATCTTGTAGGGGCGGTTAACAGAATAAAAAGCATCCAAATTCAAAAAACCAAAAAAAACATTCAACTTGGTCCCCATTCAGCCCGATAATCAAGAGTAGAGGTTCAGGGTTCAAGGTTCACAGGTTCAGGGTTGACGGAGGAATGCGATTTGCGGTTTCAGGTGGTGGCCACGGAGGCAATCTATGGATGAACAATAAATTTTTTGAAAAAAAATTATGAAACGCAGCGGAGCTGCTCGAAATCCAAAAAAAATACAAGGGCAAATCTAAAAACCAAACCCAGTAAACTCAATAAACCCAAAATAAATTTTTTGGGAAAAAATTTATGAAACGCAGCAGAGCTGCTCAAAATCCAAAAAAAATAAGGGCAAATCTAAAAACCAAAAAAACACAATAACTCAATAAACACAATAAACTCAATAAGCCCAACCAACTCAACTGTCTCAACTTCTTATTAATGGATATGACTGGTCAACGGGCAAACGGACTAACGGGCCAACCGGCCCCTTGTGGTTCGATAGACATTATGTTACAATGTATCTCATTAATTGTGTCAAATAAGCGTCGTCTTGTGAATTAAAAGGGGGAATCGACATATGCCGGTCTATCTCTGGCAGGGCAAAAACGTACGCGGCGAGAAAAAGAAAGGCGAGATGGAGTCCTCGTCGGAGGAGATCGTCCGCACGAGTCTCAGGCGGATGAAAATCGAGCCGACCAGGATCAAGCCGAAGCCGAAGGATCTTTTCGCCAACGTCGCTTTACTGCAGCCAAAAGTAAAAGAACACGACATCATCCTGTTTGCCCGGCAGTTCTCCACCATGATCGATGCCGGCCTGCCCATTATCCAGTGTCTGGACATTCTCTATGCGCAGCAGGAAAACGCCACCTTCAAAAGAATGCTCAAAAGCATCAAGGAGTCGGTCGAGGGCGGCTCCACGCTGGCCGAGTCGCTGAAGAAATTCCCCAACCAGTTCGACGATCTTTTCGTGAACATGGTGGCGGCCGGCGAGGCCGGCGGTATTCTGGACACCATTTTACGGCGGCTGTCGGTCTACATGGAAAAAGCCGCCAAGCTCAAGTCGCAGGTCAAAGGCGCGATGACCTACCCGATCGTGACCCTGATCATCGCCGCCATCGTGCTGGCGGTCATTCTCGTATTCGTCATTCCGGTCTTTCAGGAGATGTTCGCCGATTTCGGCAGCGAGCTGCCGGCCTTCACCCAGCTTGTTATCGACGTGAGCGACTTCGCCAAGAAAAACATCATCTGGCTTGTCATCGGCCTGGTCCTTTTCATCGTGGCCTTCAAAAAGGTTTACAAGACTGAAAAAGGCCGCGCGATGGTCGATGAATTGATCCTGAAGATGCCGGTTTTCGGTGTTCTGATCCGCAAAGTGGCCGTGGCCAAGTTCACCCGCACCATGAGCACCATGCTCTCCAGCGGGGTCGCGATCCTGGAAGCCCTGGATATCGTGGCCAAGACCGCCGGAAACAAAACCATCGAAAAAGCGGTCTACAGCGTGCGTTCCGACATCGCGGAGGGTCGCACCATGGCCGACCCGCTTCAGGAGAGCGGCGTTTTTCCCTCCATGGTGTGCCAGATGATCGCGGTCGGCGAATCCACCGGCGCCCTGGATTCCATGCTGGAAAAGATCGCCGTTTTCTATGATGACGAAGTCGACCAGGCGGTGGAAAACTTGACATCGCTGATCGAACCGTTCATGCTGGTTTTTCTCGGCGTGACGATCGGCGGCCTGGTCATCGCCATGTACCTGCCGATATTCAAAATGGCCGGCACCATCGGCGGCTGACGCCCCGCCTGCCGCAACAATGACTCCGATGAGGGGTGTGGGGCAGCGCGCGTCGTCGCCTCGAGCGGCGATAGTGCCCGGCGCGGCACTCCTTTAGGGCCGATCGCCCCGCGCCGTGACGGAAACCACCTTTTAAAGCGCCTGCCATGCCAAACCTGTCCGCCCGCGCCGCTTCGCAACGTGACGAGGACATGCGCCTCAAACTGAAGTGGCTGATGCTGGCGCGGGTCCTGTTTACGACCCTTCTGCTCGGTTCCACCGTCGTTCTGCAACTCGGCGTGGCCGCCTCCCCGCTGGCGCCCGGCCTGCTGGTGCTCTATGGGCTGATTGCCGGCATCTTCACCCTGTCCTTTGTCTTCATCCTGCTGCTCGGCCGGGTCGCCAACGTGGTGGCCTTTGCCTACGTCCAGATCGGGCTGGATACGGTCATCGTATCTTCGATCATCTATGTGACGGGCAATTATTCGAGCATTTTTTCCTTTCTCTACCTGGTGGTCATCATCTATTCGAGCATGCTGCTCTACCGGCGCGGCAGCCTGCTCATTTCCCTTATGTGCAGCGCGCAATACGCCCTTATGATCCTGCTGGAATACAAAGGTGTCCTGCAGCCCTTCGAATTCGACGATGGGCTGGCGGCCGGCAGCGGTGATCTCCACCAGGTTTTCTACAAGATCCTGATTACGGGCTTCGGCTGCTTCGCGGTGGCCTTTTTGAGCAGCCTGCTATCCGAACAGGCCCGCCGGTCCCGCCGGGAACTCTGGGCGATGGAGGACCAGGTCCGGCGGGTGGAAAAAATGGCGGCCGTCGGTGAAATGGCGGCTGGACTGGCCCATGAAATCAAAAACCCGCTGGCCGCGATGACCGGCTCGATCCAGATCCTGCGCGACGGCCTGCGCCTCGACCCCGATCACGACCGTCTCATGCACATCGTCCTGCGTGAAGCCGACCGCCTCAGTTCGCTCGTGAACAACTTTCTTCTTTTCGCCCGACCGCCGGCCGGCAAGGTTGAACAAATCGCACTCGAAAAGGCCATCGGCGAAACCGTGGAGCTGTTCGAAAGAGACAGCAGCTGCCGCGGGCGGATTTCAATCCACAAGAATTTAAAGTCCGGCCTTTTTGCCGCACTGGATCCGGTCCACCTGCGCCAGGTGTTGTGGAACCTGCTGCTCAACGCGTCCGAGGCCATCGACGGCGCGGGAACCATTGGAATTGCACTCTTTGCCGTCAAGGGCCACCGGGCGTGCATCGAGGTCACCGATGACGGCTGCGGCATGTCGAACGAAACCGTCAGATCGATTTTCGATCCTTTTTTCACCACCAAGCCCAACGGATGCGGCCTGGGTCTCTCCATCGTCCACAGCATTATCGAATCCTATGACAGCCATCTCGAAGTCCTCAGCCGGCAGGGTGCCGGAACGACCTTTTCCTTCTGTTTGAAACGGGTCGACCCGCCGGCCGGGGGTTGACACTCCGCCTCTTTTACGATACCAATTCCCACTTATCCTTAATTGACCGTCGACCCCGCGGGGCCGGTGCGCCCGGGTATCCATCCCTCTTCACCGCCAGTGTCGTCGTCGGCCGCGGACGGCGGCGGGCCGTCAGAAGATCCACAGACCCGGGTTCCGCACCAAGCAGTAGGGCAGGAAAAGCATGCACACGGAAAAGAGCACCGACATTCTCGAGATACGGCGCGGCAAAATCAACGACCTGCGCGCGCAGGGCGTTGCCGCTTACCCCAATAATTTTAGCGTGCACCACACGGTGGCCGACATCATGGCGCAGGCGCAACAGATGGACGAGCCGGCCGTCGAAAACGGTCCCGAATTCGTCGCGGCCGGGCGCCTGATGGCCGTCAACCGTTTCGGCAAGGCCGCTTTCGTGCGCTTTCGAGACCGCACCGGGCAACTGCAGGCCTACATACGCAAGGACAAGGTCGGCGATACGGCTTACGACCTCTTCAAGCAGCTGGATATCGGGGACATCATCGGATTGTCCGGCACCCTGTTCAAGACCAAAACCGGCGAGTGGACGCTCCTGGTCGATTCCCTCGAGCTGCTCTGCAAATCGATCCGGCCCCTGCCCGAAAAATTTCACGGCCTCAAGGACCCCGAAAAGCGGTACCGGCAGCGCTACGTCGACCTGATCATGAACGCCGAGGTGCGTCAGATCTTCCAGCGCAGGTCCCAGACCATTCAGGCCGTGCGCGAGTTTTTCCTGCAGCGCGATTTCCTGGAAGTCGAAACGCCGATGATGCAGCCGATCCCGGGGGGCGCCGAAGCCGAACCGTTTAAAACTTACCACAACGCGCTCGGCCTGAACCTGTACCTGCGCATCGCCCCGGAACTTTACCTGAAGCGGTTGCTCGTGGGCGGATTCGACCGCGTCTTTGAAATCAACCGCAATTTCAGAAATGAAGGCGTGTCGACCCAGCACAACCCTGAATTCACGATGCTCGAATTCTACCAGGCCTACGCCACCTACGAGGACCTGATGGCGTTGACCGAGCGGTTGGTGGCCGAAGTGGCCGCCAGGGTCTGCGGTTCGACCTCGATTTCCTACCAGGGCCAGACCATCGACTTCGGCGCCCCCTGGCAGCGGCTTTCCCTGCTGGAGGCCCTGACGACGATCGGCGGCGTCGACGCCCGCCTCCTGGAAGACCGCGAGGGACTGCTGGCCCTGGCCGAACGCAGCCAGATCCAGGTCACCAAGACCGGGCGCATCGGCAAGGTGATCACCAAGCTCTTCGACGCCCTGGTCGAACCGAAACTGATCCAGCCCACCTTTATCGTCGGGTATCCGGTCGAGGTCTCGCCGCTGTCGCGCCGTAGCGAGCGCAACCCCGGACTGACCGATCGTTTCGAACTTTTCATCGCCGGGCGCGAGATTGCCAACGGTTTTTCCGAATTGAACGATCCCGCGGACCAGAGAGAGCGTTTCGTGCAACAGGTCGCCAACCGGGAAGCCGGTGATCAGGAGGCCCACTTTATGGACGAAGATTACATCGAGGCGCTCGAATACGGCATGCCGCCGACGGCCGGCGAAGGCATCGGCATCGATCGCCTGGTCATGCTTCTGACCGACTCAGCGTCTATCCGCGAGGTGATTCTGTTTCCTCATATGAAGCCTGTCGAAAAAAACAGAGGATAGGCGTTCGGCGGCGGCCGGCCGACCGATCGGACCGTCCGCCGGCTTGCCGGACCGCAACCAGATATGTCTTTCGAATATTTCATCGGCGGCCGTTACCTGAGGGCCCGACAGAAGCAGGCCTTCATCTCCCTGATCACGATCCTTTCCACCGGTGGGGTCATGGTGGGGGTCATGGCGCTGATCGTGGTGATCGCCGTCATGTCCGGTTTCGAGTCGGACCTCAAGGCGCGCATTCTGGGCGGTCAGGCCCAAGTGGTCGTCATGCGCCAGGGCGGGGCCTTCAACGATTACCGGCGGGTGGTGAGCTTCGCCGAGTCGGTCGACGGCGTCCTGGCCGCCGCACCGGTCATCTACGAGCAGGTCATGCTGCGCTCCGCGCACGGCGTGTCCGGAGCCATGCTCAGGGGAATCGAGCCGGACAGCGCCGGCAAGGTCATCGAGACCCTGGCGGCCCTCTCCCTGCCCGCCGTAAGCGAGGCGGCCGGCCGCCCCGAGGGCAGCGCCGCCGGGACGCCCTCGATCGTGCTGGGCAGAGAGCTGGCCCGCAACCTGGGCGTGGTCAAGGGCGAGATGGTCTATCTGATTTCCCCCCGCGGCATGCTTTCGCCCATCGGGCACGTTCCGGCGATGAAGCAGTTTCAGGTGACCGGTTATTTCGAATCCGGCATGTATGATTTCGACGGCTCCTTCGCCTACATCCGCCTCGATGACGCCCAGAGGCTGCTGCGCATGGACGATGCCGTATCGGCGGTCGAACTGCGCGTCAGCGATATCTACCATGCCCGCCGGATCGCCGATAAAATCACCACCGGGCTGGGGTATCCCTACTGGGCCTGGGACTGGGTCCGCAAAAATCAAAATCTGTTCACGGCCCTTAAACTCGAAAAGACCGCCATGTTCATCATCCTGACCCTGATTATCCTGGTGGCCGCTTTCAATATCGCCAGCACGCTGATCATGATGGTCATGGGCAAGATGCGCGATATCGCCATCCTGAAGGCCATGGGGGCGACCGACCGGAGCATCCGCAAGATATTCGTCTTCAAGGGCATGGCCATCGGCGTGGTCGGCACGGCTCTGGGGGTTTTGTTCGGCTCGTTGCTCTGCGCGCTGCTCAAGCATTACAGCATCGTGGAACTCACAGGTGACATTTATTATTTCACCACCAAGCTTCCGGTGCGGCTCGAGTTTCTGGATGTGGCGATCATCGTCGCCGCGGCCCTGGTCATCTGCTTTATCGCCACGCTCTACCCGGCCCGGCAGGCGTCCCGGCTCGACCCGGTCGAGGCGATCCGCTATGGATAATTCCGATACCCCCCTGCCGTCGAGCCGGCCGGCTGCGCCGGGTGACGCGCTGATCGCCTTGCGGGAGTTGAGCAAGAGCTACAACGGCAGCGGCGCCCGGATCGAGGTCTTAAGCGGGGTCGACTTCGATGTGGCGGCCGGCGAGACCATGGCGGTGGTCGGTGCCTCGGGCATCGGCAAGTCGACGCTGCTGCATATCCTGGGAACGCTCGATCGGCCCGACAGCGGCCGATTGCTGTTCAAGGGCCGGGATGTTCTGCGCTACGATGCCGCGGCGCTGGCGCGGTTCAGAAACGAATCGATCGGTTTTGTCTTTCAGTTTCATCATCTTTTGTCCGAATTCAGCGCGCTCGAAAATGCGATGATGCCGGTCCTGATTGCGGGCCGCAGCAAGCGCGACGCACAGGCTGCGGCCGAGGCCATTCTGGTGCGGGTCGGCCTCGAAGACCGCCTTCATCATCGGGTCACCAAGCTCTCGGGCGGTGAACAGCAGCGGGTGGCCCTGGCCCGGGCACTGGTTCTCAGGCCGGCCATTCTGCTGGCCGACGAGCCGACCGGCAATCTCGACCAGGGCAACAGCGCCCATGTCCACGAATTGCTGATGGAGTTGAACCGTGAACTTCACATGACCCTGGTTGTCGTAACGCACAATCTGGAACTCGCTGCGTTGATGTCCCGCAGGGTGACGATCGCAAACGGTCGGCTGGTGGAAGCCGGGTGAGCGGCATCGCTGCCAATCGATGCGGTGACGGGCGCCGACCGGGAGCAGGCCTCCCACGGGCCATCGCATGGAAGGGTTTGGGAATCATGCTGAAACGCTTCTGCTGGGCGCTGGTTGCCAGCCTTTGCATGCTGCCGGCCACGGTGCCGGCGGCCGAAAAACAGGTCAAGGTGCTGATACTGCCTTTCGAGATCAATGCCGCCGAGGACCTGGCGTATCTCAGGGCCGAAATCCCGAAGGTCATCGGCCAGAACCTCACCCAGGAGGGGGCCACGATCGTGGCGCCGCCGGCCGCCTTCGCCGCGGCGACGGGTAAACCGGATCTGAGCCCTGCAACTATTCGGCGGGTGGGAGAGGAGGCCGGCGCCGGTTACGTTATCTGGGGCAGCCTGACGGTGATCGGCCAGCAGTTCAGCCTGGATGTCCGTCTGCTGGAAGTCTTGACCACCGCTCCGGGCAGAGTTTTTTCGGTCGTCGGCCAAGGCCTCGAAAACCTGCCGTTGAGGGTCAAGGAACTGGCCGGTGATTTGCTGCTGGTGATTTTCGAGCAGAAGAAAATCCTCGCGATCCGGATCGAGGGCAATCAGCGCATCGAAGCCGACGCCATCCGCAAGGTGATCAAGACCGCGCCGGCAGACATTTATTCGGTCAAGAGCCTCTCCGAGGATCTCAAGGCCATCTATGCGATGGGCTATTTCGACGACGTGCGGATCGAGGCCGAGGACACTGCCGACGGCAAGCTGGTGGTGTTCCAGGTCAAGGAGAAACCGACGATCCGCTACATCCGGTTCGAGGGCAACCGGGTTTTCGACGACAAGGAACTCAAAGAGAACCTCACCCTGAAAACCGGTTCGATCCTGAACATCTTCCAGGTCCAGAACAATGTTCAACGGATCGAGGGCCTTTACAAAGACAAGAATTACCACAACGTCAAGGTGGCCTATAAAATTCAGGAGGAGCCCAACAACCAGGCCGATGTGACCCTGTCGATCGACGAAGGCAAGAAGGTACGCGTCGAGCACATCTCATTCGTCGGCAACAAGGCTTTCACCGAAAAACAGCTCAAAAAACAGGTGAGCACTTCGGAAAAAGGGTTTTTCTCCTTTATCACCGATTCCGGCGATTTGAAAAAAGAGGACCTGGACCAGGATGTCAGCCGTCTGGAAGCCTTCTATCAGAATCAGGGCTATATCCGGGCCAAGGTCGGCGAGCCGCAGGTCGAGTTCAAGGAAGACGGAATAGACGTAACGATCAAGATCGAGGAAGGGCCGCGCTTCAAGGTCGGGAAGGTCGATGTCGAGGGTGATCTTGTCTTTCCCAGGCAGGTCCTGCTCGATAAAATAAAGCTGCGCCAGGAGGAATATTTCAGCCGGAACGTCCTGCGCGACGACCTTCTGGCGTTGACCGACCTGTATTCGGACCAGGGGTATGCCTTTGCCGCTATCAACCCGCTCATCGACGAGGACCCCGACCAGCTGGTGGTCAACATCACTTATCAGTTCGACAAGGGCCAGCAGGTATACTTCGAGGAGATCACCATCAGCGGCAACTCCAAGACCAGGGACAAGGTGATCCGGCGCGAACTCGAGGTTTACGAGCAGGGGCTCTACAGCGGCTCGCGGTTGAAACGCAGCGTCCGCAACCTGAACCGCCTCGATTATTTCCAGGACGTCAAGGTCAACACGGCCAAGGGCAGCGCCGATGACAAGATGCGGCTCGCTATCGAAGTCCAGGAAAAATCCACCGGCCAGTTCAGTGTCGGCGGCGGCTACAGCAACACCGAGAAAGTCTTTTTCATCGGGTCGATCTCGCAGCGCAACCTTTTCGGTCGCGGGCAGATTCTTTCGCTGCAGGCCGAAGTGGGGACCATAAATCAACGCTATCAGCTGTCGTTTACCGAACCCTGGCTCTTCGACATTCCGCTGGCGGCCGGGTTTCGGGTGTATGACTGGCGCACCCAGTATGATGCCTATGACAAGAACAGCAAAGGGGCTTCCATTTTCTTAGGCTACCCGGTCTTCCGCGACACCCGGCTCACCACCAGCGTTACCTATGACAGGGCCAAACTCGACATCACCGATTATCTGGCCACGCCGGTGTCGATCCTGAAGCTTGTCGATCAGTTCGGCAACAACGCCATCACCACTCTGAGCGTTTTGGCATCGATCAACTACGATACCCGCGACCGGCTTTTTTCGCCCACCGAGGGCTCGGACCACCGTTTCAGTGTCGAATATGCGGGGCTGGGCGGCGACGTCGGTTTCACCAAATACATCGGCCAGCTGTCCTGGTTCGTTCCCATTGTCTGGAAGCTGGTCGGACATGCGAAAGTCAAGGGCGGCTACGTGTATGAAAATTCAGCCGGCGTGCTGCCGGACTATGAGTTGTTTTACATGGGGGGCTTCGATTCGATCATCGGTTTTGACCGGGACGAAATCCAACCCAAGGATTTAAGGGGGGATCCGATCGGCGGCGACAAGTTCGCTTTCGCCAACCTGGAGCTGATCCGCCCGCTGTTGCCGAGCTTCGGGCTGGACGGGTTCGTTTTCTTCGACATCGGTGCGATCACCTCCAGTCAGGAAGGTGCCGAACCCCAACAGTTCAACTCCAGCTCGCTGCGCAAGAGCGTCGGCGTGGGGGTCAACTGGAATTCCCCGATGGGCGCCATTGCACTGGCTTACGGGTTTAAACTGGATCGACAGGAGGGTGAAAGTGCCGGCGCCTTTGAGTTCAATATCGGGGGGGCTTTTTAGTGTCCATCCATGATTTATTTCTCTGCGAGCCACAAGAAGCGGCAATCACGGCTTGATTCGTGGGCAGGATCAGGCTAAAGTACCTCCTCAAAAAAATCATTTTATCCGGCAAAATGGCCGTAAAGGGGCCTGATGCGAAAAAAGTAAATGTCGGCCTGAGGAGCCTTGCGGACCGGTTGCGCCGCTGATTGGCCGCCGGGTCTTTATCATTTCGGATTGAAAGGGGAAGAATATGCGACAATGCAGGAGTTTGATTTCAGCCTTGACGGTCGTGCTGATGCTGGGCGGATCCGCCTGGGGGGCCGATGTTGCCAAAATCGGTGTCATCGATGCCCAGCGGGTGCTGGAAACCGCCAGCGCCGGCCAGGCCGCGCGGGCCCAGATCAAGGCCAGCTACCAGAAGATGGAAGAAGACATGAAGAAGAGGGGCGCCGAATTCGAAGAGTTGAAAAAGCAGTTCGAGCGTAATGCCGCGGTGATGAGCCAGGAAAAACGGGAAGACTCGCAGCGCGAAATGCAGATCAAGCAGCTGGATCTCCAGCAGCTCGGAAAGAAATACAGTGCGGATTTAAAGGAGCTGGAACAAAAACTGACCAGCCGCATTCAAAAAGACGTCCTTGACCTTGCCGAAGAAATGGGCAAGGAGGAGGGCTACCTGCTGATCGTCAACAAGCCCGCGGTTCTTTATAACCCGACTGCCATCGAAATTACCGATAAGCTGATCCAGAAGTACAATGCCAAATATGGCAAGGGTCAAACCGAAGCGTCCAAAAAGAACTAGCCGCACACCCCGGATCAGCTTAAAAAGGACGATGCCATGGAGATTTCGCTCAAGCGCCTGGCCGAAAGGGTCGGCGGGCATGTCAAAGGCGACGGAGACAAAATCATGCGCGGCGTGGCGCTCTTCGAGACGGCCGCCGCCGACGATATTTCCTATGCCGACGGACCCAAATTCATCAAACGCCTGGATCAGTGCGGCGCCGGAGCCATCATCGTGCCGGAGGGCACCGACGACCGGACGGCGAACCTGCTGCTGGTGGCCAACCCCAAGGCGGCCTTTGCCCGCATCATCGCCCTTTTTCACCCGCCGCCGGTGTCATTCAAGGGGATAAGCGACCGGGCCGTGATCGGCGACGGGTTTCGCGGCGGTAAAGACAGTGCCGTCGCCCCGTCGGTTGTCATCGGCAATGGGGTGGTTGTCGGCGAGCGGGTCGTGCTTTTCCCCGGCGTGGTTCTTGGCGATGAGGTGGTCATCGGCGACGATTCGATCATCTACCCCAACGTGGTGATTCGTGACGGCTGCCGGATCGGCCAGCGGGTCATCATCCAGGCCGGTTCGGTCATCGGCAGCGACGGCTACGGCTTTGCACCCGACGCCGGGACCCACGTCAAGATACCGCATGTGGGCATCGTTCAGATCGATGACGATGTCGAAATCGGGGCCGTGAACACGATCGATCGCGCGACCTTCGGCCGGACGTGGATCCAGAGGGGCGTCAAAACCGACAACCTGGTCCACATCGCCCACAACGTGACGGTCGGTGAAAACTCCCTGATCGTGGCCCAGGTCGGCATCGCCGGGAGCACGACCGTCGGTCGGCATGTCATCCTGGCCGCCAAGGCCGGCATCGCCGGTCATCTTTCTCTCGGCGACAACTGCATCGTCGGCCCCATGACCGGCATCGGCAAGTCGGTCGCGCCGGGCGAAATTCTGTCGGCCGGGTTGCCGGGGATGCCTCACCGGCAGTGGCTGCGGCTGCAGCGGGACCTGCCGGAACTGCCCGAGTTGAAAAAGCGGCTGGCCGCCCTCGAAAAAGAAGTGGCGCGGCTTTCCGGCCAGAACGAGTGACGGCCGGCCGCCGCCCCCCCGCCGGCTGACGTGTCACCGATCGCAGCGGTGATTCGATTCTTGCACCACCCATTGGCCTTGCGCCGGGAGAAGATTATGACCAGCGGTTTCGATATTCAAAAAATTCTTGAAATGCTGCCCCACCGGTATCCGTTCCTGCTGATCGATCGCGTTGTCGAAATGGTGGCGGGGGAAAAGATCGTCGCCCTGAAAAACGTGACCATCAACGAGCCTTTTTTTCAGGGCCACTTCCCGCAGATGCCGGTGATGCCGGGCGTTTTGATTGTCGAAGCCATGGCCCAGACCGGCGGGGTTTTCTATATCGCCTCCCGTCCGCCGGCCGACGCCGGGTACATTTTTTACTTCATGGGCATGGACAAGGTGCGTTTCCGCAAGCCGGTGGTTCCGGGAGACCAGCTGGTCATCGAAGCGACCCTGCTCAAAATGCGCAAAAATGTCATGAAGATGGCGGCGGAGGCCACCGTCGACGGCAAGCGGGTCGCCGAAGCCGAACTGATGGCCACCCTGGGGGAGAGGAAATGATTCATCCAACCGCAATCGTCAGCCCGAAGGCCGAGATAGATCCCAACGTGGATATCGGGGCCTATTCCATCGTCGGCGACAAGGTCTGCGTCGGGTCCGGGACGTCCATCGGGGCGCACGTGGTGATCGAACCGTATGTCACCATCGGGCAGAACTGCCGGATCTTCCAATTTGCCGCCCTGGGCGCCATTCCCCAGGACCTGAAGTTCGGTGGGGAAGTCAGCTACGTCAAAATCGGGCGCGGGTCGATCATCCGCGAATTCGTCACCATCCACCGTGGAACGACCCGCGGCGGGGGCGTGACCGAGGTGGGCGAAGAGTGCCTGCTGATGAATTATACCCACGTGGCCCACGACTGCAAGATCGGCCGCCGGGTGGTCATGGCCAATAACGCGACCCTGGCCGGTCACATCACCATTGGTGATTACTGCACCATCGGGGGGCTCTCGGCGATCCACCAGTTTACAAAGGTTGGCGAATACGCCTTCATCGGCGGCAAAACCGGTGTCCCCAAGGACATTCCGCCTTACGTGATCGCCTCCGGTGAAAGGGCCCGGCTGCACGGCCTCAATCAAGTGGGGCTCAAGCGCCACGGTTTTTCGCAAAAAACCCTCGGAGAACTGAAAAAAGCCTACCGCATCGTCTTTCGCATCGGGTTGACCCTCAATCAGGCGGTCGAACGGGTGAAGGCCGAGGTCGATCAGGTTCCGGAAGTGGTGAAATTCATCGAGTTCATTAAATCCGCCGAACGGGGCATCACCCGTTGAAGACACTAGAACCGGGCGAATCGATACGCCTTCCCGTGCCATGGCAGCGGCCTGAGGCAGAATCGGCCGGCCGGGCCGTCTCACCCCCCACATCCGAACAGGGCTTTCGATGAGCACAGACACTGACAAACTGCGTGTCGGCGTCGTCGGCGTCGGCTACCTCGGTAAATTTCATGCCGAGAAGTATGCCCGCATGGCCGATACCCAGCTGGTGGGCGTGGCCGACATCGATGCGACCGCGGCCGCCGCCGTGGCCGACACTCTCAAAACGGCGGCGTTCGGCCGGCATGCCGATCTGATCGGCCGGGTGGATGCGGTCAGCGTCGTTGTCCCCACCCTGGAACACTTTCGGGTGGCCAGGGAGTTTTTGGAAAATGGCGTGGACGTGCTGATAGAAAAGCCGATGACCGCCACCCTGGCGCAAGCCGATGAGCTGGTGGCGCTGGCGGCCGAGCGCGGGCTCATCGTTCAGGTCGGGCACCTGGAGCGGTTCAACCCGGCCGTGGTGGCCCTGCGCGATATCGTCCAGCGTCCGCTGTTTATCGAATCGCACCGGCTCAGCATGTTCAGGGGGCGGGCCACGGACGTCAGCGTCGTGCTCGATTTGATGATTCACGATATCGATCTGATATCCAATTTTGCCCAGTCCGAGCTGGTCAGCGTTCATGCCGCCGGCGTGCCGGTGGTTTCCGGGGAGGTCGACATCGCCAACGCCCGGCTCGAATTCGACAGCGGGTGCGTCGCCAATGTCACGGCCAGCCGGATTTCAATCAAGGACGAACGCAAAATCAGACTCTTCCAACGGGAGTGTTACACGTCGGTCGATTTCGTCGATCACCGCATCACCATCATCAGAAGAAAGGGCGACGATCCGGGCGGCCTCATTCCGGGCATGGACATTCAGAACCGCTCGTTCTCGCCGGGAGATGCGCTCGATGACGAACTGAAAGCGTTTGTCCAGTCGGTTCGAACCCGCCGGCCGCCGCAGGTCGACGGCGTCGTGGGGCGCGATGCGCTCCGGATTGCCCTGGATGTGATGGCCCAGATCAACGCCAAAATCGACCGCTACCTGAGCCGGTGACGTCCATGATGGTTCACAGCGGACACCCCTGCGTCATGATCGTGGCCGGTGAGGCGTCCGGCGATCAGCACGGGGCCAAGCTGGTCGCTGAAATGCAGCGGTCGAACCCGAATATTTTTTTCTGCGGCATCGGCGGCCGGGCCCTGGCCGCGGCCGGGGTGCGCATTCTGGTCGATGCCGCCGAGCTGGCCGTGGTCGGTATCACCGAGGTCTTCGCCAAACTGCCGGTCGTTTTCCGTTCCCTGGCCGTTGTTAAACAGCTGCTGCACGGTCTCAAACCCGACCTGCTGATCCTGATCGATTTCCCGGATTTCAACCTGCGGGTGGCGGCGCTCGCCCGCAAGGTCGGCATCCCGGTGTTATATTACATCAGTCCCCAGATCTGGGCCTGGCGACGCGGGCGGGTCAAGAAAATCGGTAAACTGGTCAGCCACATGGCCGTCATTTTGCCCTTCGAGGCCGAATTTTATAAGGCCCATGGCATTCCGGTGACCTTCGTCGGACACCCGCTGCTTGACCGTGCCGCCGGAAAAGAAGACCCGGAGGAAGAGATCGAAAACGGGGCCGGGTTCACCCGCATCGGGCTGCTGCCCGGCTCGCGCGCGGGGGAGATCGAGCGGTTGCTGCCGGTCATGCTCGAGGCGGCCGCAAGGATGATCCGGCAGGATTCCCGGCTGACGTTCACGGTCTCGGTCGCGCCGACCGTCGAAACAAAGACCATCGTGGCGATGATCAAACGCGGCGGTGCCCACGGTGCCATCGGCTTTTCCGAGGAGCCGGTCGAACGGCTTTTCAGACGCTGCCGCCTGGTCGTGGCGGCCTCCGGCACCGTCACCCTGCAGGCGGCCATTGCCGGCACGCCGATGGTGATTGTCTACAAGGTTTCGCCGGTCAGTTACTGGCTGGGAAGGGCCCTGATCCGGGTGAAGCACATCGGGCTGATCAACCTGATCGCCGGGCGGCGCCTGGTGCCCGAACTGGTGCAGGACCAGGCCTCGGCCGCCGGCATCAGCCGTCAGGTTCTCGGCCTGCTGTCCGATGACAACCGGCGCGCGCGGCTGAAAAGCGATCTGCTGGCGGCCGCCCGGGTCCTGGGCGGCCCGGGCGCTTCACGGCGGGTGGCAAGGATCGCTCTCGGCTTGATGAGGTGATGTGAAGAATTTTTCGAAAATCCGGATCAGAAACAGGCACCGGCAGCTGGTGGCGCTGGTCAAGGAAAACCAGACGCGGCTTTTGCTGGCCATGGTCTGCATGCTGGTCGAGGCCGCCGGCACGTCGACCGCCGCCTTCCTCGTCAAGCCGGTCCTGGACGACATCTTCATCAATAAAAACGCCTCCATGCTCGGGCTGATCCCGCCGGCCATCGTCGGAATTTATCTCGTGCGCAGCGTGGCCCTCTATTACGGCGACTTCTTCATGAGCTACGTCGGGCAGAACATGATCCGCCGGTTGCGAAACCGCCTCTACGACCGCATCCAGGATCTTAACC
>JBAPSB010000154.1:0-22714 GCA_049281435.1 Desulfobacterales bacterium
GATCGGAATGGGGTATCTGACCGAAGCGGGCTACACCGGGCAGGGGCTGCTCACGGTGCTGAATAAGATTCGCGCCAAGCAGTGGTACGGCTCCGACCAGATTCCCACCTACCTGATGACCCACCCGGCCGTGGAGGACCGGCTGGCTTACATCGATACCTATCTGGCCGGCCGGCAAAAAGATTCCGGCTCGATCCAGCCGGTCAACACCGAGGCCTTCCGGCTGATGCATGCGCGGCTCATGGCCCTTTATGCCGATGAAAAAGCGGCCCTGGGCAAATTCGAGGCGGCGATAAAAAGCGGTGACGCGGATGCGATCACCTATTACGGTTACGGCCTGGCGCTCGCCCGGGTCGGTAAGCGGGAGCAGGCGGTCGCCGCGCTTAAAAAAGCGCTGGAGACTGAAGCCTTCAACCCCACGATGCTGGCGGCCCTGGGCCGGGTCTATTTTCTGGACACGCACTATAAAGAGGCGCTTGGCACCCTGGCGAGTGCGCTCAGCCTCAACCCGCAGGAGCCCGAGGCCCTGTTTTTCCTGGGGCGCACCCACTTGGAACTCGATCAGCCGGCGGAGGCGCAGGCGGCGTTCGAACGGCTCCGCCAGCAGGAGTTCGTCTCCCGGCAGGTCTATTATTTTCTCGGCAAGGCTTACGGGCAGCAGGGAAAGCTGGCCGAGGCCTATGTGAACCTCGGAGAGTATTATTACCTGAAGCACGACTATGCCAACGCCCGGATTCAGTTCAGGCAGGCTCTGGAAAACATTCAGGATCCCGATCAGCGGCGATACATCGAGGAACGTCTCAAAGAGATCAAGAAGATTCTTACGGCATTGAAAGAAAGGTAAAGCCCTTCAAGGACGACACGACACTAAGGGCGGTCGAAGTGAGAAAATTGCATGGAGAAGGTTCCGCGGCCCTGGGTTGCCGACCGCAGCACCGTCGAATAGCCGAACATCCGCTCCAGCGGCACGACGGCCTTGATGACCTGGATCCCCGCCTGTGATTCGATGGCCTCGATTTTTCCGCCGCGGGCATTCAGGTCTCCGATCACCTCGCCCATGAAAGCCTCCGGCACGAAGACCTCCACTTTCATGATCGGATCGAGCAGATAGGGGCTGGCGTCGTTGAGGGCGTTTTTGCTGGCGATCGATGCGCTGACCGTATAGGCCAGGTCGGTCCCGTTCGATTCGCGATAAGAGCCGCCGATGACCTCCACGGCGACATCGACCACCGGATAGCCCATCAATATTCCGCTTTCAAGCGATTCCCGAACCCCTTTTTCAACGGCCGGCATGAAGTTTTCCGGAATGGTTTCAGCGCCGATGCGCGACGCAAAGCGGGTGCCCGTGCCCCGTGGCAGCGGCGTCAGCCTCAAGGCCACCTCGCCGAACTGGCGTTGGCCGGCGATCTCCTTGTCAAAAACCGCACTGCCCTGCGCTTCGGTGTCGATGGACTCCCGGTGCACCACCTGGGGCTTGCCGACATTGACCTTGGTGTTGAACTCGCGCTGCATCCGGCTGATGATGATCTCGAGATGAAGTTCACCCATGCCGGACAGTATCGTCTGGCCGGTGTCCTCGTCCTGGCGAACGCGCAAGGTCGGGTCCTCGGCCAGAAATTTTTCCAGCACCTGGATGATCTTCTCCTGATCGGCGTGGGTCTTCGGTTCGATGGCGATCGAGATGACCGGCTCGTAAAACTCGATGCGCTCCAGCAATACCGGGTGCTTGGCCGAGCAAAGCGTTTCACCGGTGGAAGACAGCTTGAGCCCCACCACGCCGACGATGCTGCCGGCCCCGGCCGCTTCGATGCGCTCGCGCTTGTTGGCGTGCATGCGCAAAATGCGCGAGAGTTTTTCCGCTTTTTTCAAGGACGGGTTGTAGATGTCGTCGCCGGCCTTCAACCGTCCGCTGTAAACGCGGACGAAGCACAGCTTGCGGCCCTCCATCATCGCGACCTTGAAGATCAGCGCCGCCAGGGGGGCCGCGTCGCTGCTGCGGCAGGTGACGATCTCGTTGGTGTCGGGGTGAACGCCCTTGATTGGCGGGACGTCGACCGGGCTGGGCAGGTAGCAGACGATGGCGTCCAGCAGGGGCTGGATGCCCTTGTTCTTCAGGGCCGAGCCGCACAATACCGGCACCAGCTTCAGGGCGCAGGTCGCCCGGCGGATGGCGGCCTTGAGAGCGTCGGCAGAAATTTCGGCATCGGAGAGATAGGCCTCCATGACGGCGTCGTCCTGTTCGGCCAGGGTCTCCACCAGGCGCTCGCGGTATTGGCGGGCCTGTGCGGCCATCGACTCGGGGATCTCCTCGAGCTGATAGCGGGCACCCAGGGTTTCGTCGTCCCAGACGATGGTGGTCATGTCGATCAGATCGATGACCCCCTTGAAATTGTCCTCGCTGCCCACCGGCAACTGGATAATGAGCGGATTGGCCTGCAGCTTGGATTTCATCATCGCGACGGCGCCGAAAAAATCCGCACCGATCCGGTCGAGCTTGTTGACGAAAGCCATCTTGGGCACCTTGTATTTATCCGCCTGGCGCCAGACGGTTTCCGACTGCGGCTCGACGCCGCCCACGGCGCAAAAGACCCCCACGGCGCCGTCGAGAACCCTGAGGGAGCGTTCGACTTCGATGGTGAAATCGACATGCCCGGGCGTGTCGATCACCTGGATTTCGGCCTCTTTCCACCGGCAGGTGGTGACGGCCGAGGTGATGGTGATGCCACGCTCCTGCTCGTCGACCATCCAGTCCATGATGGCCTCGCCGTCATGGACCTCGCCGAGTTTGTGCGAGCGGCCGGTGTAATACAGAATCCGTTCGGTCACCGTGGTTTTACCGGCGTCGATGTGGGCGATGATGCCGATGTTGCGGATGCGGTTTATTTTATCTTTTTCACTCATCTTATCAGCGACATGTCGGCCGTGAAGGGCTTGCGGATATCGATGTGGCCGGCCAGGGTCGAGACGTCCCGGCCGCCGACGAGGATCTTTACCGTCGAGACTTCCGGCATGTTCAATACCAGTGAATTCACGATTGAATAAAGGGTCAGTATTTCGGATTGGCACCCCCCTGGGTGCTGTTCCGCGATGCTTTCGGAGAAATCGACATAGGCCCGGTTTCCTGAGGCCAGGTAAAAACCGCGCAGGCGGGTGCCGGCGGGCAGGGTGCGCATCAGGCCGGACTTGGGCCCCTTGATCAAGGCCTCCACGATCGTTCGGCCCCGCTCGGGCCCCCGCTCGGAGCCGGTAAAAAAGCGCTCTTCGGCCTGCAGATGGCGCCCGTTGCGATCGGCAAAATAGATGTGGTCCACCGCAACAGGCTGCGGTTCGGCCGACGGCACGCCGGAGATCGACGTATCACCGGCCTGATCGGCCGCCCGGCCCGCGCCGCCGGCACCTGCCAGTGCCAGCACTGCACCGGCCCACAGGGCCAAAACCCGTCCGCGACCGGGGCATGCTCCGGAAGCATCGGTTGACCTGCCGGTCGGATGGGTGGGGGCGGATGTCATCTCTAAAAAAAAAATAAAAAAAACGGCCAACCAGGGGGGGTCAGCCGTGCCGATTGGCTTTCTGGTGAAACTCAAGGGGATCTACCCCCTGACTGCCAGAGTGATAATGGATGCAATGAAAACAGGCACTTGCCGAAATTTCAAAGAGTTATGACGCCGGATTATAACAGATTTTTTCGAATTGTAAAGAGATCGCACCCTGGACGCACCCGCAAATTGGTATTTTATTGCGTAAGCGGTATGCAAAGACACTATGCATTGGTGTCTATGGCAGCTCTTGAAAAACCGAATCGGTTCCATGTGAATGGCCGCGGAAGGAATTTGATCGAGGAGGGGGCATCGGCGTGAGGAATACCCCCTGATGGTGTTTTGCGGAGCCCTCCACATTACATTTATTCCAGACCGAACTACCTCAAACCAACTTGTCAAGCTATCCATGCGGATTTGAAACGTATTCCGCATAGGGTGTTTTAGCGAGCGAGTTGTAAAGAAATATACTACTTTCCGTATACCACTGCATAATTACTGCGAGTTTCACCAGATGACCCAGGCCCGTAATTGCCGCCCAAATTCACACATGCACCGGCATCAAATTGTTTACGATACAATTTCATGGATGGTTGTGAACTCAATGAGGTTTTGATTTTTTCTCCTCGCAATTCCCAACCCTTTAACCAATCTGGTATTGAAGAAGACCTGCTGTCAAACAGCACATAGACCCACCAATCGACCGGATTTGTGAAGCTCATGTATCCGTTGTCTGACTTGTCAAATCTTTCATCGTTTGGTGTTTGAATCATAGTGCGTCCGGCCATCCAATCCGGGATTCCTCCGGTTATCGTGTAATTACGGTCTGTGTAATAGTATTCCCCCAATTTCATCGTTGTCTTTTCAAACTTGTTATTCAGGGCGCAATCGATCGGCACACCACCACCTTTTCCATAAAATACGATATAGTAGCTGACCGTATTCCCCACGAACCCTCGCGCTCTATTTGCACCAAAATTAACACAATCACCTGCTGTATAATTTTTACTGTATATTTTAAGAGAGGGCTGTGAAGACAGAGATGTTTTGATGATGTCGCCGGTATCGATAAAACCGTTCATCCAATCAGGTTCGCTTATTGCTCGGCTATCGTATGCCACATACACCATGCTGTCATCAGACATCGTTAAGGTTATATAATTGCTTGAAATCGTCAGGTTCCGTTCGTCATTTGGTGTTATTATTGTGTCCATACCGGTGTAAACCGAAGGAACAGATGTTAATGTATAATCCCGATCTGTATAATATTTCATTCCAGCCGCAAGTGCGGTCTCCTTGAACTTTGGATCGAGAGTACAAACCCGTGGCTGCACGTCGGCGTTGTAAAATACAATGAAGTTGCTGATCGTATTGCCCTCAAAACCATCTGCTTTGTTGGCGCCCAGTTGGACACAGTGGGTGGATATGTATCGTCTGCGGTATATTTTAAGGAATGGCTGTGATGACAGCGACGTCTTTATGGCATCACCTGTGTATTCAAACTCATCCAACCATTTTGGCAGGCTTTTCGCCCGGCTGTCGTAGGCCACATAAACCGTGCCGTCAGGAGGAGTTGCGAATTTCATATAGTCAGCGAATGCGGTCAGGTTTTGATCGTCATTGGGTGTTATGATCGTTTCCATGCCACGATAGGCTTCGGGGACATCGGTCAGCACATAGTTGCGGTCCGTATAATATTTCATTCCTACTGCAAGCAGGGCAGTATCAAACTTCTTTACGTCGAGTCCACAAGCGTTAACCACAAAAAATGCCTCGAGGCTAATTTCAAAATCGCCCTCATCTCCAGTATTAAAATAGAGCGAGCATGAAGAATTTGTACCAGAAGGCGGGCCACCATCATCCTCACCAATTTCTTGTGGGCTCACACCATCTGCAAAAGCATACGTAGAAGAACTATTTGAGCTGTTATTTATTTTCGATCCCGCCTCTACCCCCGAAAATGCAAAGCCATAGTTTGAGTCGAAAATCTTTTTCATGTAATTAAAGGCACCATAACGGATATTCAGCCAACCCGGCTGTAAGGCCATAAAACTGCCGCCAAAATAACTGAAACCGTTCGTTGTGGTGTCTGGAGGGTCCGAAACCGCAGAAACAGAAACCTCATTGTAAATGCTGTTAGCTGTTGTGTTTCCGCTGAAGCTACGGTCTTGAAATTTAGTGTTTAGATTGCTGTCCCCCCAATAATCAAGATACTTTTCATCGGCAAAAATCAGCTGATCCCCCTCGAAAAGCTCGTAATGAATTTCGTAAACATTCATCCCTGACCGACACCCGCGGGAGTGCCAGGAGATATATGGTGATATATCATCGACGGTTAATCCATCTAATGTTGTAAATGAAAGAGAAATATTGGACGCATAATTTTTGACATAGGTAGCGCCATCGGCATTAGTTTTCAGGAAAATCAATAATGATAAAGTGATCGTTATGAGGCATAGTTTTTTTCATTTTGGTACCTCCGTCACAAAGGTAAACGTTTCCTCTGCCTACAATTTAGAAAAGAACACACCGCCCTTTCGAGCAATTTACTTGTATTGCTATTGCCTGACATTGTTTGCCATCCTCCCCGATGATTTTCAGGCTGACGGATCAATTAATCGTACGCCCTCCATCCAAAGCAAAAACTATACAATTTTAATAGTTTGCAATAAATAAAGTTGTTGATCAAATACGGTATGTTAATGCGCATACCACAGCGTGATATGGTGGAATTGGGAGGTATTTTACCTAAAAATACGAAGTTTATTTCAAAGCAATATGTTTATTCGGGCGTTGATATGAAGATGGGCAAAAATGAAAGAGTGTGACAGCCGTGTTGAACCTTCACATAAAGCTGGTACTCGGAGATAATCGGCTCGACGAGATCACCCGAAAGGAACGCAATGTTTCTGTTGATGGCCCGCACCGGCATGTGGATTGGCGAGGCGGCCGGCCTCGAGTGGGGTGACCTCGACTTCAACCGATGGCTTGTCGAGGTCAGGCGGTCAATCGTACGGGGCAGGTTTCGACCCCGGCGAAAAGCGGGAAAAGCCGGTGCGTTGGTATGGGCCCTCAACTGGCGGGTGCGTTGGAAGTGCAAAAAACCGTGTCAACGCGCAAGGGCCTTGCGTTGGGCATGGGGGAGCCGGCAGTGGTATTCCCCAACGGGTTAGGCGGCGGGATCGATCTGAATAACTGGCGGCGGCGGACATGTAATGCGGACATGTAATAAGGTGCTGACGAAAGCCAAGTTGCGAAAGATCCGTGTTCATGACCTGCGCCAAACATATGCAACCCTGCGGATCGCAGCCGGCCACTATATTTCAGATGTGAGCAACCAACTTGGTCACCATTCCGTGAAACTCACGCTTGACTGTCCGGCCAGAAAAAGTCCGAGGTCGATTCCCTGGATAATTTGCATTTAACCCCGCACCATTCCGCTCCACAGGCGCACCTTGAGGCCCTCCCCAATAAAAAAGCGGCCCGTGTTGGCCGCATAAGTCATTGACTTTATTGGTGGAGCTGAGGGGGATCGAACCCCTGACCTCATGACTGCCAGTCATGCGCTCTCCCAGCTGAGCTACAGCCCCGAAAAACAAACAGGCGCTAAGGTAACAAGCCACCAAAAGTGTGTCAACACTTATTTATCCTGTCTGAAATGATGGTTTTCCCGTCCGGCGAATGCGCGGGGGCTTGGGCGGTTGACAAAATGAAGGATTGAAAATATTATGCTTTCTAATGAAATCGGACTGAAATGATGGCCGCAAACGACCGGAGATATAAAAACTTCACGCCATTCTTTATTGACCCTTAACCCGAACCCGCGGGAGCGATGAAGCCGAAGTCCCCATATCCCCATGCCACCGGCAGGCCCCGGGCCAACACCCCGCAAGCCGCCTTCAAACAGTTCGACGCCACGGAGCTTTACTGCGCCAACTGCCGCCGCGCCGTTCCGGTTCGAAAGCGGCTGCTGCTGGTTCTGCCCGAAGGCGATAAATATGAATACCTGTGCGCGTTCTGTTCGGCCTCGGTCGGAACAAAGCTCGATCGCAGCGGGCCTCCGCCCGGGATTGTCATGTGACCCCCGCGGGGCCGGTAAGGATAGTTGTCCGTGCGCTCCGCGATAAAACCCCGATGACAAAAACAACCACGACGTTAGATAGCCTGACATCGAGATCCCGGTTTCGCCCATAATGAGGGTGCGACCGGCCGCGGCCGTTTGCACGCTCGATCCGCCATGCCGTGAAGAAAGGAAAAAAATGCTCAGTCTCATGCGAAAAAGTGCCGGAAGCTGGATCATCAAGTTCATCCTCGGAGCGGTGATCCTGGCCTTCATTCCCTTTGGCTACGGGATCTACCAGGACCGCCGGGATGTCAAGGTGGCGACCGTCAACGGCTCTCCGGTCCGGTTGGAGGAGTACACTCGCCAGTACAACAATCTGGTCGAACAGGTGCGCCGCAACTTCGGCGGGACCCTGAACGAGGAGACCCTAAAGGGATTGCGGTTGAAGGAGCAGGCCCTGAACCAGTTGATCGACCAGAAGTTGATGCTGGCCGAGGCCGCAAAGCTCGGCATCAGCGTCAGTGACCAGGAACTGGCCGAATCGATCTCTAAAATCGAGGCCTTCCAAACCGCCGGCGTGTTCGATCCGAAACGCTACGAATATGTGTTGAGTCGCCTGCATCTGACGCAGGACGGTTTCGAAGCCGACCAGAAGCGATCGCTGCTGGTCGACAAACTGAGCCAGTTCGTGACGACCAGCGTCAAGGTTTCCGATGCCGAAGCCCTGGACTGGTATAAGTGGAACAACTCCCAGGTGAATCTGCGCTACGTGAAGTTTCCGGCCGACCACTTCAAGAACATCGATGCGAGCGCCGAGGAGATCGGCGCCTGGTTCGAGGCGCATAAGGAAACCTACAAAACCGAGGTGGAAGTCAAGGCCCGCTATGTCCACGTCGATCCGAAAACCTACGTGGAACGGGTCTCACTTACGGAGGATGACCTGCGGGCCTATTACGACAACACGCCGGATGAATTTCACACACCCAAGACGGTGGAAGCCCGGCACATCCTGATCAAAGTCGACCCTCAGGCCGACGAAAAAACCGTGGAGGAGACCCGCCAGAGAGCCCTTGCGGTACTGAAACTGGCCCGCGAAGGCAAAGAATTCGCGGAGCTGGCCAAAGAGTACTCGGAGGGTCCCACGGCCCCGAACGGCGGTTATCTCGGCGCGTTCCGCAAGGACGCCATGGTCAAGCCCTTTGCCGACCAGGCCTTCGCGATGACGGCCGGAGACATCAGCGAGCCGGTGCGGACCCGGTTCGGATGGCACGTCATCAAGGTCGAGAAGGTCAACGAGGAGGGGACGGTCTCCTTCGATGCCGCCCGCGAGGATATCCGCCGCAAGCTGACCGACGAACGCGCCAAGGCGCTGGCCAATGAAACCGCGGCGTCGATTTACGACAATTCCTTTCAGGGCGACGACCTGGTTCGAAATGCGGCCGCGCAGAAAATAGACATCGCCAAAACCGGCTTTTTCACCCGGCAAGGGCCGGTTGCCGGCGTTGCCGACGGTGAAAAGTTTGCAGCGGCCGCTTTTGATCTCGCCGTCATGGACATCGGGCCGGTGCAGGAGTTGAGCGACGGCTATTACATCCTGCAGGTGACCGAAAAAAAAGACGCGCAAATACCGGAGCTCAAAGACGTGGAACCACGGGTGCGGGCTGATGTGATCAAGGAGAAGCAGAAGGCGGCCGCGCGCGCGCAAGCCGAAGCGTTTCTGGCCGCGCTCAAAGAGGGCAAATCGTTGACCGAGGAAAGCGCGCGCGCGAAACTGCCGGTGGAGAGCACCGGATATTTTACCCGTCAGGGCCCCCTGCCTCAAATCGGTTACAGCCAGGAACTCCTGGAGGCGGCCTTTCAGCTCTCACCCGCGAACCGTTGGCCGCAGCAGGTCTTCGAGGTGGGTGACGGGTATTATGTCGTCGCCTTCGAGGAGCGCAAAGAACCGTCGAGCGAAGAGTTCGAAAAGCAAAAAGCGGACATGAAGCAGAAACTGCGCGAGCAGAAACAATACCGCGCCATCACCGAATGGCTGGCCGAACTCAGGACAAGCGGGCAGGTCACGATCGACAAGAGCTACATCAACTAGCGCCGTGTCATCCTCGAAGTGTCGCAAGCAGTGGCCCTTGAGCGACCCAAAGTGAACGCACAGGGCGTTCCCGGCTTCCCGCCCGGGCGGGATTCAACGTTCAGCACCGCCGCTGGCGGCAAGCATCCGGTTTGATCGCAGAGGAACCTTTTAAGCTTCCGGGAAAAATTCCGAATCGCAAGAAAACAAATACCAGCTAAATCACACCATACGGGCCGCCAGACAATTTCTGTTTTTAACTCGGCCGAAATCGTGTAGAATGATGGCTATACCGCCGATCTCACCAGAATAACGCCGCCGGTTTCAAAGGAGCTTTTTTGAAATGACGTCCGAAACGAAAGACAAGAGCCCGGTTTTCGCGACCAAAAGGTGCCCGGAATGCTATGCCTATGTGGCGCTGCGGGTGAACCAATGCCCCTCGTGCAAATCGAAGCTCGGAGAGGTCGATTCCCACGGCATGGCCAAGCGAACGGTGAACTGGTCGGCGTATCTCTCGGCGTTTCTGGCCTTGCTGGCCCTGGGCGTTTACATCTGGTGGGCTTTTATGCGGTGAACGCGCCCCTATCGCTCCGCACGCAAACTTCACGGTTGCCGGTGCAACGATGCAGAATCTTTCCAATGACGATCGCGCCGCCTTGCTGACACTGGCGCGCAGCGCCATCGCCGCCGAACTGATCGACGGCGCCGCGGTGAAGCGACCGGCCGACGTCTCGGCGGCCCTGAAGCAGAAGTGCGGCTGCTTTGTGACCCTTCACAAGAACGCCGCCCTGCGCGGGTGCATCGGCACAATCGAAGCCCGGCAGCCGCTTCTGTCCGCAGTGGAGGAGAATGCGCGCCACGCCGCCTTCGACGACCCGCGCTTCCCACCGCTGGCGACAGATGAACTGCCGGCGGTCGCCATCGACATCAGCGTGCTTTCCGCGCCGACCGTGCTGGCCTATGACGATGCCGACGACCTGCTTGACAAGCTTCAACCGGGGGTTCACGGCCTCATCATCTCCAAGGCCTGGCACTCGGCGACATTTTTGCCGCAAGTCTGGGATCAACTGCCCGCTAAAAAGCCTTTTTTAGAGCACCTGTGTCTCAAAGCCGGCCTGGAAAGAGACTGCTGGAAGTCCGGCGACCTGACCATAAAGACGTATACCGTTGCCCATTTCTCCGAGTAGTCTTTCTGATCGCCCGCTTTTTGCCTGCCGCCGCCGCCCTTGCCCGGTCTACCAGGGGGAAACAGAAGCGCGCTCGATGATCTTGTCCGGCAGCTCGTCGACAAAGCGCGACGGACGGCCGAAATAGAGCCCGGCCCCGCGGTCGAACACCTGGCTCGGGTAGGTAATGAAGAGATTCTCCCTGGCCCGCGTGGCGGCGACGTACATCAACCTCAGTTCCTCCTCGAGATCGGCCGGATTGTCGAGCGCCCGCACCGACGGAAAACGGCCGTCGACGGCCCAGATGATGAAAACCGTGTGCCACTCGAGGCCCTTGGCGGAGTGAATCGTCGAGAGCACCAGGCGTTCGTCGCCAACGCCCTCGGGCGCCAACAACCCCTCGACGCTGGCGGAGGGCGGCTCCAGGGCCATGTCGGTCAAAAAATCCTCCAGCTCATCGTAGCGGATCATGATGGCCAGCAGTTGTTCCAGGTCCTTTACCCGTTTGGGGTGATCGTCGTATTTGCGCTTTAACACCGGAAGATAATACGCCAGGACCGTCTCGCCCAGCTCGACCACGCTCATCGGCCGCGCATCGATTGCGGCATACAGTTCCACCAGACGCTCGAGCCCCGCGGCTTTCTTGCGCCCGGCGACGGCGGCCGCGATCCCCATGGTTCCGCCGTGCTCTGCGGCCAGCGCTTCGTAGATGTCGTGGGCGGATTTCGGGCCGATGTTCTCCAGCAGCAGCAGCAAGCGGTACCAGCTGATTCTGTCATAAGGATTGTGGACCACGCGCATATGAGCCAGAAGGTCTTTGATATGGGCCGACTCCATGAATTTGAACCCGCCGACCTTGACATAGGGCACCTGCGCGCGCGCCAGTTCGATCTCCAGATCGAAAGAGTGAAAACTGGCGCGGAACAAAACGGCAATTTCATTCAGGGCCACGCCCGTGGCGACGATGTCGTGAATTTTGTCGACGACGTAGCGCGACTGATTGTTTTCGCTGACCGTGTCCACCAGCCGGGGCCGGCTGCCGCCCGTGCGGCGGGTGAACAGCTTTTTTTCGTACTTCTCGACCGCGCGGTCGATGACGGCATTGGTCAGGGAAAGGATCGGCTGGACGCTGCGATAATTTTCTTCCAGACCGATGACGGTGGCCCCCGGAAAGATCCGGGGAAAGTCGATGATATTCTTGAAATTGGCACCTCGGAAAGCATAAATGCTTTGGGAATCGTCGCCCACGGCCATCACGTTCCAATTCCGGTTTGCGAGATGGAAGAGAATCTCGGCCTGCAGGTAATTGGTATCCTGATATTCGTCGACCATAATGTACTGGTAGTCCGAAGACAGTCTCTGGCGGATATCGGCCCGGTCCCGCAGCAAGCGGTAAAGATAGACCAGAAGATCGTCGTAGTCGAGGAAGTTGAGCTGCCGCTTGCGTTCGGTGTACAGGGTGAAAAGCTTTGTCATGTCCTCTGCGGCCGAGCTGAAGTGAGAGTAATCGTTGAACACGACCTCATCGACACTCAGGTTTTTGTTGACCGACCGGCTGAAAATATTGGCGAGGGTCTGATTGCGCGGGAAAGTTTGCTTCTTGCCGCCCAGGCCGAGGTCTTTCCTGATCATTCCGATCAGGCTTTCCGCGTCCGCCCGGTCCATGATGGTGAACCCGGAGTCGAAACCGCACACAGCGGCATACCTGCGTAAGATGGCGTTGGCGAACGAGTGAAAGGTCCCGCCGGAAACCTTTTCACACCGCTCGTCGAGCAGCCGGCAGGCGCGAGTGAGCATTTCGGCCGAAGCCTTGCGGGTAAAAGTCAGAAGAAGAATGGCCGGTGGCGGGACACCGGCTTCGACCAGACGCGCGACGCGGTAAGTCAGGGTTCGGGTCTTGCCGCTGCCGGCTCCGGCAATTACCAGCAGCGGTCCATCGTCGAACATCACTGCCTCAAACTGGGCGGCGTTGAGTTCTTTTTGGTAATCGATGATATGTCGTTTCGGAGTCATATGGCTTGATCAACTTCCTCTCAGGCAACCGGCCGGACAGAACCGGCCATCTGCGGTGCGGTGAAAAACGGCACCCTCGCCGGCCGGCCATCATGTTTTTTTATGGGCCCGAAGCCGGCGGTTTACATCTATGGGCGGCCGCGGAGACGGGTAGGCGGACGTGCGAAATTCAACAACAAAAAAGGGAAAAAAGGCAGAGCGCGACCGGCTGCCGGCCAGCAGTTTTCTCAATATAGGCGTTAAGATAAAGGTTTTGGCAAGGCCAGCGGGCGGCGGCTGTATAAGTTTACGCCAACAACCGATACCAGCAGCCTAACCCTTTATTTTAAGCCCTATAGCACGGACCAAAGGCATTGTACAGCCCTACGGCGTCGGGATTTCCCAGAGCTTTCCCGAAAACTTCTTTCGCACACCCGGTTTCAGCAAAATCGTGCGGATTGCTGCCAGTAATTCTTTATTGCGCTGAAAAAATTGTCGAAAGCTTCCTTTTAATTGTTGACATTTAATCAGGTCGCTATATACTACTGTGAAGTAAAGATGGGATTTTGCCAAAAAAAAACTATTTGAACAGGGAGGAACGAAGAAATGACCCAGGAAAGCAACCAACTGAAGAGCATCGCCAAACACCTCGCCGCTCTCTCGAAACAGGTAGAAAGGCTTTCGAAACAAGTCGACAAGGGTCTTGCGGCGAAAAAAGCTGCGCCCAAGAGCGCCGTGGCGAAGTCGAAAGCCAAGCCCCAGCCCAAGTCCAAGTCCACGCCTAAAAAAACAGCCCCCGCCCGGAAGGCCAAACCGGCCGGTGAAGACAAGGGCGCAACGGTTCTCAAGGCGGTTTTCGACGCCATCCAAAAGAGCAGAAAAGGAATCTCCATCGCGCAGCTTAAAGAAAAAACGGAGTTGAATCCGCGCCAGCTCAGCAATGCCCTTTACAAGTTGACCAAAAAGGGATCGATCAAGTCGATGTCCCGGGGAATATATACCAAAGCTTAATTTTTTCTTTAAGCCATTCTTTTACCTAAGGCCTGAGAAGGGTGTTTTGCCGCCGGCCTGGATGGTGGCGCGTTTATGAGGCCCCGAATGGCGATGTAATCGATACCAAAAGTCTTCAGTTTGCCGCCGGTGGCCACTGAAGACTTTTTTTGTTCTATAGGCTTAAAGAAATAGATTTTGGCTGTGCTATCGGTTGGCGGCGTATGACGTATACAGCACCTCCCTCGGGCTTTTGCCAAAATCTTTATCTTGAAGCCTATATTTCGAAGATAGACTATGGAAAATCGGGCTAAAGAGCCAAGCATTCTGTTTGGATCAACGGTAAGCGCCTCCATCCGGATAAGTGGTTGCGAGCGCGACTGAAACTCACCGCACCTGTCGCCTTTAATATCGTTTTTTTTATAAATAGACTCTCGACCGAGCCCCCCAAAGACCGCAGACGGGCACGACCCGCCAGACCTCCTTTCCCGTTGCAATGAGCGCTGCAATTTTGTATGACACCAGACTCGTGTTTGAAAAGTTCTCTTTTGGAAAGGAAATCTGATGAACAACCGGGAGATTCCAGATGGTGCTTCGAAACCACATGGACTCTGGGGTTTTTTTGCCTCCGTAAAGCTTACCGTGGCGCTGTTGCTGACGCTGGCGGGCACCTCTATCATCGGCACCCTCATCCCTCAGAATGAAAACCCGGAGAATTACCGCCGGGCCTTCGGCGATTTTTTTTACCGTTTGTTCGAGACCCTCGATGTCTTTGACATGTACCATTCCTGGTGGTTCCAGCTGCTCCTGCTGCTGCTGACGATCAACATCATCGTTTGTTCGCTGAACCGTCTTTCCGCGACCTGGAAAATCGTTTTCGTCAAACATCCGCAGGTCAATTTGTCGCGCTTCCGCGGCGACAAACACCGGATCAGTCGCGAGGACCCGCGGCCGGTCGAGGAACTGAGGCCGGTCATCGAAGACTTCGTGGCGAAGAAGTTCAGGTATCATCGCTGCGACACGACGGCGGACGGTTTTTTTTGCTTTGCCGAGAAATGGCGCTGGACCAGGCTCGGGGTCTATGTTGTGCACGCCAGCGTCATCATACTGCTGATCGGGGGGCTGCTCGGTTCTCTTTTCGGTTTCGAGGCCTTCGTCAACATCGCCGAGGGTGACATGACCCGCACGATTCTGCTCAGGAATTCGGGCAAGCCGGTTGACCTGGGGTTCGATATCCGCTGCGAGGATTTCGATGTCAGTTTCTATCCCTCCGGCATGCCCAAGGAATATCGCAGCCGCCTGTCGATCGTCGAAAACGGCCGCACGGTCGCGCAAAAAGACGTCCTGGTCAACCATCCGCTGCGCTACAAGGGGATCAATTTTTTTCAGTCCAGCTACGGGGAGTTGCCGCAGGAGCTTCAGATGAGCGCCGCTCCCGAGGAGATCGCGCTGAGTTTCACCAGTAAGGAAACCGGCATGGTCTATAATAAGAAGGTGCATATCGGCGAGCGGGTCACCATTGCCGAGGACCTCGGGCAATTCGAAATTGTGGAATTCAAGGCCGCTTTTGACTTTCGCGGCCGGCAGCTCGGACCGACCCTCATCGGCCGGCTGACCCAGAAAAACGGCGCGGTGGTCGACGTGATTCTGCCCTTCAAATTCCCCGGGTTCGACCGTATGAGCGCCATGCTCAATCCCCAGCGAAGCGATGCGGTCCTGATAGCGCTCGATGAAACCAGCGCGTCGGCGGGGCCTCAAACCAAACGGTACTACACCGGATTGCAGGTCACGAGGGACCCCGGGGTCTGGGTCGTTTACTCGGGCTTTGTGTTGATGATCATCGGTTGTATCATCACTTTTTTCATGTCTCACCAGAGGGTGGGGATCGAGGTAGCCCGCGGCGGTCGGCAGAGCCTTGTGTCGGCAACGGGGTTCGCCAACAAGAACAAGCTCGGCCTGCGCCGCAAAGTCGCGGACATTCTCGATCACCTGCTCGAAAACGGGGGCGGACCCGGGCACACGTCGGCCGCGGCCGACCGGAACACCGCAAAGGACGACCAATGAACAGCTCCTTGACACTTTCCATCACCACTTTCGTGTATGGTTTTTCCGCGTTTCTGTACATCCTGGCCCTTGTTTTCAAGCGCCGAACGCCGGGGGTACTGGCCACCTGGGTGGCCCTTCTGGGGCTGATCGGCAACACGGCCGGCATTGCCATGCGCTGGGCGGAGTCCTACCGGATGGGGTTCGGACATGCACCCTTGTCGAATCTCTACGAATCGCTGGTCTTTTTTGCCTGGACGATCACCCTGCTCTATCTGTTCATCGAGCGCCGCTACGGGAACCGGGTCATCGGGGCCTTCACCATGCCGCTGGCCTTTCTGGCGATGGCCTACGCCTCCCTGTCCCCGAATGTCAGCGACCGCATCCAGCCGCTCTTGCCGGCCCTGAAAAGCAACTGGCTGATCGCGCATGTGATTACCTGTTTTATCGGCTACGCCGCCTTTGCCGTCGCTTTCGGCCTGAGCATCATGTATCTTGTCCGCCAGCGCCAACCGGAAGGCAAGGAGTCGCTGTTCGACCGTTTCCCGAAACCGGCGGTGATCGACGATCTGACCCACCAGATGATCGTTTTCGGATTTCTGTTCCTTTCGGTCGGCATCATTTCGGGCGCCGTGTGGGCCAATTCCGCCTGGGGCCGTTACTGGGGCTGGGATCCCAAGGAGACCTGGTCGCTGATCACCTGGTTCATCTATGCCACACTCCTGCATGCCAAACTGATGCGCGGCTGGCACGGCCGGCGCATCGCCTATCTCTCCCTGATCGGATTCGCCGCCGTGCTGTTCACCTATTTCGGCGTCAATCTGCTTCCCGGGCTGCACAGTTACGGGGCCATGGGACAATGATTTTCGCTTGACAAAGGGGGACTCGCACGGTACACAACCCAAAAATTTGCCCCCCGGTCATAAGTACTGCCGGGTGCGTCGGGCAGCCATTTTGTACCGTCAGGCCGTGACACTTTCACTCATTCATAGACGGAGTTTTCATGAGTACAGCAGACGATCTTGACAGGACGGAATCGGAAAATGCAGCCGACGAGGCCGCGCAGGCGGCGTCTTCGGGCGGTGGAGACAAAAAACAGGATGGATCCGGTGCATCGATCATCCTGTTTTTTATTGTCGGCCTCGTCACCAGCCTGGTCGTCGGGTGGGTGGTCTTTCCCAAGCTCCTCTATTCCCAGAAGGAGCAGCCGGTCGCCTTCAACCATGCGCTGCACAACGAACTGGTCGACGCGGGCTGCGAGAGCTGTCATTTCTTCCGCGAGGACGGCAGCTACGCCGGGGCGCCGAAGCTGGCACAGTGCATCGAGTGTCACGAAGAGGTGCAGGGCGACAGCGAGGCCGAGAAACATTTCGTCACCGAGTTCGTCCAGAAAGGTCGCGAGGTTCCCTGGCTGATCTACTCGAAACAGCCGCCCTGCGTCTTTTTCTCGCACGCCGCCCACGTCAAGAAGGCCGGTATGGACTGCGTCACCTGCCACGGCCACATCGGCGAAAGCGAAGAATTGAGGCCCTATGAATACAACCGGATCAGTCGCTACAGCCGCGATATCTGGGGGCACAACATTGCCGGTATCAAACGCAACAGCTGGGACCGCATGAAAATGAATGACTGCTCCCGGTGCCACGTGCGGGAAAACGTCAGCCAGGGCAGCGTTCAGACCCGCCGGGGCGGTTGCTTCGTGTGCCACAAATAAAACTGCGTGCCGGCGCCTCGCATTGCGGCGGCAAAGGAATAATTTAGGTGAAATTTTTGCAGCTTGCTCAGGCATAAGGGGATGAATCGATGAAGATTGACAGAAGAAGTTTCTTGTCGTTTTTAATCGGTGGTGCCGCAGGGACCGCACTGTCGCCGCTGCCCTGGAAACTGACCGACGATATCGCCATCTGGACCCAGATGTGGCCCTGGGTGCCGGTCCCCGAGAAGGGCGAGGTCACGCATGTCACCTCCGCCTGCACGCTGTGTCCGGGTGGCTGCGGCATCAGCGTCCGCAAAGTCGAGGATCGGGTGGTCAAGATCGAAGGGCTGAAAGGACATCCGATCAACGACGGCGGTCTGTGCACCTTGGGCCTGGCCGGCGCCCAGTTGCTCTACGGGCCGCAGCGGGTCAAGGCCCCCATGAAAAAAGTCGACGACCGGTTCGTCGAAGTCTCGTGGAAAGAGGCCCTGGACGAGATCTCCGCCCGGCTGAAGGAACTAAGGGATGGTGGACAGTCGCACCGCGTCGCCTGCATCGCCGACTCGGACCGCGGCACGGTACCGGAGCTGTTGCTCCGGTTTTTAACCGTTTACGGATCGCCGCAGTTTTTTCGCCTGCCCTCCATTCAGGACACCTACGAACTGGCGCTGTATCTGATGCAGGGGGTTCGCGGCACGGCCGGTTTCGACCTGGAAAACGCCGACTTTGTCCTGAGTTTTGGCAGCGGCCTGCTCGACGGCTGGGGCACACCGGTTCACATTTTTCAGACCCGCAGCCGCTGGTGCGAGAGCGGCGGCAAACTCGTCCAGATCGAACCGCGCCAGTCGCGCACCGCGGCCAAAGCCGATAAATGGATTCCGGTCAACCCCGGCAACGAAGGCGTGTTGGCGTTGAGTATGGCCGGCGTGATCATCAAGGAATCCCTTTATAACGCCGAATTTGTCAACGCCCAGTCGAGCGGATTCGATGCGTGGCGGCGGCAGGTCACCGAGGCCTACGATCCCGAGAGCGCAGCCAAGCTCACGGGGGTCGAGCCGGCGACCATCGTCAGGCTGGCCCGGGAATTTGCCGGCGCCCGGCATCCCGTGGCCGTCTGTGGGCGCGGCAAGGGGCAGACCCCCGGCAGCCTGCAGGAGGTGATGGCCGTGCACGCCCTCAATGCCCTGGTCGGTGCTATCGGCCGGCCGGGCGGGGTTTGTGCGGTTCCCGAGGCGGACTACATCGATTGGCCGGAACCGGAAATGGATGCCGTCGCCTCCGCCGGCATGCAGCAGGAGCGTGTCGATCAAGCCGGCAGCCGCTCCTATCCCCACGCCCGCTATCTGCTCAATCGACTGCCGGAAGCCGTCAATTCGAGCGCCGAATCGCCGATTCAGGTCCTTTTTGTCGCCAACGCCAACCCCTGTTTTTCACAGCCGAACACCAAGGCTTTCATCGATGCCGTCAAGAAGATCCCCCTGGTCGTGAGTTTTTCCGCCTACCGCGGGGAGACGGCCGAAATGTCGGATTTCATCCTGCCGAGCCCCAGCTACCTCGAACAATACGAAGACCGGCCGATTGCAGCCGGTTATCCCCGACCGCTGGTCAACTTGACCCGGCCCGTGGTCAAACCGCTGTTCAACACGCGGCCCATCGGGGACGTGGTGATCGAACTGGCGCGGTTACAGGGTGGAACGGTTGCCGCGGCCTTCCCCTGGGACGACTACCAGACCTGCCTGAAAGAAACCCTCGGCGACATGTGGGCCATCCTCGACGAAAAAGGGCACTGGTCCGCAGAAGCCACCGGCGCTGCCGGGCCACCCCCGAGCTTTGAAACCAAATCCTCGCGCTTCGAATTCACCAATGCCGAGATCGATGCCTTGGCGCCCTTTGCGCCCATCGCACCGCAAGGCGACAAAGCGGCCTTGCCCCTGATACTGGTCCCGTACGATACGATGCAACTCTGGAATGGCTATATCGGCGACCCGCCGTTTGTCATCAAGATCGTTCCCGACACGGTTTTGACCGGCAACGACGTTTTCATCGAGGTCAATCCGGTCACCGCCGGAAAATTGGGCCTGCAGCAAGGGCAGGCCGCCAGGCTGACGACGCCTTACGGCACGGCCGGGGTGCGGGTGCACCTGTTCGATGGCATCATGCCGGGAGTGGTGGCGTTGCCCAGGGGACTGGGCCATACGGCGCACAGCAAGTTTCTGGCCGGCAAGGGTGTCAACGTCAATGCCCTGATCGGGTCCGTTGAAGATGCCGCCACCGGTTACGATGCCGCCTGGGGCATCATGGCCAAACTCGACAAAGCCTAGACAAAGCTTAGAGGAGCCGTCAGGCGACGGCCAGTGGCAGCACGTACCGGCATTTTACCATTTCACACCGGCGATGAGGTTTAGATGAAAGTAGAAAAAGCCCACAAATTCGGAATGTTCATCGATCTGGACAAGTGTACGGGATGCGGATCCTGCATGGTCGCCTGTATGGCCGAAAACAATGTCCCGTTCCGGGAAGACGAAACCGATAAACTGATCAGTATCGCGTGGATGCGCGTCTACAAGCTGAGCAACAACAAAGCTTTTCCGGACGCGGAAAGCAGCTATTTGCCGCGGCCCTGCCAGCACTGCGAAGGGCACCACGGCCATTCACCCTGTGTGTCGGTCTGTCCGGCGACCGCCACGGACTACGATGCCCACACCGGTATCGTCAGCCAGATTCCCACCCGCTGTTTCGGTTGCCGGTACTGCATGGCGGCCTGCCCCTATCACGTCCGGCAGTTTAACTGGTATGACCCGGTATGGCCGGATGGTATGGAGAAGTCCCTGAACCCGAATGTTTCGGTGCGCATGCGCGGGGTGGTCGAAAAGTGCAGCTTCTGTTTTCATCGCTACCAACTGGCCAAGACCCACACCGACTTCAAAGGCGAGGAGCACCTGGCGGAGGACGACTACCAGACGGCCTGCACCCAGGCCTGCCCGGCCAAGGCCATCGTCTTCGGCGATTTGAACAACCCGGACCACAAGGTGCATCAGCTGGCGCAGCCGGACAACCACAACGGGGGCAAACCCCAGGCAAAGAACGTGTTTCGACTGCTGGAGAAACTGGGAACCAACCCGAAAGTCTATTACCACTCCAGCAAGGAATGGGTCCGGCGTCTGGGGGACAATTACCTGCCGGGACACGACAAGGCCTGATCGGGGATTTTGCCGAGGTTGGCCCTAAATCGCCGCGGCGGTTCTGAGGGCCACTCCAAAAACGGGTCGGAAAACGGTTCAACGAAACTACACCGAGGAGCATGGGACTTATGGACACTGCATTGATGCCGAAGGGAGTAACCCGCTGTCCAATATGGAAATTCATGGCCGGTCTGACGCCGGTCATCCTGGTTCTGCTGTGGGGCGTATATGCCATGTTGCTTTGCTGGTTGAAGGGCCTCAACCAGACCAACATGAACAATGCCTACGGTTTCGCGCTCTGGATCTGGGCCGATCTGGCCGTCATCGCCCTGGGGGGCGGGGCGTTTTTCAGTGGTTTTTTAAAATATCTCGTCGGCAAGGACGAACTGAAGAACATCATCAACTTTGCGGTCCTGATCGGCTTCATTTGTTACAGCTCGGCCCTGTTGATCCTCGCCATCGATATCGGGCAGCCCCTGAGAGGCTGGTTCATTTTCTGGCATGCCAACGTGCACTCGATGCTGACCGAAGTGGCCTTTTGTCTGACCTGTTACTTCTTCGTTCTGACTATCGAATACATTCCGCTGGTGCTCGAGAACCGTCAGCTCGACCGGGTCCCTTTCTTTCATAACCTCAGCCACAACATGCACGAGATCATGGCGATTTTTGCGGCCACCGGCGCCTTCCTGTCCTTTTTCCACCAGGGATCGCTGGGCGGCGTGGCCGGCGTGCTTTTCGGGCGGCCGTTCGGGTTTCGGGAGCATATCCTCATCTGGCCGTTCACCTTTTTTCTCTTTACCTGGTCTGCGGCGGCTTACGGACCCGCTTTCACCATCATGCTCACCAAAATTACGGAAGCCGTGACCGGGAAAAAACTGGTCAAGGACAACGTGATCTGGTTGCTGGCCAAGATATCGGGCTGGATGATGCTGACCTACTGCGTCGCCAAAACCGCCGACACCATTTACTGGGCCGCGGTTACCGCGCCGGCCAAAGGCTTCGTGCTGAGCGATTTTTACACCAACAACGGCCTGTACGGGTACTGGATTCTGGCGCTCGAAGTTATTGTCTGCGGCTGGCTGCCGGCCTTGCTGCTGGTTTTCAGAAAGACGCGCGAAAACAACAAGCTGCTCTGGCTGGCCGTGATTCTGGCCGTGATCGGCGTCAGCCTCAACCGCTGGGTGATGGTGCTCCAGGTGCTGGCCGTGCCGGTGATGCCCTTTATCAAATGGATCCTGTATTACCCGAGCTGGCAGGAAGTCGCCACCACGCTCCTGCCGGTGGCCTACGGCATCATCCTGGCGTCGCTCTCCTACCGCTACCTGCCGGTTTTCCCCCAGGAAGCGGAACTCAACCCCATCGAGCCGCCGGTTGGAGAGGTCGCCCCGCCCGAAAGTGAAATCCCGTCAGCGACAAAGGCCCTGGAAGGTGACTTGCAGCCGGCACAGGCATAAATCGAGAGGCACAGGAGGAAAACGTCATGTTTCCGTTTAGTTTCGAATGGGTTTGGGATATGGGCCACATGGTATTTCACGGGGGCCTGTGGTACGCGCTGACGATCATCGGGCTCGGAATGACATATTGCGTCATCAAGGCTGCCATCGACACCGGCAAGGGAAAGGGCAGCCACCATCACTGACGGCCACAGCATAATAATATTTTATTTTTCGAGCGCTTGTTCTAAAAAAGTTTTCAGAGAGCAAGCGCTTTTTTTATCCGCGACCATTGTCAAAAAAATGGAATTATGGTTCGATTTAAGGTAGGCGTCTCCACCCGGTAAAGCGGTTGCGAGCGCGACTGAAACTCGCCGCCGACGGGCTCTAAGACCGGACCAGGCCCATCCGCGGTAATACTATCGGATCAAGGTCCGAAGTTTGTGCCTTCACGCGCTATCGATAGTGGGTCCGGTCCAAGACCCCGTAGGGGCGAAAAATTTTTCGCCCCTACTTGACCAGCCGCTTTTCGCAACCGCTTATTC
>JBAPSB010000155.1:0-4680 GCA_049281435.1 Desulfobacterales bacterium
TCATCCTGCCAAAGGGCCATCGTCTCGAAAGCCCCATTGAAGATGGTCCTGTGAAGTGAGATCAACAAACCGGCGGTATCTTTTGCAAGCATGGCAAAAACCTCCTTTCAACCCAATGGACGGAAACTATTTATGTAATACGTTATCGGACATGTCCATAGGGCCGGGGCTTCAATTTACCTGGGGAAAGTCCTTCAGCTAGTGAAATTTTTTCCCGGCAACAAGGGGGAAATAACGAGCAGTAAGGGAGAATGGAATAAAAAAAAGCCGGTATACCTCCGCCGGAGACGATTGCGGCAGGCACTTCGGCAGTCCAGCGCCGGTTGTCTTTCGATCAGGCCGCTATCGGTTCGCGGGCGATGATTCCGGTCAGGCAGCCGATCGCACCGGCGGCCTTTGCCAGTTCGTCGACGTCAACCGTCAGGCAGGTGATCCCGAGATTTTCGTAAAATGCCTGCGTGACGGGGTTTCCGGCCGGCATGAGGATTTTTCGCGGGCCGAGGGTCACAACATTCAAGGCGGATCCCGTCCTGGCTTCGGTCTCATCCGGAATGAAATGAACGGTAAATCCCTTATCGCGCAGGGCCTCCACCGCGGCATGAGCCAGCCGCTGCGGCCAGGCCAGCGCGAGGTCATGGTCCACCAACCGCAGCATTCCCATCAGGTGCATGGTGCCGCAGGGCAGGTCGACCTGGAGGACCCGCACCGTCATCTCCTGCAGGAGGTTTGCCACCTGGCAGGCTCCCTCGGCATTGGTGCGCAGCCCGCGGCCCAGGAGAACCGTCGCCGGGTCGAGCCAGGCGGCATCGGCGCCCTCGAAGGTCCCGCGCCCCCGAATGGACTTCAGGATCGGAACTCCCAGATCGGCCAGCCGCCGGGCCACCCAGCGTTCTTCACCGGCCCGGACCGCGGACGCCGGCCGGGCCAGGATGGCGCCTTCGGGTGTCATGAACATCAGATCCGCTACAAACATCTGGTTCGGGAACCGGGTCTCCGCGGGCTCGACATAAAAGACCTCGATGCCGGCCCGGCGGTACGACTGGGCGAGCGCATCGTGCTGGGCGCCGGCTTTTTGCGCATCCAGCCGGTCGAGCATCAAGACCGCGTCGGGGTTCTGCATGGTGTAAAGTTCCGGACCCGGCCGGTGCATCAGGACCGTTTTCAAGGCCGACCACTCCG
The DNA here is from genome assembly GCA_049281435.1 of Desulfobacterales bacterium. GTDB lineage: Bacteria > Desulfobacterota > Desulfobacteria > Desulfobacterales > SG8-13 > JARFQH01. The sequence continues at coordinate 1,180 of JBAPSB010000155.1, forward strand.
TCGACTGGCCGCAGCGGCCCCAAATGCGGCCGGCTTCTTCGCGCAATGAACTGTTGCGCGGCGCCCACCCGGGGCCGCCGTAGGCCGACATGTCGTGCAATAGATCTGATTTCACCGGTTCACCTTTTCGGGGGTCAACGGTTCCAGGAAAACAGCCAGGCGCCGATCGCCAAAAAGGCGAGGGTCATCAACGCCAGCACCGCCAGCTCGGGGCCGACATCGATCAGGCCCGCACCGTCGTTCATGATCTTGCGGACGGCCTTTAAAAGGTGCGTCAGGGGGAATACGGCGGCCATGTTTTTGACCCACTGCGGCGCCCCTTCTATCGAAAACCAGACTTCGGACAGAAACATCATCGGCCAGGCGATGAAGTTCAGCAAGCCGGTGGCAAATTCCTCGCTGGTGCCCCGCGCGGCGATCACCAGTCCCAGAGCGGTCAAACTGAGGCTGCCCACGAAAAATACGATGGCCAGATCCAGATACGAGCCTTCCACGTGAAATGTAAAAATCAGATCGCAGCCGATCCAGACCACCGCCAGGGTGAACATCAGCAGAAAAATGCGCGAGAGCATCTGGGCGCTCAGGTATTCGAAGGCCGTCAGCGGGGTGGCCTTCAGGCGTTTGAGCACGCCGTTCTTGCGGTAGCGGACGACCACGTATCCCACGCCCCACAGGGCGCTGAACATCATGTTCATGGTCAGAATGCCCGGAAAAAACCAGTCCACGTAACGGATCTGCCGCCCGCTGATCTCATTTTTCCGGGCCGGCAGCGACAGGTCGGGCGGCAGCAGGCTGCTCTGGAAGATCTTTTCCACGAAATAGCCCTTGGGCGAGGTGGTGTTGAGCCAATACGCGTAGGGCGGCGGGCCGGCTTTTATCAGGAAATCGATCTTGTAGTGCTTGAGTTTGTCGAAGGCCTCGTCGGCGGTTTTAAACCCCACGAACTGGATGTAACGGGTTTGCCGAAACGGCTCGGGAATGTCCAGGGTGGCCGGGGCCGCATTTTCGGTTGCGACGGGAAAAACGCCGACCTTGTACTCGGCATAGCGGTCGCTGCCGAAAATCAGGCCGAATCCGCCGATGATCAAAAACGGGAAGAGGAAGTTCCAGCCGAATGCGGCCCGATCGCGCAGAAATTCGCGGTTGCGGGCGACAAAAAGGGTCCAGAGCCTTTTGATCCGCATAATCAGTCTCGCAGCTGGCGGCCGGTCAATGTGAGAAAGACATCTTCGAGGTTCGGCGATCGCACGGTCATGTCTTTCAGGTCGACGTTTCTGGCGACGAGTTCCGCCACGCAGGCGTTGAGGTCGTCGGTCATGATTTCGACCCGGTCCTGAACCAGCTGGAAGGGAACGGAAAGCGACGGCAGCGACAAATGGGCACTCGCTTGCGGCAGCACCACGGTGACACCGCCGCAGTGGCGTTTGATCAGCTCGGCCGGTGATCCGTGGGCGATGATGCGGCCATAGTCCATGATGGCAATTTCGTCACACAGGGCCTGCGCTTCTTCCATGTTGTGGGTGGTCAGCACGATGGTGCGGCCGCCGGCCTTGATGTCCTGCACGATATCCCAGAGGTTGCGACGCGCCTGGGGATCCAGGCCGGTGGACGGTTCGTCCAGGAAAACCAGTTCGGGCTTGTTGACCAGGGCCAGCGCCAGCATAAACCGCTGTCTCTGGCCGCCGGAAATGCGGTCGTTGTATTGCTTTAAAAAATCCTGCAGGTGACACATCCTGATCAGCTCCTGCAGATCGGCGGTATTCGTATAGAGGTTCTGAAAAGTCACCAGCGTTTCATAGACCGTCAGAAAGGACAGCAGGGCGGTCTGCTGAAACAAAATCCCCACTTCGGCCCGAAAGGTGTCGGATCGCGGCTGACCCTTGTAGAGTATGTCACCTTCGGTCGGGGCGACGATGTCCTCGATGACTTCTATGCTCGTTGTTTTACCGGCGCCGTTGGGTCCCAGCAGGCCGAAACACGTCCCCTGGGAAATGGCAAAAGAAACCCCGTCGACCGCATTCGTGCGGCCGTATTTTTTGACCAGGTTTTTTACTTCCAGAAGCGCCATAGGGGTCACTCGCACACAGCCGGAGTATTACAATTTACACGAGGGGCTGTAAAATCCTTTGATCCCGCCCGAGACCAACGGACAAAACGAACTCAATTCCGCCTTCTCAACTTACCTTAAAACGGTGGGCACCTCCACCCGAATGAACGGTTGAAAACGGCGGCTGAAACTTGCCCTCAACGGTCTCTAAAACCGGACGGGGCCTGTCATTGAAAAATGAGGCCTGACTCAACTTCAAGGTATTGGTTTTGAAGCGGTGCCGATAGCGGTCCGGTCCAAGAGCCCGTAAACGGCTTCAGACAGTCAGCCCCCGTTTGCAACCGCCCATCCGGCCTCCGGCGCATCGTTATGACGCATCGCGATGGGCATGAGATTTCGAGCGCTCAATCGATTATTCATATAACGGATTCAGTCCAAAAAACCCAATAAACTCAAGGAAATGACTCATCTGACCCAACCGACCCAACCGACTCAACTGACCTAACCGACTAAACTGACACAGCCGATTCTATGCATCATGGTAGGTTGAAGCGCCACGACCGTTTGACGCGCAACCGCTTTAATTCCGGACAGTATAAACATTTTAGTGCGGTTATCAATCCGAAATCGGCGGCCATCCGGCTTGACAACCAGTATGGCGCGGGTTAGCTTCCGGGCGTTTCGCGGGTCCGAAGTGGCGGGATCATCGCCGCTAACCGCAAGGCAAGGGAGTTAACAGTGCGACAGACCCCCACGTGAATATACACAAACCTTTTGGAGGCGCAATGCCGGTCATTCTATCGATTGTGGGTAAGTCCGGCAGCGGAAAAACGACGCTGATCGAGAAATTGATTGCGGAATTGAAATGCCGCGGGTTGCGGATCGGCACCGTCAAACATTCGGCCCACACCATCGAGATGGACAAACCGGGAAAAGACAGCTGGCGCCACAAACAGGCCGGAGCCGACACGGTCATGGTGGTAGCGCCGCAAACCGTGGCCATGATCAAGAGCATGCCCTCGCCGCGACTGGAGGAACTCGAAAAATACTTCGAGGATGTCGATCTGGTCCTGACCGAGGGCTTTAAATCCGGCGCTATGCCGAAAATAGAAGTGTTTCGCCAGGCCGCGCACGCGCAGCCCCTTTGCCGGGGCGATAACCGGTTGATGGCCTTCGTGACCGACTCGGCGATCGATTTGGGCGTCCCCACCTTCGGATTAAACGATATTGCCCGGATTGCCGATCTGATCGAAGCACGCTGTGGTGCCGTGCGTTGACGCCGATATTGCGGGAAAAGGCCATTTCTGGACGGAAAATAGATAGTGCCCATCCGCGATTTTTTTAGGCACTTTTCAGTGTCCAATTCATAAATGTGGATTTTTTTCGCTGGGCAAGGCCTCACAAGGGTTTACGGCGAGGCGTACTTTATGTACGCCGCAGCCGGAAACCCGCGG
>JBAPSB010000156.1:0-7369 GCA_049281435.1 Desulfobacterales bacterium
TTTGATGATGCGGGGAATGAAGAGCTGCAGCACATCGACAATGATCAGGCTGACCATGCCGACCGCAATCAACCGGCGTTTTTCAAGGAAATAGGGTTTGATGAGGTCAGTCGGTTTCATCGATCCGTCAAGGGTTAAGTAAAAAAGGGTTAAGTAAAAGATGAACTTGTTTCCGGTTTGCTCCCGGTGCGGCGGGAGAAGGGGGCACCGATTCGCGGATTCAGCAATTCACAAATTCCCGTGCCAACAAAATTAACTGTAAAAGATAGTGACGGCAACCCGCCACCGCAACACCGGGCACAGATCAACCGGCCCAGCGGGCTAAACGGTCCAACCGGCGCAACTGACCTGACCGGTTCACCAGCCCCGTGGTGGGCCGAAAGGCCATGAAATTCAGCGCCTCCCGGCGAATTGACTTTCAAATGTTCGGTTGTTAGTATCTCTGGCTATGGAAAAAGGCTGCATCATCGAGTACATCGATCGCCAGAAAATCGTGTGCGCGGTCGTCATGGAGGTCAAGGACAAGCGGCTGCGGGTGTTGAACGAAACCAACCGCGAGGTGAACCTGTCCGCCAACCGGTTGTCGCACTCTTCGCGGGACCGCCTGGATGTGGCCCAGGGGCGCGAGCGCTTGATTGAGGCCTTGAAAAACACGGCCAACCGCCGCGAGGCCCTGTGCGGACAGGTCGATGTCGGGGAACTGTGGGCGGTGTTGAACAGCGAGCAGCAGTGGATCGATCTGGCGACCATGACCGCCTTGTGTTTCCCGGATCAGCCGGGCGCAGATCACGAATCGGCGGTCGTCAGGGCTTTTTTCAGAGACCGGCTCTACTTCAAGTTCAACTCCGATCAGTTTTTCCCCCATGATCCGGAGCAGGTCGAGCGCTTAAAGGCCCAGCAGGACGAGGCCGAACGCCGGAACCGGCTGATCGCCGAAGGTGCCGCGTGGCTCAAGAGCCTGACAAACGGGGATTCGGCCGCCGGCGCCCCCCTTTCGGAAAGAGAGCGGGAATTGATCGACATTTTCAGGTCGCTCTATTTGTACGGCAAGGAAAGCCGGCATTCCGCGACGGGTGAGAAGATCCTGGATGCGGCCGGACTCGATTCGACCGCGGCGCTTTTTCCGGTTCTGGTCAAGCTCGGCGTCTGGGATGAGAACGAGAATATCGATCTGATCACCTACGAGATCCCCACCGACTTTCCGCCGGAGGTCACGGATGAGGCTGAGACCCTGGTGCCGGCGGCGGAAAAAACGACCATCGCGGTGGCGCCGGAATCTGCCCGCCGCGACCTGACGCGCTTGTCGCTGATGACCATCGACGGGCAGTCGACCCTCGACTACGATGACGCCCTGAGCCTGGAAACGCGCGCGGATTCCTATCGCCTCGGTGTTCACATCGTCGATGTGGGCCATCATGTGAAAAAGGACTCGGGCCTCGACCGCGAGGCCTTCACCCGCTGCAGCTCGATTTACATGCCGGACCGGCGGCTGCCGATGCTTCCCTCCTGCCTGGCGGAGGACCTGTGCAGCCTGAAGGCCGGCCATCTGCGGCCGGCGGTCAGCACCCTGGTGACGCTCAGCCAGTCGCTCGGCATCGTTTCAATCGAAATCGTGCCGTCTCTGGTGCGGGTCGAGCAGCAGTTGACCTATTACGACGTCAACATCCTGGCCGACGACAACCGGTTATACGGCATCCTGCGGGACGTGGCCGCCCGGTTCCATGACTTCCGCCTGCAGGCCGGGGCCGTGCAGATCACCCTGCCCGAGGTTCACGTCTGGATCGGCGAGGGGGGCGAGATCAACGTCAACCGCATCAATCGCGAAAGCCCGGGGCGCATGCTGGTTTCCGAATTGATGATCATGGCCAACTGGCTCATGGGGCGTTTTCTCAAGGAACGTGGCCTGCCGGCGGTGTTCCGCTCGCAGCCCGAAGCCAGAGAGCGCCTGTATCGGGGCGATTCGGACAGCCTGTTTCAAAATATGATGCAGCGCCGCCTGCTGAACCGCTTCGTTTTGAGCCACGCACCGGAAACCCACGCCGGGCTCGGGCTCGACACCTATGTGACCGCCACTTCCCCCATCCGCAAGTACTGCGATCTGGTGACCCAGCGTCAGATCCGGGCGGCCTTCGACCTCGAGGTCCCTTACACGGCCGCGGAAATCGACGCGATCATCCGGCAGCTCGAAGTCCCCATGAGCCAAGTGTCGCGGCTTCAGCACCGTCGCGTGCGCTACTGGATCTTGAAGTATCTGGAACAGCGCGTGGGCCGGAAAGAGGAAGCCATCGTTTTGGCCAAGCGCCGCCGGAGCTACCAGGTGCTGATTCCCGAGTACATGATCGAGTGCGACATCCCGTTCACCAGCGGATTGGCGCTCAAGCCCGAAGAAACGATCCAGGTGGTCATCCAGCGCGCCAGCGCCCGCCGCGATGTTCTCAACGTCTTCGTGGGCTGATGCGGGATAAAACGACGGGGCAAGGGCGGCCGGGCCTTCGGCCCGCGGACCGATCCACCGCCGCGGCGGCCCGGCTGCCGCCGCGATTTGCGCTTCATCAGCCGTTTGCGACATCCATCAGGAATTTTTCCACCAGCCGCGTGAATTGTGCCGGGAACTCGAGCGCCATCATGTGGCCGGCCCGGGGCAGGACCACGTGCCGGGCATCGGAAATGTGCCGGGCGAGGAAATCGCCGTATTTGGGAGGCGTCAGGCGGTCTTCGGCGCCCGAGACCACCAGGGCCGGAAGCCGAATCCCGGACAGGTGCGCCATGGTGTCGAACCGGTTGCAGGCGCTGAAATCGCCGTGGGTGATCTCCGGCGGCGTTTGCCGGAACCCCTCGCGAACCGCCACGCGCAGGGCGGGCGACGCGGTGGGTCCAAGGGACCAATCGACGAGCAGGTCGACGGCCTGGGACGGTTCCCGCAGCAGCTTTTCAAGGATGACCGGTGCGACCCGCAGGCGGGCGCCGGTGCCGACCAGAACGATCTTTTTCAGCCAGGGCGGCCGGCTCAGGGCCAGGATCTGAACGATGGCCCCCCCCAGGGAGTGTCCCATCAACGCGACGCTTGCCAGCCCAAGGGCCTGGACCATGCCGGCGATATCGTCGGCGTAAGCCTCGACCCGGCTGCGGCCGGCGCCGGTGGATCGACCGTGACCGGGCAGATCGACGGCCGCCGTCCTGACAAGGCGCGAGGAACGCAGGTTCTCCGGCCAGTGGGTGTGGCGGCCGCCGGAGCCGTGCAGGCACACCAGCGTCAGGGGCGCTGCCGCCACGCGGTTGAGGGAATAAAACAGGGTTTCTTTTCCGCTGTCGACAAATGGCATGGCATGTCCCGCAGTGGTCAGCGCGGTCTCTGGCGGCGCTCTTTGACCGGCATTTCCATCTTGAGGCGCTTCATCTTTCGCCACAGGGTGGTCGGGTGGATACCCATCTCCTCGGCCGTGGCCTTGCGGTTCCAGGCGTTTCTGACCAGGCTCTTGTAAATGAAGGCCCTTTCGACGGTCATCAGCGACCCGTTTGCGGCCCGTGGGGCATGGTCCGAGGGGTGGGGAGCCCGGTTAGATTTTCGAAACAGATTTTCCGGCAGGTGTTCGATCTTCAGGACGCCCTGCGGGCATACCACCAGGCAATATTCGATGATGCGTTCCAGTTCCTGCGTATTGCCCGGATAATCATAGCCCATCAGAATCGACAGGGCTTCCGGCGCCACGCCCTCGATGGCTTTGCCGTTGAGGTCGTTGTACTTCGCGATGAGGTGATCGGCGAGCGGCGCAATGTCTTCTCTGCGCTCGCGCAAGGGGGGGATCCGGAAGGTGACCGTTCCGATAAGCTCATGGAGTTCCTTGTCGAATGAGCCGGTGGACGTGTTTTCGACCAGGTTCTTTCGGGTGGCGGCCACGATGCGCACATCGGCCGCTGCCGGACGGCCGGTTTTCGGCGGTCCATCGACAGGGTGCCGGAACACCTGTGCGAGACGGTGCTGAAGTTTCGGCGGCAGCGCATCGATGTCATCCAGAAAAAGGGTGCCGCCGGCCGCCAGAGCCATCCGGCCGGGCTTGGGAGCCCGGTTGCCGGCCGCGGCGTCAACCGGGTGGCCGAAGAGTTCCGGCTCTACGAGGGTATCGGGAAGCGATCCGCAGCACAAGGTGACCAGCGGTCCGTTTCTGCGGCCGCTCAGGGAGTGAAGGGCTTTGGCCAGGATTTCCTTCTCGGTGCCGCGCTCGCCTTCGAGCAGCACCGGAATATCTTTCTCGGCGACCATTTCCAGCATATCGATCAGACGCAGCATTTTATCATTCTTGCTGATGATTTCCGCAAAAGTCTGTTTGCCGGCCAGTTCGCGGCGCAGCTGCTGCACGTCGCTTAAATCCCGGAAAGTTTCGACGGCGCCGATGGCGCGGCCCAGAGGGTCTTTGAGCACCGCCGTGCAACTGCTGACGGGAATCTTTTCATCCGCGGAGTTGACGATCGTCACGCTCGAACGCACGACGGGCGCGTCTTCTTCCAGAGCCTGCTGGACGCTGCAGCCCCGCTGGCAGATGCCGGTTTTGAAGATTTCCCAGCAGTGGCGGCCGACGGCCTCGGTGCGGCTGAAACCGGTGATTCTTTCGGCGGCGCGGTTGAAAAAGGTGATCACCCGGTTCAAATCAACGGTAAAGACGCCGTCGCCAATGCTGTCGAGGATAATGCGGGCGTGCTCGGCGGAAGGCAGGTCCATAGCGGCCTTTCATTGCTGTCTGGGAGGTTAACGCGCCAGTGATTCGGGAAGAGAACGAGACGGTATCCTCTGTGGCGGCATTTTGTCAAGATTTGAGTTTAAACTTGCCCTTGACCAAACCTGTCAAATAAACTACAGACTATTTTGAAAATAAATCCGATTCACGAAGGCGGGGCGCAGATGGGCATACAGGAGCGCAAGGAACGGGAGCGGGAAAGGCGGCGGCAGCAGATCATCGTGGCCGCCAAGAAGGTGTTTTCCGAAAAAGGGTTCAACAAGGCCACCATGGATGACATCGCCGGTGAAGCCGAGCTCAGCCCGGGAACGCTCTATCTTTACTTCAAGAACAAGGAAGAGCTCTACGCCTCGCTGTCGCTCAGAATTCTGCAGTACCTTCACATCCGGGTCGAACACGTTGAAAGCTCGAAGGACCTCAACCCGGAACAGAAATTGGATGCGATGATCGCGGCCATGTATGATGTCTACGAGTTCGATCCGCTCGTGATCATCAACATGTTTCATCTCCAGTCGAGCGAAACCCTCAAGAACCTCTCGCCCGAACTCCTGAAGGAGATAAAGGAACTCTCGCGCCAGTCGATCGGCGGCATGGCGCGCATCTTCAAGGAAGGCGTCGCCGCCGGGACCTTTGTCGCCATGCATCCGGTCGCGCTTTCCGATATTTTCTGGTCCCTTTTTTCAGGGGTCGTGCTGTGGACGAGCAGCAAACGCATCATCAACGCCGATAAGGATTTTCTGCGCGAAACCCTCGATCTGGCCTTCGCTATTTTCAAGAAAGGCGTCATGCTCGAAAAAGCCGCGTGATTTCATCGGCTTCGAAGCGGGGCCATGCCGCTGGGCGCTGGTGGCGCCGGGCCTCGATACCGGCCCCGGGTTCCAGGATTTCGCCGATGACGCTGACCTGGATGCCGGCCTTGTCCAGGTCCTGCAACAGGCGCCGGCAGGCGCCGGGCCGGCAGCTGATGAGCAGGCTGCCCGAACCGATCAAGCCGAGCGGGTCGAGGGACAGGAGCGTGCAGATGCGCTCTGTTTCAGTATAGACGGGAATTTTGTCCATGTCGATTCGAATGCGGTGGCGGCCGGCGATGCTGAGTTCTTCCAGCGCGGTGGCCAGCCCCCCTTCGGTGACATCGTGCATGGCGCTGACGCCCCCGGCCGCCACGGCCAGCGCCGCTTCGGGCATCACGCTGATGCTGTTCAGAAACCGGCGGCAGGTTTCGATGACGGCCGCTGGCAGGCCGAGGTCTTGCAACCGGGGGCCGAATTCACGGGCGATGATGGCCGTGCCCTCGACGGCGACCGCCTTGGTCATCAAGACCAGATCCCCGGTTTCCACACCGCACTTGTCGATCAGTCCGCTTCTGGCAACGGTTCCCGCCATGGTCCCGGAGATAATCGGGCGGGTGACCGCATCGGTTATTTCGGTGTGCCCGCCGCACAGGGTGATGTTGCCGGCGCGGCAGACCGTGCTCAGTTCCTCCATCACCTCCCGGATGACAAACGCGCTGGTTCCGATCGGAAACATCAGGGTGGCGAGGAACCAGCGCGGGGTGGCGCCGGCGGTGACGATATCGTTGGCGTTGACCAGCACGGCGAATTTGCCGATACTCTCGGTGGCAAAGGTGATTGGGTCCGATTTGAGCACCAGGACTTCGTCGGCGCGGATGTCGACGGCCGCGGTGTCCTCGCCGATCCCCGGCTGGGTCAACACGGCGGGATCGTCGATCCCGAACTGCACCAGAAACTCTTCCAGCAGGTCGTTGGGAAGTTTCCCGCCGGGCAGGGGCCGTCCGTGCCGGACGATTTTACGGATGTCGGAAAGGTGCGAGACGGTGAAGTCGCTCGGTTCGCCTTCCGGTGCTTGCGGCCGGCGGTTGTCGAGCAGGACGGTGATGGCGCCGGCCCGCTTTCCGGCTTCGATGTCGATCGGGTAATCGCCCACCATCAGAACCTCTCCCACCGCGACGTTCAGGCGGCGGGCCGCCATGCGGATGCCGTCACCGCTTGGCTTGGGCTCGATTGGCTCGTCGCGTGTGACGATCAGATCGAAGTCGGCGGCCTCGATGCGCTTGAAGTTGCGCAGGGCGCGCAGGACCGACCGGCGGCTGTTGCGGGTGACGATTCCCGTCCGCACCCCGACCGAGCGCAGATAGCCAACGAGGTCTTCGGCGCCCGCGTTGGGTCTGGCGTCGGCGGCGGCGGCCATTTCGAAGCGATCGACCGCGGCCAGCGCTTTTTGCCGTTCGTCGGCCAACGGCAGCTTTTCGATGTACTCGAGCAGATAGCTGTCGGAGGGACAACCGATTTGGCGCTTGATGACTTTCAGGTCAAGCGATTCCGGCTGGGTGAGGGTGCCGTCGAAGTCGAACAGAACGGCACGGATGTAGCGAGGCGTTTTTTTCATGTCGGGTCCCGGTAGGTTGGAGGTCAGGGGCGCATCGCACCCATGCCCCCGGAGTAACGCACGGGGGCGCGGAGGCCATGATACGCGCCGGGGGCAAAAAGTCAAATCATGCGTGGACCCACAGTGACAATCGATACGGCATGAAGATTCTGCTCATTTATCCTTATTTTCTCCACGAGCGCGTCAACGTCGATGAGATCCGGGTCTTGCCGCAAGGGATTTTTTTTGTG
>JBAPSB010000157.1:0-5263 GCA_049281435.1 Desulfobacterales bacterium
CTGGCAACGTCATAGAGAACCGCCGCCTTGGTGAATCCGAATTCTTCCTTGACGAAGTTGGCCACGACCGGCGCCTGGAACGGGTCCAGAAAACAGGCGCGGAAGACGAAGGGCCGATCGGCCGTGGTCTTGGGGTTTGTGGACCAGGGGGTGATCATGGGCGTGCTGTAATTGTTGGCGACCTCGCCCGCCGGAACGGCCTGCTTCGACGACTGCGGACCGACGATCATCAGGACCTCGTCTTCGGTGATTAACTTGGTGTTGACCTTGACGGCCGTTTCGGCCTTGGATTCATTGTCTTCGATCACCAGATCGACCTTGTACTTCTTTCCGCCGACAGTCAGCCCGCCGGCGGCGTTGACGTCTTCGAGCCACATCTGGGCCGCGTACTTGGTCCCTTCACCGACCTTGGGGATGTCTCCGGTAATCGGCGCATTGACGCCGATCTTGAGGGTTTTCGGCGCCTGGGGCCCGCAGGCCAGAAAGGCCACGCTCAAAATCAAGCCACAGGTGATACCGACAACGATGAGTCCCTTTTTCATTACGACCTCCTTTTTTTACTGCTGCACCGGGATTTAAATACCACTACGGCCTGTTACGATCAGCCCCGGTTTGTTAGCATACGGTCCGGGCTTAATCAACCATAAATTATTGACAAATTAATGAATTATTTTTATTTGTTTTCTACAGGCCCCTCTAAAACCCATCACCCGGAGAAAGACCATGTCCGAACCGGTTAAAAAAACCCGTCTGCACGACTGGCACGTCAAGCGCGGCGCCAACATGGCGATCTTCGGAAACTACGCCATGCCGCTGTGGTATCCGAGCGGCGCCAGGCAGGAACACCTCGCGGTTCTGAGCCGGGCCGGAATTTTCGACACGAGCCACATGGGGGTGGTAACGGTCAAGGGAGCCGGCGCGCGGGACCTTCTGCAGGTCTGTTTTTCCAAGAACCTGGCGGCCGGTCTGGGAAAGGATCAAACGCCGCTGGCCGCCGGAAAAAGCGTCTATGGCGTTTTCCTGAACGAAGCCGGGGAGGTCATCGACGATGCAATCGTCTTTCAGATTTACGACTCGCTCTACATGGTGGTGGTCAATGCCGGCATGGGCGGTGTCGTTGCCGCCCATCTTCAGGGCTATGCCGGCGGCCGCAAGGCGGCGGTCGTCGATCTCACCGATCAGCTCGGCAAGCTCGACGTGCAGGGGCCGCAGGCGGCGCGGGTCGTTGCGCGCGTCATAAAAAAACCGCAGGAGGTCTTCGCACAGCTGCCCTATTTCTCGTTCAAGGGCCACTACAACGCGGTTTTGCCCGTTTCCAAAAACGTAACCCTCACCGACGGCACCCCCATCCTGCTCTCGCGTACGGGCTACACCGGCGAGTTTGGATTCGAGCTGTTCGTGGCCCCGGAAAAATTCGTCGACCTCTGGCAGAGACTCATCGAGGCGGGCCAACCGCTTGGAATGCTGCCCTGCGGACTGGCGGCCAGAGACTCCCTGCGCACCGGCGCCGTGTTGCCGCTCGCGCACCAGGACATCGGCGCGTGGCCGTTTAAAAACAATCCCTGGCCCTTCGCCCTGCCCTACGAAGCGAACGGCCGCGGATTCACCAAGGATTTCGTGGGCGCCGTGGCCCTGCAGGGCTCCGATGACGGTCACCACACCGTTGCCTTCGCCGGCTTCGACCTGCGCAAGGTGGCGGCAACGGATGCGGCCCTCGTCGTGGACGACACCGGGCGCGACATCGGCCGGATACTGACCTGCGCCACCGACATGGCCATCGGACGTCACGACGGCCGGATCATCAGCATCGCCAGCCCGGACAAACCCGATGGGTTTGCGCCGCGCGGGCTGAGTTGTGGATTCGTCCGGGTCAACCGACCGCTGGCGCCCGGCCAGATCGTTAGGCTCAAGGACGACCGCCGGGCAATCGAGGTCGAGATCGTAGCGGACATCCGCCCCGACCGGACCGCCCGCCAGCCGCTGGCGCGCTTTACTACTTAGGACCGTCTTGAACGAACCCGCACACCGACCGTGCCGGGCACCATCAACGCCTTCAGGAGGAAAACGGCCATGAAAGAACTCAATCAGCTCAACCTGCCCGAAACCGTCCGCTATGCGGAAGACCACGAATGGGCGCGCCTTGAGGATGGCGCCATCCGGGTGGGAATCGACGACTACGCCCAGGACCAGCTCGGAGATGTGGTGTTCGTGGAACTGCCGCAGATCGGCGACAAATTCGCCAAGGGTGAGGCCTTCGGCAGCGTGGAGTCGGTCAAGGCGGTTTCGGAGCTGTTCATGCCGGTGGGCGGCAAGATCAGTGCGATCAATAAAAATCTCGAAGAATCGCCCGAACTTGTCAACACCAGTCCTTACGACGAGGGCTGGCTTATTGCGGTCACCCCCGAAGACCCGGGCGAACTTGAGGCCCTGATGGAAAAGGGCGCCTACCTGGAGCTATTGAAAGGACTCTGACCATGCGCTACCTGCCCCATACACCGGAAGATATCACGGCCATGCTGGCGCAGATCGGTGTCGAGAGCCTGGACGCGCTCTTCACCACGATCCCCGCCGACTGCTGCTGCCGCCCCGACCTGGATCTGCCGCCGGCGCTGACCGAGTGGGAACTGAACGATCACATGGACGCCCTGGCCGCCTGCACGGCCGTTTCTCCGGATTACAAGGTGTTCATGGGGGCCGGCAGCTACGATCACTTCGTCCCGGCCGCCGCACGGTATGTTCTGACCCGCGGCGAATTCGTGACCTCCTACACGCCCTACCAGCCTGAAATCAGCCAGGGCACGCTGCAGGCGATCTACGAGTACCAGACCCTGGCCAGCCGTCTGATGGGAACCGAGGTCGCGACCGCATCGCACTACGACGGCTCCACGGCCCTGGCCGAAGCCCTGCTGATGGCGATTCGCATCACCCGTAAAAAACGCGTGGCCGTCTCGGCCGCCGTTCACCCCCATCACCGCCGGGTGGCCCGGACCTATTTCGATCCGACCGGCTATGAAATCCTCGAGCTGCCCGTTCTGGCGGACGGCCGCACCGACCTGAGCGCGATCGAGGGCCTCGATGACCTGGCGGCCGTGGCCGTTCAATCCCCCAATTTTTTCGGCTGCATCGAAGACCTCAAGACCGCCGCCGACACCGCCCACGCCGGGCCGGCGCTGTTCATCGCCTCCTTCACGGAACCCCTGGCTTTCGGGCTGCTGAAGAGCCCGGGCAGTCTCGGTACCGACATCGTCTGTGGCGAGGGACAGAGTCTGGGGCTGCCCCGGTCTTTCGGCGGGCCGGGCCTGGGCATGCTCGGCAGCCGCATGACGTTCGTGCGCAATCTGCCGGGCCGCCTGGTGGGCCGCACGCAAGACACGGAGGGCCGGGAAGGTTTCGTTTTGACCCTGGCCACCCGCGAACAGCACATCCGCCGCGAAAAGGCCACGTCGAACATCTGCACCAACAACAGCCTGTGTGCGCTGACCGCGGCCGTATACATGGCCGCCCTGGGCGCCACCGGTTTCCGGGCGCTGGCCCGGCTCAACCGCGACAAGGCCGAATACCTAAAGAACGGTCTGGCGCAGGCCGGCTTCGACACGCCCTTTGACAGCCCGACCTTCAACGAGTTCGTCGTCCGGTTTCCAGCCGGTTTCGATGCTCTCTACAACCGCCTGATCGGCAAGAAGATCGTCGCCGGCCTGCCGCTGGCGAAATACTACCCCCAGCTTTCGGACTGCACCCTGCTGTGCGCGACCGAAACCGCCTCCAGACAGGACCTGGACGAACTGATCAAGGAGGTGCGCTCATGACCGCCCCCCTCGGAACAACCGGCCTGATCCTCAACGAACCGCTGCTGTGGGAAAAAGGGCGCCGGGGCCGCTGCGGCTTTTCGCTGCCGCGCCGCGACGTGCCGGCCAGCGCCATCGATCCTGACCTGGCCGGTCCCGGCCCGGATTTTCCCGACCTGAGCGAAGTGGATCTGGTGCGCCACTACACGCGGCTCTCGACCTGGAACTTCGGGGTCGACACCGGCACCTACCCACTGGGCTCGTGCACCATGAAATACAATCCCAACACCAACGAACGGCAGGCGAGCCTGCCGGGTTTCGCCGCCGCCCATCCCCTGCTGCCGCCGGAACTCGCCCAGGGGGCCCTGGCGCTGATGCATGAGCTGCAGCGCTTTCTGGCGGAAATAACGGGCCTGGATGCGGTCTCACTGCAGCCGGCCGCCGGCGCCCACGGGGAACTGGCCGGCATGCTGCTGATCCATGCCTATCACCGCCGCCAGGGCGCCCAGCGCTCCAAGATCATCATCCCCGACACGGCCCACGGGACCAACCCGGCCAGCGCGGCCCTGTGCGGCTACTGCCCGGTGCCGATAAAATCCGGTGCCCGGGGCGTCCTGACCGCCGAAGCCGTAGCGGCCGTCATGGACGAGCAAACCGCCGGCATCATGGTGACCAACCCCAATACGCTGGGCCTGTTCGAGGAGAACATCCGCGCCATCACCGCCGCCGTCCATGCCAAGGGCGGGCTGGTCTACTGCGACGGCGCCAATCTGAACGCCGTGATGGGCATCATCGACATGAAGGCCGTCGGTGTCGACGTCCTGCACCTGAACCTGCACAAAACCTTCTCCACGCCCCACGGCGGCGGCGGCCCCGGTTCCGGGCCGGTCTGCGTCCACGCCAAACTCGAGCCCTTTCTGCCGGTCCCGCGCATCGTCAAGAAAGAAGAGGTCTACACGCTCAGTGAGGACTATCCGGACGCGATCGGCCGGCTCGACACCTTCCACGGGCATTTCGGCATCATGGTGCGCGCCTACAGCTACATTTTGAGTCTGGGACCCGACGGCCTGAAAAAGGTCAGCCAGCTGGCGGTCCTGAACGCCAACTACATCAAGGAAAAGCTCAAGCAGACCTTTTATCTTCCGCACGACCGGCCCTGCATGCACGAGTGCGTTTTCAGCGACAAAAACCAGTCGCCCTGCGGCGTCACGACCCTCGATGTCGCCAAGCGCCTGATGGACTATGGGTTCCACCCGCCCACGATCTACTTTCCGCTGGTCGTGCCCGGCGCCATCATGATCGAGCCCACCGAAACGGAATGCAAGGAGGACCTCGACCGGTTCATCGATGCCATGCGGCGGATTGCCCGGGAAGCCGCTGAAAACCCGCAGCTCCTGCACGAGGCGCCGCACCACAGCAAGGTCGGCCGCCTGGACGAGGTTTCCGCGGCCCGCAAGCCGTGCCTGGCGGGATGAGCC
>JBAPSB010000158.1:0-3094 GCA_049281435.1 Desulfobacterales bacterium
GGGCACGCATTCTATATCCCTGTCGGCCAGGACCCTGGCCGGCACGTCGGACAGCTCGAGGTAGCGACCGTAAAAACAGGGGTCATGAAGGGTGACCCGCCGGTGGCCGTTTTTCGATTTGAGGTCGATCAATTCGAAATAGGCCCGCACGTCGAAACTTTCACCCGTATATTTCGGATAGAGGGTTTTCAGGGCGTAGGTGGTGTGAGGATCGACCGTGATCAACTTCCGGATTCCATTTTGCTTTAACTTGGCGGCAACGGTCTTGGCGTGCTGCACGAATCCCTCCTGGTCACCGAGGTCATAGAGCAGAACGCCGCTGTAGTCATCCAGTTCGGGGCTGTAGAAAAAGTCCACCTTCGATCGGGTCAGAATCGCCGCAATGTCCTGCAGGATGCCGTTGAATTTCCTTTTTTCTTCCCCTGGGGTCATCGCGACCAGACCCAGGCCTGATAGCAGTTTCGGGATGTATTTGCCGAACTTGACGTAGTCGGCCCACTTCGTATCCTCGTAGCGGGCCAAGTAGGTGGTCGATTTGTCGATGTAAGGAACGAACTGGTACATCAAACCGGTGAACAGCAGGGCATCACCCTGCCCGCGCACTTGCGCCCCTTTCCACCAGGTGTTGATCAGGGATTTGGGTACGCCGAAAGGATTTTTCGTTTTCCTGACGTTATCGGCAATCAGGTCGATGATATCCTTGGGATGATACATTTCAGGACCTCCTCCAGTTCGCAACGACATAGCGTTTCAGCCCCAGGATGACTTCTCCGGGGTCCGCTTCCCGCGGGCAGGTCTGGGTGCAGAGTCCGCAGTGCAGGCAGCGCCACAGTTCCGGGGCATTTTCCAGAATGCGGTCCCTGGCGCCGATCTGGATGTAGCGGATCATCCGACGCGGAAAATGTTCATAAATGAGCGGGCAGATGGCCGCACAGGTGCCGCAGTTGAAACATTCCAGCGCCGTCTCGTTTCCATAATGCGCTATTTCTTCCGCAAAGCTTGGATCTACAACTGCCATTTTTCCCTCCTGAGGAAAATCCGATGATTTTCCAAACGGTTGGATCACACCGGTTGTTCCGCTCCCGTTTCATCGGAATTTTCAGTAGCGTACTTCCCGGAGAGCGCGTACTTGAAGTAACTCCCCTCTTTTTCCGCTTCAACGACCTGACCGTATTTTTTTAATGCGGCAATGGTCCAGAGGGTCTCGGCCGTGGCCGCCCCTGTGGCCGCCGCAATTTCCGGCACCGTCCGGGCACCATCCCGCAACTGGTCTTTGATGGCTTCAATGGCCTTCTTCCGGGCCTTCATCCGGGTCGTGGCCGCCCGGATAGATGGCTTGCGGCTTTCACGGAGTTTTTTCAGGGCTGCTTGTGCACCCTTTTTGTCTTCACTGCTCTGGCTCATCGAACTCTCCTTTACCGGCAGCATGTCCATTATGTCTTTCTCGATCTCTTCGGTTTCGACCTGAACGGTTACACTTCAGGCGGCCGCATCGTCGGCAACGATGCGATCGACCATGGCCTCATATTGCTTCAAGGTCCAGCCGTTGACATCGATGGCGTTTTCCGGGCAAACCGCGACACAGGCACCGCACCCCAGGCACAAAACCGGCGTGACCCGGGCGCGTTGGACTGTGCGCCCGTCCACTTCCACCTGGACCAACCCCAGGGCGCCATCCGCGAGACACGCTTCCACGCAGGCCCCGGATCCGTTGCACTTTTCAAGATCCACTTCCGCCACGAACGGATCGAGTTCGACATAACCACGGCCGAGCAGCGCTGCGGCCTTTACCGCCGCGCCGCCGGCTCCGTTGCAAGCTTCGCCGACATCCATGGGCGCCTGACAGGTACCGGCCAGCAAAATACCGCTCTGGGGCAGTTCGACCGGCCGTAGCTTGGGGTGGACCTCCAGAAGGAAACGATCGGTTCCCACCGGAAGTTTCATCATCTCTACCAGTTCGGATATGCCCGCGGGCTCCATTCCGGTGGCGAGGACCACCAGATCCGCCGGCACGTCGATTTCTTCACCGAAGGTCAACGTGTCCTTGACCTTGACCCGCAGGGGAAAGTCGCCGGTATCGCTGCTGTCAACAACCTGCGGAGACTCATCGGCCTCGAACCGCAGAAACACCACCCGGTTGCGGGAGGCCTGGTCGTAGAGTTCCTCCTGCCCGCGGCCGTAAGTGCGAATATCCCGGTAGAACTCGTACACGCTTGTCCCGGGATAAGCCTCGCGGATGGTGTTGGCCGCGTTGAGTACGGCCGAACAACAGGTACGGGAACAATACTCGTTCAAACGGCCCGACTCGTCTTCGGGATGGATGCCGGGGATTTGCCGGCTGCCGACACAGTGAATCATGGCCACGCTGCGGATTTCCCTGCCGTTGACCACCAGGCGGTCGCCTTCCTTTCCGGCCGTGGCCAGCGAGCGAATCAACTCCGGCAAGGTGATAACCTGTTCAAATTCCTCGAACCCGTATTCTCCCCGGCGCGGCCGGTACGTCGTAAAGCCGGTGGCCATGACAATGACGCCGGTTTCGATGGTCAACTCTTCTACCGCAGTCGGCAGCGAATGCGGATAGATCCCGGAAAAGGGCACATACGCACCGGGTTCCAATTTATCAAAGGCGGGATTTACGGGTTCCGCACCCGCGTCGATCGCTGCTGGCGGCTGTCTTTTCAAGCCGAGTTTAAAGCTGCCGACATACCCGTCAAACTTCGCAACCGTGGTACAGGTGTGAACAGATACCGCCGGGTCCGCCAGCACTTGACCGGCCAGTTCTTCTATCAACTCCTGAGCTTTTTCCCCGGTGGGAGCCACCCGATCGAGGCGCGCCAGTTGGCCGCCCAGAAAAGGTGATTTTTCGATCAGCGCGACCTCGATGCCCCTTTCGGCCAGGTCCTCGGCGGCTCGCAGGCCGGCGATGCCGCCGCCGATAACCGTGGCGTGCGGCTTGGCGTCAACCCGAATCGGCTCGAGCGGAACGAGCTGTTCGGCCTTGGCGGCGGCCGCCGAGATCAACCGGGTCGCCTTGTCGGTGGCGGCCGGGCCGTGATGCACCCAGCTGACGTGCTCGCGGATGTTGGCATGGTCG
>JBAPSB010000159.1:0-7941 GCA_049281435.1 Desulfobacterales bacterium
CTCACAGCAGCCGTCCTCCCCGCTTTCTTTTCAGCGCTCCAGGTTCACCGACACCACTTTGGAAACCCCTTTGGCCTCCATCGTTATGCCGAAGAGCATGTCGGCGAACTCCATGCTCTTCTTGTTGTGGGTGACCATCACGATCTGGGATTTCTCGCCGATCAGTTTCAGTAGGTTGTTGAAGCGAAAGACATTGGCTTCATCCAGCGGGGCGTCGATTTCGTCCATCAGGCAGAAAGAAGCCGGACGGATCAGAAAGAGCGAAAAGATAAAGGCGATGGCGGAAAGGGCCTTCTCGCCGCCGGACAGCAGGCTCATGCGGGTCAGCTTCTTGCCCGGCGGGTGGATCATGAACTCGACCCCGGTTTCGAGCGGGTTGTCCGGTTCGGTCAGGACCAGTTTGCCGCTGCCGCCCTCGAAGAGCCGCGGAAAAACCTCCCCCAGCTTCTGATTGACCTGTTCGAAAGTTTCCATGAACCGCTGCTGGGTGATGCGGTTGATCTTGCGGATGACCTTGTGCAGGTCTTCGATCGCCTTCTGCAGATCTTCGCGCTGCTCGCAGAGAAAGTCGTGGCGCGATTTCAACTGTTCGTATTCATTGATGGCCGCCAGGTTGACATCGCCGATGCGGCTGATTTTTTCGCGCAGACGGTTGAGTTCCGCTTCGTCGTCGGCGGTCGAGATTTTGGCGCCCTGGGCGGCCTGGAGTTCTTCCCGCAGCGTTGCAAGCTGCGGGCCGTATTCGTCAAAAGGCTTGTGGTAGTGTTCTTCGAGCCGTTGAACGATGTTGTCGCGGTGCACCCGGCGCTGGGTCTGTTCGATCTCGAGCAGGCGGGTTTTTTCCTGGATCGTTTCGCGCTCGTTCTTGAGTTCGGCGATGACGCCGTCATTTTCCTTCAGCTGCGTGTCGATGGCGGCGTAGGCGGTCTCGTTGACCCCCAAGGCTTCCTCGACGCGTTTGAGTTCCTCGTACATTCCGGCCAGGGTGGCCTCATGGACGGTGACGGCGTTCCTGGCGGCGGCGGCTTTACGGCTTTTGAGCGTGATGTCTTCGGCCAGGCTGACGAGGCGCGCGGAGCCGTCCTGCCGGAACTCCTGCAGGCGCCTGAGGGTGCTGTTGCTGTTTTCGAGCCGGGCGTTCAGCGCCGTCAGGGTGAGTTTCAGGTCGATGGTCTTCTGGTTGAAAGCGTCGAGCTGCCCGGATACGGCCTCGGCCTGCCGCGTTTTTTCGGCGACCTCTTCGCGGGCGGCGGCGATATCGGATGTCAATTCGGCCAGGACGGCGTCGTAGCGGGCCATTTCATCATCGATGTCGCTTTCCTCGCCCATGAGCTGGTCGTGTTCCAGTTCGACGATCTCGAGGTGCCGCTGGGCGTGCTTCAATTCTTCGGAGGCGCGGTAGAGCGCTTTCTCGGCCTCGACGAGGGCGGCATCGACGGTGCGCTTCTGTTCGTAGAGCTGCTGCAGGTCGGTCTCGATTTTGCGGACGTCCTTTTCAGCCGCCTGCTGCCGGTCGCGGGCCTGCGCGAGGGACTGTTCGCAGTCGCGGATTTGCTGCTCCAGCGCCTTGACTTCCCGCTTTTTGGCCAGGATGCCGGGCAGCTTGTCCGCGCTGCCGCCGATCATGATGCCCTGCCGCGAGATGACATCGCCCTGGCGGGTGACGATCGTCGCCGGGTGGCGGTTGGCGCCGATCAGCGCCAGGCCGGCCGGCAGGTCTTCTGAGACGACCACGTGTCCCAACAGGGCTTTAGCGATGTTCTCGAAGCCGGGTTTGACCGCCACGTGGTCGATCAACCGGTTTGACTCTTCTATCAGCGGACGTCGATCCTCCTCGATTCGGCCCAGGGCGGTGACCGGTATGAATCCACTGCGGCCGGCGCCGTGGGACTGAAGGTACTCGATGGCGCGCAGCCCGGTTGCAGGGGCGTCGACCAGAACATACTGCAGCGCTTCCCCCAGGACGGCCTCGACCGCCGCCTGGTATTCCGGTGTCGGTTCGAGAATATCCGCCAGCAGGCCGACGATTTCTTTCTCCCCGGCTTCATTTTCGGACGGTTCGCCGTCAGCGGCGCGGCCCCGGCCGCCGCCGAATTCGGGGGCCCGCATGATCGCCTTGACGCCGTCGCGATACCACTCGAAATTTTCTTCCATTTTCTTCAGGGTCGAATATGTCGAGCGCGCGGTGGTGCGTTCCAACTCGAGAGTCTGGACCTGTTTGACCCGCCGGGCCAGGACCTCTCTTTTTTCGTCGTTCAACCGCCGGACCCGCTCCAATTCTTCTTTCAGAGCGGCGGCCTGTTGCGTCAGCCGGTCCAGGTCGGTTCGGCCTTTTTCTTCCGCGCTGCGCCCCTGGGCGACCCTCTGGCGGGCGAGGACGGCCTCCTCCCCGGCGCGCTTCAGCCGGCGCTGCAGGTTCTCCTTGTTGTTGGCGGCATTCTGAAAAATGTTGCGATAGCGCGCCTCTTCGGTCAAGCGCTCCATCAGGGCGGCCTTGCTGGCTTCGAGTGCGGCATTCAGGCCGTCGATGCGGGCCTTGATGTCGGCGGCGGCCGCCTGCTCCCGGTGGAGGCCCTGGCGCGCGGCGTCGGTTTCCGCCCGCAAACGGGTGATATCTTCCTGGGCCTCGCCGATTTCAGCATCGATTTTTTGGTTCTTGTCCTCCAGGTCGGCGCGGGCGGACTCGAGTTCTTTGGACTCGGCCGCCAGACGATCGATTTCCTGGCGCTGATGGCCGAGATCGTTTTCCGTGCGGTCGACTTTTCGCTGCAGTTCGAATTTGCGCGATTTCTGATCCGAAATTTCCTGGTTTTTCTGGGAGCGCTGTAATTTGATTTCCTCGATCGCGGCGTCGAGTTTCTTGAGCCGGGAAGTGTTGCCGAGGTCGGCGTCCTTGAATTCCCGGAGCAGCCGGTCGGTTTCGTCGTAGTGGTGGCTCATCCGCTCGAAGTTCAACAGCGACAGGCGGATATCGAGCGCATCGGCGCGCCGCTGATACTGTTTGAAGTGCTCGGCCTTGCGGGCCTGGCGCTTCAAACCGCCCATCTGCCGCTGGATTTCGCTGACGATGTCCGATACGCGCAACAGGTTCTGGCGGGTCGCCTCGACCTTGCGCAGCGCCTCGGTCTTGCGGTTTTTGTAGCGCGTGGTTCCGGCGGCCTCTTCGATGAAGTAGCGCCGTTCCTCCGGGCCGGCATCGATGATGGCGCCGATGTTGCCCTGCTGGATGATGGCGTAGGACTTGGCGCCCAGTCCGCTGCCGAGAAAGACATTGTGGATGTCTTTCAGCCGGCAGGGTTGCTTGTTCATGAGGTAGGCGCTTTCACCCGACCTGAAGAGACGCCGCGTGAGCATGATCTCGGTGAAGTCTTTCAGCTCCTCGGGCGCGGATCCGTTGTCGTTGGCCAGGGTCAGCGTCACTTCGGCCATGTTGAGCGGCTGTTTGCCGGTGGTCCCGGCGAAGATCACATCCTCCATCGCCTTGCCGCGCAGTTGCTTGACGCTCTGCTCGCCCATGACCCACCGCAGTGCGTCGACGATGTTGCTCTTGCCGCAGCCGTTGGGACCGACAATGGCCGACACGCCTTGCGGGAACTGGATGTCGGCTTTATCGCAAAAGGATTTAAATCCTGTAATTTCAAGTCTTTTAAGCTTCATTAACGCCTATTTCCTTCGAGAGCGAGCGCTTGGGAAACGCCGTTGAACCCATCAGGGAAACAATAGCAGGACGGGGGGCCGATGTAAAGGGAAAAGCACAACGGAAGGGGTGATTCAGCCGCTTAAAATACAATATGTGGGGTTACAAAATCTGACTCAGAAACATCTTCGTCCGGTCGTGGGTGGGGTTCTTGAAGAAGTGCTCGGGCGTGCCGACCTCGACGATGCGGCCCGCATCCATGAAAATCACGCGCTCCGCCACCTCCCTGGCAAACCCCATCTCGTGGGTGACGCACACCATGGTCATGCCTTCCTTGGCGAGCGTCTTCATCACGTCCAGGACCTCGCCGATCATTTCGGGGTCCAGGGCCGAGGTCGGCTCGTCGAACAGCATCACCTTAGGGTTCATGGCCAGGGCGCGGGCGATGGCCACGCGCTGCTGCTGACCACCGGAGAGCTGATCCGGGTAGACGGTGGCTTTTTCCTGAATGCCGACCTTTGTCAGAAGGGCCATGGCCGTGTCGGCGGCTTCCTTTTTAGAGCGCTTGCGCACCACGCGCTGGGCCAGGGTGACGTTTTCCACCACCGTCTTGTGGGGGAAAAGGTTGAAGGACTGAAAGACCATCCCGACCTCCGCCCGCACCTTGTTGATATCGGTCTTGGGGTCGAGGATGTCGATGCCGTCGATGATGATGTGTCCGCTGGTGGCGGTCTCCAGGTGGTTGAGGCACCTGAGAAAGGTGCTCTTGCCGGATCCCGAGGGGCCGATCACGACCACCACCTCGCCGGCTGCGATGCGGGTCGAGACGTCGACCAGGGCCTCGACTTCGTGGGGGACATAGAAGGTCTTGTAGACATTGCGGGCTTCGATCACGTCGTCATGGTCCTCCTCTCCAGATACTGCACGAACATGGACAGCGAGAAGGTCATCACCAGATACAGGGCCGCACACACGAAGAACATCTCGAAGGGGTTGAGCTGGGTCGTGATGACCTCCCGCGTGGCCTTGGTCAGTTCCCGCACCGCGATGATGCCCAGCAGCGACGAATCCTTGATCAGGCTGATGAATTGGCCGGCCAGCGGGGGCAGGATCCGGCGCATGGCCTGGGGCATGATGATGTGGCGCATGGACTGGGCGTAGCTCATTCCCAGGGAGCGGGCCGCTTCCATCTGCCCGCGGCCGATCGACTGGATGCCGGCCCGCACGATTTCGGTCACATAGGCACCCGTAAAACAGGCCAGGGCGGCCACGCCGTACCAGAGCCCCGGAATTTCGTGGATGCCGTAGGCGAGCAGCATCTGGTTGACCATGGTGCCCACGACGAAATACCAGATGAAAATCTGGACTAAAAGCGGAGACCCGCGGATCAATTCGACGTAGGTGATCGCCAGCCACTTGACGGCCGGGTTGTCCGATATCCGCGACAGTCCGCCGATGATGCCGATGATAATGCCGAAGATAATCGCGAACAGGCTGACCTTGAGGGTGATCCACAGCCCCTGCAGCATGATCCCGGCCTGCCACTGGCCATGGCTGGCCAGCGGGTCGCCGGGATAGACGAAGTCGTTGACTGCCACGCGAAGGTCGCGGGTCGGAACGGTGAAAGTTTTCTCCTCGCCATCGCCCTTCACCACGATGCGGGATTGATCGTTCACGGGCGTGATGCCGGCGACGGTGCCTTGGATATCGGACCTGATCTCCACCTGCTTGTGATACAGGAACGCCGTGGGGATCTTGTGCCAGGCCCAGACGTAGTCGATCCGCATGGTGGCGAAGTAAATCAGGAAGATGATGGAAAAAATGACGGCTAAAAAGACCCCGACCCAGAAATAGTACGTTTTTTTCGGCATGGCGCGCCGAACTTTGGCTTCTCTGCCCATCGCTGACTCTTCTTTTTCAATGCCCGGCTTTGCCGGGTCTGCAGTCGGGACCGGTCTTCAGGCGATCCACCGTGGCTCGGGCCTGCCAATGAAAGCCCGAGCCGCTGTGCGGTAGACACTGTCAGGGTCGGCGGATTACTTGATTTGCTTGATCCAGTCGGTGCTCTTGATCCATTTGTTGTAAACCTGGTCGTAGCGGCCGTCGTTCTTCATCTGCCGCAGGAAGTTGTTCAGCCAGTTCATGAAGTCCGGATCGCCCTTGCGGATGGCCCAGGCCAGCGGCTCGTAGGTAAACGGTTCGTCCAGGAAGATCAGTTTGCCCTGGCCCTGCTGGGCCATGAAGGTCGCGCAGAAGGGCAGGTCGTAAATCGTGGCATCGGCCTTGCCGGTCAGCACTTCGAGCGCCGCCTCGGACTCCACCTCGAAGGACTTGTAATTGGCCTTGGGGATCAGGCGCTTGATCGCCTGCTCGCCGGTGGTCCCCAGCTTGGAGCAGACGGTGAACTTGGGATCGTTGAGGTCCTTGTAGGACTTCACCTGGTCTGCCCACTTCTTGTTGAGCAGGATGGTCTGGCCGACGATGATGTAAGGGTCCGCGAAATTGATCTTCAGGTTGCGTTCCTGGGTAATGGTCATGCCGCTGATCAGGATGTCGAATTTCTTGGTGACCAGGGCCGGGATGATGCCGTCCCAGGCCGTGTTGACCGGCACGAACTTGACGCCCATGGCCTTGGCCATCTCCTTGGCGATGTCGATGTCGAACCCGATGAAATTGCCCTGTTTGTCGGCCATTTCGAAGGGCAGGTAGCCGGCTTCGAAACCGACGCGCAGCTCCCCGCGCTCGACGATGTCGTTCACGGTCGATTTTCGGGCCAGATCGATGTCATCGGCGAGGGCGCCGGTCGCGGAAATAAGCGCCAGCACCAGCAGCGTGGCCAAACCAGTCCATAAGCCTTTTTTCATAGTCTTGCCTCCTTCAGGTGAGTTTTAACAGGGGCCGTGCGGCAACGGGCCATATGGGCGCCCTTTTCAATAGGATTTCCCTTCCTTGAGCAATTCCCGGAAAACCATGCGGGTGTCGCATTGGGGACAGCGGGGGACTTCTTCGTTCTGAATGTCGACAATCTCCGTGTACCTGCATTTGGGACAGATGACTTCAACAGGCTCCGGTCTTTTTTTCTTGGGGGTCGTCATAGGGCTGCCGATTGTTTAACGTGCCTTAAAGGTGTCTCAGAAAATAATTTCTCTTAATTTCTCTTTGTCTATACCATAAAAGCCGGGAATGTAAAGCCTTGTTTACCGGCACGGTTCGATGGCGCCGGGTGCGCGGCGCGCCGAAAAAACCGCAACGGGCGATACGGTTCGCCGGCTGGCGGAGGAGATGACCGCGCAGCGTAACAGCTTGACAATCCGGCGTGCGGGCGGCTATGGATGACATTCGTGTCGATGGCCCATCATCGCAAACTATTCGAGGGGAGGGACGGTCATGTCCGGTGCCAAAGTTGTCACGGCCGAAAAATTGCTGAGGATTCCGGAAGTTCGGGAAGTCACCGGTTCGGTCTCGCGCGAACTGGTGGAAAGGCGGCGCAGCCAGCCGGCGGTATGTGATGTCTTCAACCACCGGTTTACGGCCTTGAAAACCGACGACCGCTACCGGTTCGAGATCAACAAGGAGGCTCGCCGGCAGCTGCCGGACATCATCGCCAACGCCGTGCAGGCCATTGTCGGTCTCGACGAGGCCGACGACGCTTTTACCAAGACTTTTTGCCGGCGGCGAAATATCGGGATCGTGTTTTCGGGCGGGCCGGCGCCGGGCGGGCACAACGTGATTGCCGGGCTGTGGGACGCGGCCAAAAAGGCGAATGCGGAAACCAGAATATTCGGCTTTCTTCTCGGCCCCGATGGCATCATCGAAAATGAAGCCGTCGAGCTGACCGCCGCGCATGTCGATGCCTACCGCAACCTGGGCGGATTCACGATGATCAAAACCGGTCGCTCGAAGATCGACACCGCCCAGAAGATGGCCCTCTCACGCGAAACCTGCAAGGCCCTGGCGCTGGATGCGCTGGTGATCGTCGGCGGTGACGATTCCAACACCAATGCCGCCTTTCTCGCGCAGGAACTCCTCAAAGACGGCGTCCAGGTGATCGGGGTTCCCAAGACCATCGACGGGGACATTCAGGTCCGGGATGCGGACGGCCACGTGCTGTGCGCCATGTCGTTCGGTTTCCACTCGGCCGCCAGGGCCTTTGCGAGCGCCGTCAGCAGCCTGTCAAACGATTGCAGTTCGGATGTCAAGTACTGGCATATCTGCAAGGTCATGGGGCGCGTCGCCAGTCATCTGGCGCTCGAGGTCGCCCTGCAGACCCACGCCAACATCACCCTGATCGGCGAGGACCTGGC
>JBAPSB010000160.1:0-17176 GCA_049281435.1 Desulfobacterales bacterium
GCGGACTCGTGCGCGGGCCGAAAAACTGGCGGCCTTTGCGCATGCGCTCGGACTGCAGGTAACCGTGGTCGATCGCCCGGAGGCGGTGCTCGCGGAGGTGAGACTGATCGTGACCGCCACCAACAGCGCTTCTCCGGTCATTGCCGGGGCGCCGCGCACCGATGCTTTCGTGGCGGCCGTCGGTGCGTTCACGCCCTCCATGGCCGAACTGCCGGCCGATTGGGTGCGCCGCGGCCGGCTTTTTGCCGACACATGGGCAGGCGTCCGGGCCGAGGGCGGTGATTTCATCCGGGCGGGGATCGACTGGGATCGGGTTCAGCCGCTGGAGGTAGCGCTGACGGAGCCGCGGCCGGCAACCGGACCGGTGATCTTCAAGAGCGTGGGACACGCCATGTTCGATCTGGCCGCGGCCCGGCTGGTCTTCGAGAAGCGCGACGACTAAACTTTTGACCTTCGATGTTCAGCAGTTGTTATCACTGTTCGACCAGTTTCCCCGCGGGTAAGTCGCGCCCGTCAGCGAACCGACATCAGGTGGGTTCTCAAACCGGCCTTTTTATTGCTCAACCCCAGTTTTTTGCGGATGTTGAGGCGATGGACTTCGATCGTCTTGCCGGAAACGCTCAACAGGTCGGCGATGTCCTTGGTGCTTTTTCCCTGCTTGACGAGGTTGGCGATTTCGATTTCAGATGACGTCAGGTTGAGATAACGGGAAGACAGGCGATAGGAAAAGGGGGAGGTAATCGCGTTCAGGTTTTCTTCCAGGACCGCCAGGTTGTTTTTTTGCCTGGGATCCTTGGCGCGGGCCTTGACCCTTTCCAGGTAAGGCTTGACCATGTCGTTCAGATTGGTCAGCACGGTCTGCTCGAGGCTGCGCTTGTCGTCCTCGCGTTTTTTTAACAAAACCGTCAGCGCCGTGTTGACTTCTTCGAGGTTGCGGGTCTTGCCGCGCAACTTCTCTTCGCTGCGGCGCAGCAGTTCTTCGGTTTCCCTGCGCTCCGTGATGTCCCGGGCGATGCCCATGAAACCGACCCGATGGCCCTTCAGATCGCGTTTCAGGGAGACCGACACCTCGACGTAGCGCTTGTTGCCGTCTTTGCGGATCAGCTCCCAATCGAAGGCCTTGGTCGCCAGGCCGGTGGTGTAAACGCCATTGAAAAGGGCCAGAACGCGCTTGGCGTTGAATGAATCCATGATGGCGCGGTTGTTCTTGCCCATCAGTTCTTTGCGCCTGTAGCCGGTGATGCGGGCGAGGGCATCGTTGAAAAAAGTGAAATTGCCGGACAAGTCGACTTCATAATACCCGTCTTCGATGTTCTCGATGATCATGCGGTATTTTTCTTCGCTGTCCCGCAGGGCCTGCTCTATCAACTTGCGCTGCGTGACATCGCGCGCGATGCCCATGAAGCCGACCGGTTCGCCGGAGATCGACTTCTTCAGGCTGATCGACACTTCCAGGACACACCGGGACCCGTCCTTGCGGATCAGCTGCCAATCAAAGGCCTTGGTGGCCAGACCGGTCTGGTAGACCTGGTTGAAAACCTGAAACACCTGGCTGGTGTTGAACTTGTCCATCATGTCCCGGT
Organism: Desulfobacterales bacterium; assembly: GCA_049281435.1. Lineage (GTDB taxonomy): Bacteria > Desulfobacterota > Desulfobacteria > Desulfobacterales > SG8-13 > JARFQH01. The sequence goes on from JBAPSB010000160.1 coordinate 1,584, forward strand.
TGTTCATGCCCAACAGTTCGTTGCTGGGAAAACCGGTGATGCGGGCCATGGCGTTGTTGAAAAAAGTGAAATTGCCTTTCAGGTCGACTTCGTAATACCCGTCCTCGATATTTTCGATGACCGTGCGATACTTCTCCTCGCTGACGTAAAGGGCCTCGATGGCGCGCTCGAGTTCGTCGGCGGGTCTGCCCGCAGGTGACGGCGAAGCACTCCCGGCCCTGGCCGGGGTCGTTATTTTTCTCATTCCGCTTCCTTGACCGTTAGGGTCATTTTGCCCGCTGAAAGTAAAATCGGCACGCGGAAAACCCGCCGCGCCGCACACCGGTTGTCAGCGGGCATCGACACCGGCGGCCGCTCCGGTCGTCGCTCAACATTTAAAGGGATAGAAGTGATAAAAGCAGTATCCGCCGGGATCGCTGTACTGGCGTTCGGTTTCGGCCATGCAGGTCCCGATCATTTGCTGGGACACCTGGGCGTAGTCGGCTCGTTCTTCTTCTTTCTTCTTGCAGTCCATGCAGATCGGCTGATGGTCGTAAACCGACAGAATCCGCCGATCATCGGCCTTCAAGGCTTCATTGCACCGCGTGCAGGCCAGGGCGCAGTTGAGATCATTTTGCCACTTATCGGTCACCTTTCGGCCTCCTTCCCGGCACCGGTTGCGTCGACACCGGCTGGTTTGAATATCTTTTCATCATTCGGCAAAGCGGGCGCTCTTGACTGCCGAGCGCCCTCAACGCTTTTGACGGCACTCCATCCTCAATAGTATGCCACAGATACACCCGAAAGAAAACCCGGCGCTTTACGCCCGCGGAAGGTCGCAGCAGCCCTTGGCCGGCAGTTCCGAGCGGCCCATGAGGAAGATATCGACCCCCCGCGCCGCTTCGCGGCCCTCGGAAATGGCCCAAACGACAAGGGATTGGCCGCGCCGGGCGTCGCCCGCGGCGAAAACCGCCGGCCGGCTCGTCAGGTGGTTGCCGTCGGTTTCTATGTTGCCCCGCGCATCGAGGCGCAGACCGAACTGCGCCACGATGGTGTCCGGTTCGGGGCCGCTGAACCCCAGGGCCAGCAGCACCAGGTCGGCCGGCCATTCGCGTTCGCTGCCGGCAACCTCCCGCATGACCGGGCGGTCTGGTGGGCCGCCTGAAAACGCCACGTCGACGGTGATCAGTTTTTCTACCCGTTTTGCTTCACCGATGAACGCCTTGGTCAATATGCTCCAGTGACGCCGGCCGCCTTCCTCGTGCGAGCTGCTGGTGCGCAGTTTCACCGGCCAGAAGGGCCAGGGGTCCCGGTCGCGCCTTTCCGGCGAGGGCTGGGGCAGCAGTTCGAAATTCGTGACCGATTTCGCCTGCTGGCGGATACAGGTGCCGAGGCAGTCGCTGCCGGTGTCCCCACCGCCGATGACGATCACGTCTTTGCCCCTGGCGCTGAGACCGTCGCCGCGCCCGATTTTTTCACCGGCGACCAGGCGGTTCTGCCGGCTCAAAAAGTCCATTGCCCAATGGATACCGTTCAGCTCGCGCCCCGGTACCCTCAAGTCCCGCGGCCGGGTGGCGCCGCAGCACAACACCACCGCATCGAAGGCCCGCAGATCATCGGCGCTCAGGTCCACCCCGACGTGCACCCCGGGGCGGAAGTCGATGCCTTCGCCGGCCATCAGGGCCAGGCGCCGGTCGAGAACCGTTTTTGCCAGCTTGAAATCCGGGATGCCATAGCGCAGCAGGCCGCCGATGCGATCGTCGCGTTCGAAAACCGACACCCGGTGGCCGGCACGGTTCAACTGCTGGGCGCATGCCAGCCCGGCCGGACCCGAACCGATGACGGCCACCGCTTTGCCGGTGCGCCGGCGGGGCGGGTGCGCCGCGACCCAGCCCATGGCGAACCCGTGCTCGATGATCTCCTTTTCGATCTGCTCGATCGTCACGGGCTGCGCGTTGATGGCCAGCACGCAGGCTTCCTCGCAGGGTGCCGGGCAGAGCCGGCCGGTGAATTCCGGAAAGTTGTTGGTCGCGTGCAGCTGATCGAGCGCTGCGCGCCGGTGGCCGTGGTAGAGCCGGTCGTTAAAATCCGGGATCCGGTTGCCCAGCGGGCAGCCGGCGTGACAGGTGGGCACGCCGCAGTCCATGCAGCGCGCGGCCTGGCCCTTGAGTGCCTCTTCCGGAAAGGGGCGGTAGATTTCCCTGAAATCCTGGATGCGGTCTTCCACCGGCCGTTTGCGCGGCAACTCGCGGTCGAATTCCATGAATCCGGTCGGCTTGCCCATGACTTGTCTCCGTTGAATCGGTTGAGCCGGTTGGGCCCGTTAGGCCCGTTTGCCGGTTAGGCCCGCCGACGGCGGGATTGAGCCGAATTAACTGGCTGGGACATTTGAATCTTTTTCGGCGGCCGCTTCTTTCAGGGCGCGCTTGTAGTCGGCCGGGATGACCTTGACGAACCGGGAAAGGGCCTCGTCCCATGCGGCCAGGATCCTTTCGGCGACCGTGCTTTGTGTGTAACGATAGTGGTTTTCGATCAGGTCCCGCAGCTCGGGCTGGTCGCCGGCCGCAATCTCCTCCAGCTCGACCATTTCCGGGTTGCAGCGCAAGGACGCAAAATCCCCGGCGTCGTCGAGAACGTAGGCGATCCCGCCGCTCATGCCGGCGGCGAAGTTGCGGCCGGTGGGCCCCAGCACCACGACCCGGCCGCCGGTCATGTATTCGCAGCCGTGATCGCCGAGGCCTTCCACCACGGCCCTGGCGCCGCTGTTGCGCACCCCGAAGCGTTCGCCGGCCACACCGCGGATGTAGGCCTCGCCGGCGGTTGCGCCGTAGAGGGCGACATTGCCGATGATGACGTTTTCCTCGGCCGCAAAGCGGCTGCCGGCGGGCGGGCTGACGGTCAGCCGGGCGCCGGAGAGCCCCTTGCCGAAATAATCGTTGGCATCGCCGCGCAGATGGACGGTCAGCCCGGCGGCACCGAAGGCGCAGAAACTCTGTCCGGCGCTGCCGGCGGCGCGAATGACGATCGTGTCCGCGGCCAGGCCCTTGTCCCCGTAGCGGCGGGAGATTTCGTAGCTGAGCAGCGTGCCGACCGTGCGGTGAACGTTGCGGACCGCCAGCTCCAGCTCCACGCGCGTGCCGTTTTCAAGCGCCGGACGGCACGTTCGAATCAGGGCGTGGTCCAGGGCCTTTTCGAGTCCGTGGTCCTGTTCGCGCACCCGGCAGGTGGCGGGCATTTCTTCGGGCCGGTCCGGGCGATAGAGGATCCTGGAAAAATCCAGGCCCCGGGCTTTCCAGTGATCGACCGCCGCAGCGACTCTCAGCCGGTCGACCCGGCCGACCATCTCGTCCAGACGCCGGAAGCCGAGCCCGGCCATTATTTCGCGCAGGTCCTCGGCGACAAAGCGCATCAGGTGGATCACATTCTCGGGCCGGCCGGCAAACTTCTTGCGCAGCTGCGGGTCCTGGGTGGCGATGCCGACCGGGCAGGTGTTCAGGTGGCAGACCCGCATCATCACGCAGCCAAGGGCGATCAGTGCGATCGTGCCGAAGCCGAATTCCTCGGCGCCCAGCAGGGCGGCGACCGCCACGTCGCGCGCCGTTTTGAGCTGGCCGTCGCATTCCAGTACCACCCGGCTGCGCAGGCCGCTCATCAGCAGGGTCTGCTGGGTTTCGGCCAGGCCCAGTTCCCAGGGCAGGCCGGCGTGGCGGATCGAGCCCTGGGGTGAGGCGCCGGTCCCGCCCGATTCGCCGCTGATCAATATCACATCGGCCTTGCCCTTGGCGACGCCGGCCGCGACCGTGCCGACGCCCACCTCCGAGACCAGCTTGACGTTGATTCGCGCGCGGGGGTTGGCATTTTTGAGGTCGTGGATGAGCTGGGCCAAATCCTCGATCGAGTAGATGTCGTGATGCGGCGGCGGCGATATCAGGCCGACATAAGGGGTCGAATGCCGGGTTCGGGCGATCCAGGGATAGACCTTGAAACCGGGCAGCTGCCCGCCCTCGCCCGGTTTGGCCCCCTGGGCCATTTTGATTTGCAGGTCCGTGGCATTGGCCAGGTAGGCGCCGGTGACGCCGAAGCGGCCCGAGGCCACCTGTTTGATGGCGCTGTTGCGCCAGTCCCCGTTGTCGTCGGGCCGGTAGCGGTCCGGGTCCTCGCCGCCCTCGCCGCAGTTGCTCCGGCCGCCGATGCGGTTCATGGCGATCGCCACCGTCTCGTGGGCCTCCTGGCTGATGGAACCGTAGGACATGGCGCCGGTCTTGAACCGCTTGACGATGGCCGTCCACGGCTCGACCTCTGCCACCGGGACCGGCGGGCCTGCGGAGGTGAACTCGAACAGGCCCCTAATCAGGCCTTCGCGGCGGTTCTGCCCGTCGACCAGGTCGCTGAATTCCCGCCAGGCGCGGCGGTCGTTTCCGCGCACCGCCTGCTGCAGCTTGGCGATGGTCAGCGGCGTGTACTGATGCGCTTCCCCGTCGCGCCGCCACTTGTATTTGCCACCGGGCACCAGCAGCCGCTCGGATTCCGAATTCCGGGGTAAATGGGCCTGGTGGTGACGGCGGCGGACCTCTTCGGCAAGCAGCTCGAGGCCGGCACCACCGATCCGCGAGGGCGTGCCCGTAAAATAGCGTTCGACGAGGGCCTCATCGAGGCCGACGCACTCGAATATCTGGGCGCCGCGGTAGCTCTGCAGGGTCGAGATGCCCATCTTGGACATCACCTTGAGAACGCCCTTTTCCAAGGCCTTTACGTAGTTGGCGGCGGCGGTCGGCGCGTCGAATTCGGTCAGGTCCCCGCCGGCCACCATCTGCCCCAGGGTCTCCAGCGCCAGGTACGGGTTGACGGCCCCGGCGCCGTAGCCGAGCAGACAGCAGACGTGGTGAATCTCGCGGGCTTCGCCGGTTTCGACCACCAGGCCGCAGCGGGTGCGCAGACCTTCCCGGATCAGGTGGTGGTGGAGGCCGGCCGTGGCCAGCAGGGCCGGGATCGGTGCCATGCGCTCATCGGCCCCGCGGTCGGAGAGGATCAGCAGGGTGGCGCCGTTCGTAACGGCCCGGACCGCGGCGCGGCAAAGATCGACCAGCGCCTGTTCGAGCCCGCGGCAGCCGTCCGGCAGCGGAAAGAGAATCGGCAGCGCGGCTGCGCGCAGATCGGCCTGGTCGAGCCCGCGCAGCTGTACCAGACGCGTGTCGGTCAGAACCGGGCCGGTCAGCATGAGCTGGCGGCAGTGCCGGGGCGTTTCCTGAAAAAGGTCCTGTTCCGCACCGATCGTGGTTCTCAGGGAGGTCACCAGCTCCTCCCGGATGGCATCCAGCGGCGGGTTGGTCACCTGGGCAAACAGCTGTTTGAAATAGTCATATAAAAGGCGGGGCTGAAGGGACAAAATGGCCGGCGGGAGGTCGTCCCCCATCGAGCCGATCGGCTCACCGGCGGTGCGGGCCATCGGGGCCAGGATCAGCCACAGGTCTTCGGCGCTGTAGCCGAAGAGCTGCTGGCGGACCGCCAGGGGCAGGGTTTCCGGGGCCGGTGCAGCCTCCGGCGGGGGCAGGTGGTCGAGGGCCACCAGGTTTTGCTCTATCCAGGCGCGGTAAGGACGGCGCCGGCTGATCTCGGCCTTGATTTCCTCGTCCTCGACAATTCGCCCCTTCTCGATGTCGACCAGGAACATGCGCCCGGGCTGCAGGCGCCCCTTGCGCCGCACCTTTTCCGGGGCCACCGGCAGCACGCCGGTTTCCGAGGCCATGATGACCCGGTCATCGGTGGTGACCGTGTAGCGCGACGGGCGCAACCCGTTGCGGTCGAGCACCGCGCCGACGCACGTGCCGTCGGAAAAGGCAATGGCGGCCGGGCCGTCCCAGGGCTCCATCAGGCAGGCGTGGTATTCGTAAAAGGCCTTTTTGGCATCGCTCATGGAGCGGTGGTTCTGCCAGGCTTCCGGGATCATCATCATGATCACGTGCGGCAGGGAGCGGCCGGTGTGATAGAGCAGCTCGACCGTGTTGTCGAAGATGGCCGAATCGCTGGCGCCGGGAGTGGCCACGGGCAACAGCTTGGGCGTGTCCGCACCGAACAGCGCCGATTTGAAGAGGGCCTGGCGCGCATTGAGCCAGTTGACATTGCCGCGCAGCGTGTTGATTTCGCCGTTGTGGCACAGAAAGCGAAAGGGGTGCGCCAGCTCCCAGGTCGGGAAGGTGTTGGTGCTGTAGCGCTGGTGCACGAGCGCCAGGGCGCTGGCCATGTCCGGGTGGCCCAGGTCGGGGAAATAGGCCTGGATCTGGTCGGCCAGGAGCATGCCCTTGTAGACCAGGGTGCGGGCGGACAGGCTGGGAACGTGAAAGAAGGCGGCCTGACCCAGGCCCGCGGCGTGCACGAAGTTCTCAACGACCTTGCGGATGACATAGAGTTTGCGCTCGAAATGGGCGCTGTCGGAGATGTCCGGACCGCGGCCGACGAAGATCTGGCGGATCACCGGTTCGCGCTGCCGCGCCAAAAGGCCCAGGGCGCTGCTGTCGACCGGCAGGCGGCGCCACCCCAGAAACCGCTGGCCCTCGTGGTGGATGGTCTCTTCGAAGCGCTGCATGACCTGCCGCCGCTGATGGTCATCCGGCGGCAGAAACACCAGCCCGCAGCCGTAATGCCCTGGTTCCGGCAGCTCGATGCCGATGTCCTCGCAGTCGTGGCGCAGAAAGTCATGCGGCATCTGCATCAGGATGCCCGCCCCGTCGCCGGTGGTCTCGTCGCAGCCGCAGGCGCCGCGGTGGCTGAGGTTTGATAGAATCCGGAGGCCGTCACGGATGATGGCCTGCGACTTGCGGCCTTTCAGGTCGCAGATCAGGCCGATTCCGCAGGCGTCGTGCTCGAAGCGCGGGTCATAGAGGCCGTGGCGGGCGCCGGGCGGTCGGTCGGGCCGCTGGGGGTGTATTGGATCGGTATGCATTACTTCCGTCTGTGAAGATAGCGGGCTACCATTTTAAATTAGCAATTAAAATGCCAGCATGTGAGTGGGGAGGACAATACTATATAAATATTTAAAATAATAAAGAAAATATTATCGAACGAATTCAGGCGGGCGACAGTTGCCTGACAATTTTGACAAACTTGTCAAGCCAATCTCCAAAACTGTAACATCATAATATGTCTTTTTTGTAATCACGGTTACCGTCTGACCCGATAAAATATAAAGCCAATAACCGTTAAGGTCACCACAGGCTTCAATAGGCCTGCACGAGGCCGCCGTCGGCCAGAACGGTTTGGCCCGTGATGTAGGTGTTGGCCGCCGAGCAGAGAAAAACGGCCAGGCGCGCCAGTTCCTCCGGCCGGCCGTAGCGGCCCAGGGGAATTTCGGCCGCGCTTTTCTTCTGGAGATCCTCCAGGGAAAGCCCCAGCTTTTCGGCCCGCACGGCCTCGATGCTGCGCAGGCGCGCCGTTTCCATTTTGCCGGGGCCGACCACGTTGATCAGGATGTTGTCGCGCCCCAGCTCGCGCGCCAGGGTTTTGGTCAACCCTACCACGCCCATGCGAAAGGTGTTGGACAGGATCAGGTTGTCGAGCGCCTGGCGGGTCGAGGACGAGGTGAAGTTGACGATTCGGCCGCCGTTGGCGGCGCGCATCAGGGGCAGCACCGCGCGGATGCTGCGGATGAAGCCCAGCAGGGTCAGCTCGAACGCTTTCTGCCAGGCCTGGTCATCGAAGGCGTCGAACCCGCCGGCCGGCGGTCCGCCGGAGTTGTTCACCAGGGCGAAGACCGAACCGAAGCGCTGGGCCGTGGTGGCGACGGCGTTTTGAACGTCGGCCGCGATGGTCATGTCGCCGGGCAGGATTTCCGCTTTTTGGCCCGTGGCCGCCGCGATGTCCGCCTGCGCCTGCCGCAGCCGGTCCTCCGAGCGCGCAAACAGCATCACCCGGGCGCCTTCACGCGCAAACGCAAGGGCGGCGGCCTTGCCGAGGCCGTCGCTGGCGGCCATGACCAGCACCGGTTTTCCTTCGAGTCCCAGGTTCATTGTTGACTCCTTTTCAAATCGACGACCGGGTTGACCAGCGCTGGGAAGCCGTCGATGCGGCACTCGACAGTGTCCCCGTCGGCGATGGCGACGGCGCCCGGGGTGCCGGTCGAAATGATGTCGCCGGGCAGCAGGGTCATCACCTGCGAGAGGAAAGAGACCAGAAACGCGGGCGAGAAGGTCATGTTGGCGACCACGTTCGCGGCGTGGACGCGGCCGTTTATCACCGTTGCGACCTCCAGGGCCGCGATGTCCGCAACTTCATCGGGGGTGACGAGCTGCGGCCCGAAGCTGAAAAACGTGTCGAAGCTCTTGGATACCGTCAGGTAGCGCGGGTTCTGCCGCAGGATGTCCTCGGCCGTCATGTCGATGACGGTCGTGAAGCCGGCCACCGCCGTCTGCCAGTCTTCGAGAGCGACATTGCGGCATTCACGGCCGATGATCACCCCCAGCTCGCCTTCGGCCGTGGTCTTGTGCGACAGCACGGGAATGCGGATGGCATCGCCGGGACCGATCAGGGTCGTGTCCGGCTTCATGAAGCTGCCCGGGATGCCGGTCGGCGTTTTTTCCGAGAGATCGGCGGCATGGGCGGCATAGTTGAGCCCGATGCCCCAAATCTTGCGCGGCCGGCGGTAGAGCGGGGCGGGCGGCGCCGCTTCACCGGAAATCACATCGGCCTCCAGGCCTTCAAGCGCCTGGCGTCCTTCGGCCAGGTGCCAGGCCGTCAGATCGGCCAGGGCGCCGGTGGCGATCAGCTCCAGCGTGTCGGTCGGCCAGCTGCGAGCGAAGCGGCGGTTGATTGCCGCCACCGGTACCAGCCCGCAAGAGGTGGCGATGGCCGTTTCCTCGCGTCCCTCGGTTTTAAACGTCGCCAGTTTCATGTTCGCCTTCCTGTATTTATGTTGAGGTCCGACAGCCTGCGGAAAGGACGTCAGTTCTCGCCGAGATCCGGGACGACGGAAAGAAGAGGCCGCCGCCATAGGGTCATCCGCGGTTTCAGTGACATCTGGTAAATTTCCTGCTGCCGCCCCTGCGCTTTAGCACGAAAGTGCGCAACTGACAAATGCAGGGAGGCCCATCTTTTTTCGGGTCGTCAACCGATCCGGGCTCCGAATGTCCCCCGGTCAGTCTTAATTTTTCCAGTTGCCAAATCGTGACAGCCGTGGAAGAGGTTTTAGAACGCAAAAAGCGCTGACGGGTGCTAAAAGACCCGGGTAAGCCCGAAGATCACCTAAAAAAAGAGGGGCAGGGCACTGCAAATGGATGCGAAGCAGTGGCGGGTTCACAATCCGCAGGCAAGCCGGCGGGTTGTCGTGACCAAGGAGTTGCCCGGCCGGCACTGGCTGGAAATTTTGTCTTGCGCCGGCTGCCGGGTCGAGATCTGCACCTCGACCGCGGTGCTGTCGACGGCTGACATCGCGGCCGCCATCGGGATGCGGTGCGACGCCGCCATTGGCCAGCTGACGGAAAACTGGGGCGAGGAGCTTTTTGCGGCGCTCGCGGCCGCCGGGGGGCGGGCCTACAGCAATTACGCGGTGGGCTTCAACAATGTGGACGTGGCGGCCGCCGGCCGGCACCAGATTCTGGTTGGCAACACCCCCGGCGTGTTGACGGAAGCCACGGCCGAGATGGCGGTGGCCCTGACCTTCGCGGCCGCCCGCCGCATCGGCGAATCCGAACGCTATCTTCGAGCCGGCAGATACCGCGGCTGGCTGCCGACCCTGTTTCAGGGCGAGTTGCTGTGGCGCAAGACCCTCGGGCTGATCGGCGCGGGGCGCATCGGAGCGGCCTTTGCGCGCATGATGATCGAGGGGCACAAGATGGACCTGATCTACTTCGATCCGCAGCCCAACCGCGAGCTGGAAGACGGGGTCCAGGCCTACGCGCGCTTTTTAGAAGCCCGCGGCGAGGCGCCGGTGGCCTGCCGCCGCGCGGGCACCATCGAGGAGGTGCTGCGCGGCGCCGACTGCGTCAGCCTGCACACCGTGCTCAGCGACACCACCCGCCACCTCATCGATGCCGAACGCCTGGCCCTCATGAAGGAAAACGCCCTGCTGATCAACACCAGCCGGGGGCCGGTCATCGATGAGGCCGCCCTGGTGGCCCACTGCCGTCAGCATCCGCGGTTCCGCGCCGGGCTGGACGTCTTCGAAGACGAACCGGCCCTGAGCCCCGGTTTGACGGAACTGGAAAACGTCGTCATCGTGCCCCACATCGCCTCGGCCACCCGCTGGACCCGGGAGGCGATGGCGAGCTTGGCCGCCGCCAATGTCGCCGGTGTCCTGTGCGGTTATCCGCCGTGGAACAAGACCGACATGGCGCCTTTTTTAAAAGGCGAGCCGCCCCGTTCCGTTCCCAGTCTGATCAACGCCCGGGACGCGGATCCGTCGAACCAGGCAACATGATCGGCACGCGACCGGACCAGCGGATAGAAATGCGGTGTTGACCGCCTGAGGCCGCCACATCATTTTCAAAGGCCGCCGACCGTATCCGCAAATGCATTCAACAGTTTATAGTTTGACGTCTGAACCGCGCTCTGGTAGAATAACACTGTAAAAATCAGAGAAAATCGTCAATCCATGAAATGCCAAACTCCGAGTGATCGGGGGACGGAAAGCCACGGGTCTCCAGCGAGACGGCCGGGTTGCCAGGGATCGCAAAACGACAATGCCGGGCTTTCGTGGAGAGCCCGGCTTTGTCGTTTGGATGCCGATTCCGGACGGAAACCGGGATGGACCCCCGCACGCGCAAAACAACCAACCAGGTGAACGGGCCCCAACATGCTGATCGAAGACATGGAAGCTTTAGCAAGTGATTCGGAACGCAGACGGTATCCGCGGGTGGCAGCGAACAATCCGATTACCTACGCCCTGGTCAACGAAAAAGGATCGAAAATCGGTCAGGGGATCGGAAAGGCCATCAATGTGAGCCAGTCCGGTATCCTGCTGGAAACTTGCGAATACATCGGGTCAAAGTACATATTCCTGGTGGCGGCCGATGTGGAGGGCACCCTGATCGAAATCGTGGGCAAGGTGATCTTTTCGCGTGAGGTGTCCCTGCGCGTTTTCAATTCCGGCATCAGCTTGAAGGGCGAACATGCCGACAACGTGAAGTTCAGAAGGGACTTGATCCGCGTCTTTCACCAGCGACATGTTCTCGGCCTGCCAAATTAAAATGACCCATTTCCATCGTCAATACCCAGTGCTCTATACCCGATAGTCCCTACTCGATAGCCGATGATAAACAGCCCAGCCCCTTTTGAGTCCGGCGTCCCGTCGCGGCCTTCTTCCGGGCGACCAGTCAATTTGTTGGCGCTTTTTCAGGCTGACGCGCGGAAACCCTTTTCCCATGCCCGCCTTTTTTATCTGTAACGTACTGAAAAAACATTAAAAATATAGTGCATATTTTTTTCTTGCCCAACGGGCGGGTTTCTGGCCCGAAGATTGCAAAAACTGCCCGGAAGAAAAAGCCCCCATGCGAGTTGAAACACTGCCAATGGCGCCGACCGGTCTGCCCTGCCGGCGCTGCCTGTTTTGAAACGGCGTCAACCTCGGTAGAAAAAACCCGTCCACGCCGTCATTCGGGAACCGCTCATGGCAAAGGATAATCGATGAATCTATCGGAGGCCCGCGAAGATATCGCGCAGTCGACGGCTTTCTGCGGCGCGGAGGCCATCGGGGAGCAGGCGGCGTCGCTGCAGAACCTGGCCCTTTCGCTCGACGATTCCTTCGATCGCGCCGTGCAGGCGATCCTCTCGTATTCCGGGCACCTGGTGATCAGCGGCATGGGCAAGTCGGGCCTGGTCGGCCGCAAGATGGCGGCGACCTTTTCTTCCACCGGAACGCCCAGTTTTTTCGTGCACCCGGCCGAGGCCGTGCACGGCGAGCTGGGCATGATCCGCCCGGCCGCCCTGGTCATGCTCATCAGCAACAGCGGCGAAACCCGGGAAATCCTGAACCTGCTGCCCTTCCTCAAACGCTTCGACAACCGCATCATCGCCATGGTCGGTCATAAAGACTCGAGCCTGGCGCGCGCGGCCGACATCGTTCTGGCGCTGCCCGTCGAACGGGAAATCTGTCCATACAACCTGGCGCCCACCACCTCCACGCTCGTCGCCATGTCGCTGGGGGATGCCCTGGCGGTCACGCTCATGCGCCTGCGCGGTTTTCAGCCGGACGACTTTGCGCTCTATCACCCCTGCGGCTCCCTGGGGCGGCGGTTGCTGAGCCGGGTGATGGACCTCATGCACCAGCGCAGCGCGAGGGAATTTCCCATTATCGGCCCCACGGCCTCGGTGCGGGAGACCATCTGTGTCATCAGCCGCGGACGGATGGGACTGACTCTGGTCATGGAAGGCGAGCGCCTGCTGGGGATCATCACCGGCGGCGACCTGCGCCGGATGATGATGAATGCCGGTTTTTCCATGTCAAACAACACGGCCGCCGATATCATGCACCGCGACCCGGTCACGATCTCCGAGACATCGCTGTGGAGCAAGGCCGAGCAGCTCATGAGCCGGCGCAAGATCAAGGCGCTCGTGGCCCTGGATGGCGAGGCCCGCGTATCGGGCGTGGTGGAGATCTTTTGATATCCGCAGCGGCCGTTTCGGGCTGCAGGTCCCGCACGCTGGTTCTGGGGCTGGTGTTGCTGCTTGCAGCCTGCGCCCATTCCGGCGGCGGCGTTATCGATTCCCCGCAGGAAATCCGCCAGAGCGCTTTTGCGGCCTGGGTCGGCGCCCAGCCGCCCGGCAGCCGGACCGCGATCGACGCACCGGAGCTGGGCGGCAGTGTCACCGTCGAGATCGAGCGGGAGTATTTTTCGGCGGCCGGCCTGCACTGCAAGCGGGTGCTGGTGTTCAACGGCAGCCCGCTCGGCGAACCGGTCGCGGTCTGTGACAAGGATGCGGGCGAGTGGGTCCTGGTGCCCCGCATCTGGGGCGGCTCGCCGGCCAAGGACAGCCGATGACCGGACAGTCTTCGGCCATGCGGGTGCAGGTGCGCGTCATCTGGGCCCTGATGCTGCGGGAGACAAAGACCCTGTTCGGCAAGCACAAGCTGGGCTATCTGTGGGCGCTGATCAACGCCGCTTTTTCGATCGGCATCTTCTGGGCGATTCGCGATTTCGGCGGGTTTCACGCACCCCACGGCATGTCCACGCCGGTGTTTCTGGTCGGCGGGTTCATTCCCTGGTACCTTTTTTCCGAAACGGTTTCGAGCGGGATGAACGCGGTCGGCGGCAACCGGGCGCTGCTGGGCTATCCGCAGGTGTTTCCGCTGGACATCCTGACCGCCCGGGCTCTTTTGCAGGGGGCCATGTACCTTTGCGTCATGGCGGTGCTGCTGGGTGTTGCGCAGGCCATGGCCTATCGGGTGACGCTGCGGGACCCGGCCCGGGTACTGGAGGCGCTCGTCCTGTCCCTGCTGTTAGGTTACGGGGTGGGCGCCTTGTGCTCGGCCCTCAACCTGATGTGGCCGACCACCGCGCGGGTGGTGCCGTTGATATTGCGCGTGATGTTTTTTGTTTCCGGATTGTTCTTCTCGGTCGATGCCCTGCCGCTGTCGGCGCAGCGATACCTTTTTTTCAACCCGCTCTCGCACCTGATCGAATCGCTGCGGAGCGGCCTGTCGACCGGCTTCAGCAGCCGCTTTGTCCACCTGCCGTATGTCTTCGGCTTCGTCCTCGTGACCCTTTTCCTGGGGCTGCTGCTCGAGCGGTATTCCCGGCGCTTCATGGAGCAGGAGGTATGATCGAGCTGTGCAACCTCAGTAAGAGCTACCGTACCCGAAAAGGCCGGCACACCGTGCTTAAAGATGTCAGTTCGCTCTTCCCGCCGGGGTGCAACATGGGCATCCTCGGCCGCAACGGCGCCGGTAAGTCGACCCTGCTGCGGCTTATCGGGGGGGCCGAGATGCCGAGTTCCGGACGGATCGTGCGCCGGGGCAGCGTGTCGTGGCCGATCGGGTTTTCGGGGGGGTTTCACGGCAGTCTCAGCGGCCGCGAGAACCTGCGCTTCATCTGCCGCATCTACGGCGCCGACCTGCGCGGGGTGGCCGCTTTCGTGGAGGAATTCTCGGAGCTGGGCGATTACATGGACATGCCGCTCAACACCTATTCCTCGGGCATGAAGGCCAAGCTCGCCTTCGGCTTGAGCATGGCCATCGAGTTCGACTACTACCTGATCGATGAAGTCACCGCCGTCGGCGACGCCGTCTTCAAGCGCAAAAGCAAGGCGGAGTTCGACCGGCGCAGGGACCAGGCCACCCTGATCGTCGTGTCGCACAGCACGGCCACCATCCGCCAGTACTGCGATGCGGCCGCGGTGCTCGATCGCGGCAACCTCTTATTTTTCAACGACCTCGACGCCGCCGTCGATCGCTACGAAAGCCTCGACGGCAACGGCCGGCCGGCCGCGAAAAGGGCCTGAAGAATGACAGCGAGCCTGCGCATCAGATTACTGCTTTTCGTCGGACTGCCGACCCTGCTGGGCCTGGTCTATTTTGCTTTCCTGGCCACCGACATGTACGTTTCGGAAGCGCGCTTTTCCATCCGCGGGGCCGAAGGCGGCGGCGGCCCGGAATGGCTGGCCCTGTTCGGCCATGCCGGCGGCTCGACCGCGGCGGACGCCTACGTCGTTCAGGAATACATCCAGTCGCAGGACATGCTGACGGTCCTGGAGAAGAGTTTGTCGCTGCGCGACCACTACCGGAGCCGCGCCGCCGACATCGTTTCCAGGCTGAAGCGCGAGGCGACCCGTGAAGAATTTCTCGAGTACTTCCAGAAAGTCGTGCAGGTGGGCTACGATCCGGTCAGCGGTATATTCACTTTGACGGTGCGGGCCTACAGCCCGGAAATGGCCCGCGACCTGGCCAAGGCCATCCTGGCCCAGAGTGAGCAGCTGGTGAACCAGCTGGCGCAAAGATCGCTGCAGGACAGCCTGGCCCTGGCGCGCAGCGAACTGACCAGCGCCGAGCAGCGGGTGACGCAGGTCCGTGAATCCCTGAAAAATTTTCGCGATCAGCGCGACCTGCTCAACCCGCAGGCCGCGGCCGGCGCAATGCTGGCGCTGGTGGCGCAGTTGGAAGGCGAGGCCGTCAAAACCCGGACGGAGCTGAGCGAGACCCGCACCTTCATGCGTGAGGACAGCGCCCGTATTACGGCGCTCAAGGCCCGGCTCGCGGCCCTCGAAGGTCAGATCGGCGCGGAGAAGGGCCGCCTGACCGGCAAGAAGGGCCAAGTGCTCAACCAGGTGGTGACCGATTACGAACGGCTGCAGGTCGAGCACGAATTTGCGGAAAAACTCTACGTTTCGGCCCTGTCCTCTTTGGAAGCCGCGCGGGTGAGGGCCGAGAGCAAAAACCGCTACCTGGTCGCCTTTGCCGAACCGACGCTGCCCGAGGAGTCCCTTTATCCGCGCCGGATCCGCGCCTCCGTGCTTTTTTTCGCCGGCACCCTCCTTTTCTTCGGCATCGTCTCGCTGATGATTGCCGCCATTCGCGAACACGCGGGGTTCTGACATGCGCAACTCCATCCTTTTCGTTCTGCTCCTTTGCCTGCCGGCCGCGGCCGCTACCGGCGCCGGCCCGGCGCCCCCACCCGCCGAAGCGTCGCCGC
>JBAPSB010000161.1:0-5022 GCA_049281435.1 Desulfobacterales bacterium
TGTTTTATGCCTCGGGTGGCGGCGGCGGGTTCCCCGGTGGATACACCCACCGCGGAGGTCGTACCGGCGGTTTCGGGGGTGGCGGCGGTTTCGGCAGTGGCGGGGGCTTCAGCGGCGGCGGTGGCGGATTCGGCGGCGGCGGGGCTTCCGGCGGATGGTAGGTTCTAAATGGCCGGCTCCGCGCTCAAAGTGGGTTGACATGCTATCTGTTTTTTGACCTGGAAAGACGAAAAAAATGCAGAATCTGGCCCAGGGGTTTATGACCGACCACGACCGTGGCCGTATCGATGACTGCATCCGGCAGGCCGAAAAGAAGACTTGCGGAGAAATTGTGGTCATGGTCGTTTCTTCCAGCTATCACTATCCGCAGGCGGATGCCATCGGCGGCGTGTTCTTTGCCTTGCCGGCCGCCCTGATGCTGATGCCGCTTGTCGGGGGCTGGCTCTGGTCCGGAACCCGCAACGTCTGGGTTTTCCTCGGCCTGTTTTTTGTCCTTTTTCCCATCGCGCGCGAGGTGATCAGGCGCAATTTTTGGCTCAAGCGGCGGTTGATTTCCGCCCGCGAAGTCGAAGCCGAAGTCAAGGAGGCGGCCACCACCAACTTTTACCGGGAAGGACTCTACCGCACCCGCGACGCCACCGGCGTGCTTGTTTTCATCTCCGTTTTCGAGCGCTGGGTCTGCGTGCTGGCCGACCGGGGCATTAACGAAAGGTTGACGCCGGATGTGTGGCAGGAGACGGTCGCCGCGCTGGTTTCGGGCATCAGGACCAACTGCCCGGCCGATGCGATTTGTGAGGAGGTCGGCAAGATCGGTCGGCTCCTGGCCGCCCACTTCCCCATCAAACCCGATGACACCGACGAACTCACGGGCGTGATCATCGGCGATTGACAGAAGGTGAACAAAAAAGACCCCTACCGGCGGATTGCCGCAGTTTACGACCTCCTCCTGGAACCGGTGCTCGGCGGCCTGCGCCGGGTCGGCGCGGGACTGACACCCCCCCTGAAAAACAAGCGCGTGCTCGATATCGGCTGCGGCACCGGGTCCTTTCTGGCCCGCTGCGCCCGCAACGGCGCCACGGTGTTCGGAATCGACCGGTCGGCCGCCATGCTCGCAAAGGCCAGGAAAAAGATCGGCACCGGCGCCGGCCTGAACTTCGGCGACGCCGCCCGCGCCCCCTTTCGCGCGGGGGCCTTCGACCTGATCGCCCTCACCATGGCGCTGCACGAGATGGCCCCGGCCACGCGATCGGCCGTGATCGAAGAGGCGCGGCGGCTGCTGGCGGCCGGGGGGTACCTGTTGGTGATCGATTATCACGGCGGTGCGGTCCGCTCTCCCTGGGGGCGGATGTTCAGGCTGCTCGGGTTCTGCGCCGAACTGGCCGCCGGCGGCGAGCATTTTCGCAACTATCGCCACTTCATGGCCAGCGGCGGCCTGGCGGCGCTGATCGGGACCCATTGCCTGCGGGTCGTTCGCCAGGCGCCGGTCTGGCAGGACGCCATCGTCGTTTCCCTGCTGGCGTTTACGAGGTGAGGTCCCGCCGGGTTCCGGGCGGGAGGCTCGAGCCGCGAAAAACAGCCCCCTTGCCGTATCGGTACGGTCGGATTTTACAGCGGTGGGTCGAGATGCCGGGCATGTCTTCCACCTGGGTCTTCGGGACGCAAGAAGGCGATTGTTGTGCGTCTAATATTCCGACTGCCGCCGTGGCGGACGGGGCCAAAAGGTGAGGGGTGCCACCACGGGCCCGATGGGTCACCTTTTCCAGATATTGGTGTCGATAAAGAATTGACACACTACATGTTGTGTGATATTCCTGCAATCAACGGTTCTAATTTACTCAGGCACAAACGGAAATTTTTTCTCCAGCCACGCCGCACAGGCCGGCGGCCCTTATTTTCAGCCAACATACTGACACATCATCCGCCACTCCTGGCCGATGATCGGGAGAGAATCAATGCGCCACCAGGGGAAAGTTTTGATTACAACGGACGGACGTTTCGATTTGAACGAATACCGCTGGGACGACGATCGGTTTGCCAACCTGCTGACCCGCCAGAATGCGCTCAACAGCGAGCAGGCCATGGCCATCAGCCGCTTTCTGCGCGAGGAGATCGACCGCATGGATGACGAGACCATCACTTCAGACGTCATCGAGAAGCTCATCGGCGCCAAGATGAACGAGTACGGCGTGCGATCGAGCGCCGCGGTGCAGCTCGACAAATCGATTTTCGTCAAGAACGACCTGGTGCTGACCGGCAATGCCCGCACCGTGCTGGCGCGGCGCTATTTAAAAAAAGACGGCGAGGGCCGGGTGATCGAAAGTCCGCAGGACATGTTCCGCCGGGTGGCCCGCCACATCGCGCAGGCCGAGGAAAATTACGGTGACGGCGAGCAGGCCGCCAAGATGGAAGCGCTCTTTTACCGGATGATGGCGGAATTCTATTTTTTACCGAACTCGCCGACCTTGATGAATGCCGGGCGGCGACTGGGCCAGCTGGCGGCCTGTTTCGTGTTGCCGGTCGATGACAGCCTGGACGGCATCTTCTCGGCCTTGAAAAATGCGGCCATGATCCACAAATCCGGCGGTGGGACCGGGTTTTCCTTTTCGCGCCTGCGTCCCAAGGACAGCCGGGTCGGCAGTACCGGCGGGGTGGCATCGGGGCCGGTCTCTTTCATGAAGATCTTCAACACCGCCACCGAACAGGTCAAACAGGGCGGCACCCGCCGCGGGGCCAACATGGCGATTTTGCGGGTCGACCACCCCGACATCCTCGATTTCATCACCTGCAAAAAATACCATCACGACCTGAACAATTTCAACATCTCGGTGGGGGTCACCGACGACTTCATGGAATCGGTCAAGATGCTGACCGCCTACGATCTGATCGAGCCCAAGAGCAAGCAGAAAGTCGGCGAACTGAACGCCGCCGAGGTCTATCTCCACCTGGTGGAGCAGGCCTGGGAAAACGGGGACCCGGGCGTCGTCTTCCTGGATCGCATCAACCGCGACAATCCCACCCCGGCCCTGGGCGAGATCGAGAGCACGAACCCCTGCGGCGAGCAACCGCTGCTGCCGTTCGAGGCCTGTAACCTCGGTTCCCTCAACCTGGCAAAATTCGTTACCCCCGCCGATGGAAAGCCGGCCGTCGACTATGAGAGACTCAAGGAAATCGTCTGGCTGGCGGTGCGTTTTCTGGACAACACGATCGACATGTCGCGCTACCCGCTGCCCGAAATCACTGCGATGGTCGAGGGCAACCGCAAGATCGGGCTGGGGGTGATGGGCTTTGCCGACATGCTCTACCAGATGGGCGTGTCCTACAATTCCGAGGAAGCGCTGCAACTGGCCGCAACCGTCATGGAGTTCATCCAGCTTGAGTCCCGTGAAGCCTCGCGGGAGCTGGCCCGGAAGCGCGGGACCTTCAAGAATTTCGACAAGAGCGTTTTCAAAAACAAGAAGGGCTGCCGCTACCGCAACGCGACGATCACCACGATCGCGCCCACCGGCACCTTGAGCATTATCGCCGGCTGCTCCAGCGGCATCGAGCCGCTCTTTGCGTTGAGCTTCATCCGGCGCGTCATGGACAACGACGAGCTGCTCGAAGTCAACCCCCTGTTCGAAGAGGTGGCCAAGGTGCAGGGATTCTACAGTTCCGAACTCATGAACCGGATCGCCGGCCGCGGAAGCATTGCCGAATTCGAGGATATTCCCGAGGCGGTGCGCCGCGTGTTCGTGACTGCCCACGACGTGGCCCCGGAGTGGCATGTGCAGATGCAGGCCGCCTTCCAGAAATACACCGACAATGCCGTGTCGAAAACCGTCAACCTGCCGCGCGAGGCCACGCCCGAAGACGTCCTCAAGGTTTACAACCTGGCTTACGAACTCGGGTGCAAGGGGATCACGACCTACCGCGACGGCAGCAAGGAAAATCAGGTGCTCTCTTTTTCCGAGAAGGACAAAAAAGGGAGCAGCGGCTTTATGACCGCCGTCAAGGAACGTCCCGAAACGCTCGAGGGGTTCACCACCAAGACCAAGACCGGGCTGGGCCAGCTCTACGTCACGGTGACCGAGTTTGATGGGCAGCCCTTCGAGGTGTTCGCCACCATCGGCAAATCGGGCCGGTCGACGACCGCCAAGACCGAGGCCATTGGTCGTCTGGTGTCGCTGGCGCTAAGAGCCGGCGTCAAGGTGAGCGCCATCGTGGACCAGTTGAAGGGCATCGGCGGCGAGCACCCTGTTTTCCAGCACGGCGGTCTGGTGCTTTCCATACCGGATGCCATCGCCCGGGTCCTGGAAAAGCGCTACCTGACCGAGACCGCTTCCGGCGGCCGGGCCAATCGCAAAAACGCCCTGCTGGGAGAAACCTGCCCCGAGTGCGGTCAGACGATCAGCTTCGAGGAGGGCTGCATGACTTGTCACTTCTGCGGGTTCAACAAGTGCGGGTAAGGTGAACGTGAGGGCGAGGGGCCAAGGAGTGAAGCGCGCCCGTTTAGGCCGCAAACAAGGCGTGGCGGGGTTCGGGTGTCCGTCGCGTCAGGCCTTGGCCTTTTATCCTTGAATCCCTGACCCATTTTGGACCCCCGAACCCTTGGGGGCATTTTTTTACGGGCAGGTTCCGCTTTTCCTGGCCCAGTCGATGCCGTCGCAGTCGCCGAGTTCGCAGGCCTTGTAGAAGTCGGGACAGGCCAGCTCGTCCTTGTTCAATTCGTGGTAAGCCAGCCCGCGATTCAAAAAGGCCAGGTTGTAAGTTGCGTCCAGAGCCAGCGCCTTGTCGTAGTCTGCGATGGCCATCTGAAAATTGCCCTGATCGAAGTAGATGTTGCCCCGGTTGTTGAATGTCTTCGCCAGGCTCGGGTTCAGGCTCACCGCCTTGTTGTAGTCCTGCATCGCCAGCGCATACTGTTTCATGTCCCGGTAGGCATTGCCGCGGTTGTTGTAGGCTCGCGCGTCGCCTGGCGCGATCCGGATCGCCTCGTCGAAATCGGCGATGGCCTTGGCGTAATCCTTGCGGTCGAACCAGACC
>JBAPSB010000162.1:0-4692 GCA_049281435.1 Desulfobacterales bacterium
GGCCAAGGTCGTCATGTCGGCCGCGGCCGCCGCCACCCTGAGCCACCGGCCGGAGCAGATCCGCGCCTGGGGGATCGAGGTGGTCGACGATGCGGCGTCCGAAGATCTGGCGCGCCAGCCGCCAGCCACCCGCCTGGTCCTCGAAGACCTGGAGACCGATCGGCTGCGGCAAATCGTCAGCGCCTTCGGCGTCCCGTTCGAATTCGAGGCCGTGGCCGTCTGCGCCCAGGACCACGGGGTGCCGCCGGCGGGAACCTCGCACCTGGCCTACCGGCACGAGATCAACACCCGGGTCCTGAACCGCCAGCCCTTCCCCCACGTCCTGCTCTATCCGGGATCCGGGGTGCCGGCCACGCTCAACCGGCTGAACTCGATTGCGGCCGGAGCCGCCGGACTGCCGACCGACGAGGTCTACGTCATGGACAGCGGCATGGCCGCCATTCTCGGCGCATCCGTCGATCCGCTCGCCCGAGACAGGCAGAACGTGCTGGTTCTCGACATCGCCACTTCGCACACGGTCGGCGCCACACTGGTCAATGGAGAGCTGGCCGGTTTTTTCGAGTACCACACCCGCGACCTCACGCTGAGCCGGCTGGAAACCCTGCTGCACGAGCTGGCCGACGGGCGGCTGACCCAGGACGCTATTTTAAAGGAAGGCGGCCACGGGGCCTATGTGCGCCGCGCCATCGGCTTCGACAAGCTCGACATCATCCTGGCGACCGGCCCCAAACGCCGCCTCGTCGAAGCCTCGCACCTGCCGATCACCTTCGGAGCGCCGTGGGGCGACAACATGATGACCGGGACGGTCGGACTGCTGGAAGCTCTGCGCCGGTACAAGGGCCTGGAAACGATCACCTACCTGTAAGCGACCGCGCCGGACCGTGTGGCGTGTTGATTCAACGTCGGGAAAAATCGCCAGTTGACCGGACCGGCCGACCGCAGCGGTTCATGCGAGGAAACGCAGCATGGCCTCGGAAAACGCCACCGAAAAATTTCTCAAATACGCTCCGGTCAGAGACATCGTCTTCGTTCTGGGAGCCGGCGCCTCGCACCCGGACGGCGTCCCGCTTCAGCAGGATATCCTGCCGATGATCATTGCGGGTGACATCGAGGAAATCGCCGGCTCCGCCATCGGCCGCCAGATCACGAAATTCATTCTCGACAACTTCTACATCGACCCCCGTGCGCACATATACCCTCGCCTGGAGGCGGTTTTCGGCTTTCTCGACTACTTCATCCAGCGCAACGAGAGCCTGAGTTCGACATACGACACGACCGTCATCCGGCAGCTCAAGGAAAATTTGATCAAGGTCATTCACTTCATCGTCAATCTGCAAAGCGACAGGCGCAGCCTCGTATATCACCGCTTCTGGCGCGCCGTGTGCCGGCACAACCGCAATGTCTCCATCATTACCCTCAACTACGACACCCTGCTCGAGCAGGCCTTCGATTTTCTGTACTGCAACTGCGGCTATATCGACTACTGCATCCACTTGCTCAATTATGAGAAACTGCCTCAGTTGCGGGACGTCAACTTCTGGGTCAACCCGCGCGAGCCGATCGCGGTGCGGTCCGGCGAGACCCCGGTGCCCTTTAAAATCATCAAGATCCACGGCAGCCTGAACTGGAAATACTGCAACTGCTGCAACCAGGTCCTCCTGACGCCCTGGGACCGCATCATCGATTTGAATCGCGGTAAACTGATCGGCCATACCTACCCGGATGCCGAGCAATACGATTACAACTGCCCGATAGACGGAACCGATTTTCAGACCCTGATCATGCCGCCCTCCTACATCAAGTCCCTGACGCACCCGATCATCACGCAGCTGTTCGGCGAGGCATCGATCGAGATCCGGGCCACCCGCAAAATCGTCTTCATCGGCTATTCCCTGTCCAACGCGGATGTGCACATCAAGGCGCTGTTCAGGAAAAACCTGCGGGCGGACACCTCGCTTCTGGTCGTCAACACCAAACCGGCCGATGACTTGCTGCGGCAGTACTATGCACTTTCGGACAAGGTTCGCTACGTCTGCTCTTCATTCGAGGAGATCGTCAACGACGAACAGGCCATGAGCGACCTGCTGTCGTAATGGCTTTTCGAATCGAAGTTGCCGCCGCGGAAAGCGGCGATGACTCCTGCGACGGGTGCTGAATATCGATGCGCCGCAAGACCTTTGAACTGTTTGCAGCCTGGGGTTTTCTCAATCTTCTGATGAACGGCGGCCTTTTCGGTTGGCATTCGTTATTAGCCGCCCTTCTGCTGCCTTCCGGTGAAATAATCCTCTTGCTGGCGGTGGCGGCCGCGGCCGCCCGGCGGGGCTTGCCGTTTCATGCCGGCACCTGTCTTCCGGTAATTTCGTTCCTGCTGTTTCTGCGCCTTTTCACACTCGCCGACCTTCTGGCGCCACGCTTTCTGAACCGCCCGTTCAATCTGGCCCTGGATGCGGTCTTTTTGCCGGATCTGCTGCAGCTGCTCTACAAAAGCGTATCGCCAAGTATTTTTTTCGCCGTTTTTTTCCTGCTGATCGCGCTCGTGTCCCTGCTGGGCATCGGCATCCACAAATCACTTGCCGTTGCGTATGATTTCCTGCGCTTTCCACGGCAAAGACGCCTGTTCTGGGGCTTCACCACGCTGGCGTTGGTGACCATGGCCGGCATGCAGCACCTTTCGATCGCGGCGATGCCCCCCGTCCGCGCTTTCGGATCACTGCAACGCCTGGCCGAAGAAATCCGCTTCATTTTAAATATCGGCGCCTATCGACGTGACATCCTCGGCCAATTGCAGCAGGCCGGACAAACGTCCGGCGATCCGGCCGGCGCCGTCGCCGAACTACCCAAAAACGACGTTTACCTTTTTCTGATCGAGTCCTACGGCCGGACCGCCTTCACCAAGCCCGGGCATTATGAACTCCTCGAACCGGTGCTGCAGCGCATGCAGCGCGAGCTGTCCGCAGCCGGCTTTGCGATCGCGTCGAACTTTGTCACATCACCGACCTTCGGCGGCATGTCGTGTCTGGCGCACGCCAGCGCCGTCAGCGGTCTGCGCATCGACAGCCCGTTTGCCTACCGGCTGCTGCTGACATCCGAGGTCCGCACCGTCGTTCATCGATTCAATGCCGCCGGTTACCGCACCGTGTGCGCCATGCCCGGTACCGTGCGGCCGTGGCCGGAGGGGTCCTTCTTCGGTTACCACCGGATTTATACCCAGCCGTCGTTCGGCTACCGCGGTCCCGCATTCGACTGGTCCCCCATGCCCGATCAGTTGGCGGTGGATGTCGTGCGGCGCCGCGAAATAAACAAACGCCGGCAGCCGCTTTTTATCAGTTTCGTGCTCGGCAGCAGCCATGCGCCTTTCCGAATATTGCCGCCCTACCTTCCGGACTGGTCCTGCCTCGGCGACGGCAGCGTGTACGACGGCCTCGAACCCATCACCTTTCCGGTGACCTGGTCCGACATGTCCGGCGCGCCCGAAGCTTACATCTCCGCCCTGACTTATGACCTGAAAGTCATCCGGGGCTTTCTCGAAAACTTCGTCCACGACGACGCCCTTGTCATCCTCATGGGCGACCACCAGCCCAACGCCCAGGTCACCGGCCCGCAGGCTTCGTGGTCCGTGCCGGTGCATGTCCTCAGCCGCAACCCCGCGCTCCTCGAACCTTTTAGCCGGCGCTGGTATTCCCCCGGTCTCATCCCGTCTCAGCCACCACCGCACGCCGGGATGGAGCATGTGCTGACCGATCTGCTCACCAATGTCAGCCCGGCGACCCGCCTCAATTGATACCGCCCCGCGCTGCCTTAACGCCGTACATCCCAAATAAAAACACGCCTCATCCCGGCAAAGAAGCTCACGGCGGCAGCCCGGCCGATCCCGGTGCGAAACGGTGCTTTACAAAACATCTTTTGGCATTATTTTTATGACTCGAACGAGAGGGTAATGCGGCGGAAATATAAGGAGTATCCAGCATTTCCGCACCTCGAAAAACAACCAGGCCCCCCGCGGCCTGAGACCATAAAGGTGATTAAATGAGCGAAATAGACAAGACCGCCAACAGCACCGCCGATCCCGGCGCGGCCCACACGGACCAGACAGACCAGACGGGTCAGGCGCGCACGACCACCGATATCCCCAGTGAACTGCCGATTCTGCCCCTGCGCAACACGGTGGCCTTCCCGTTTTCGATGATGCCGCTGTCGGTGAGCATTCCGCGGTCGGTGGCCCTCGTCAACGATGCCCTTAAAGGCGACCGACTGATCGGCCTGGTGGGCATGAAATATCCGGAAATAGAGGAGCCCCTGCCCGGGCAGACCTATGAAGTCGGTACGATCGTCAAGGTCGAACACGTGACGCGCTCGGCCGACAACAGCCTGCAGGTCATCGTCCACGGCATCGAACGCTTTCGGATCGACTACTGGCTCTCGGACAAGCCTTACCTGAAAGCCCATATCGCCATGGCGCCCGACAAAATCGAAAAAGACCTCGAGCTGGATGCGCTGCATCGCAACCTGCGCGAACTGGCCCAGCAGGTCGTGGCGCTGTCGCCGAAATTTCCCAAGGAGGTCGGCGACTACCTGTCCCAGGTCAAGGATCCGCGCTACCTGGTTTACCTGGTGGCCAGCGGGGCCGGGCTGGAGGTGATGAAGGCCCAGCAGATCCTCGAACTCGATTCCCTCAAGGAAAAATACCGCCGG
>JBAPSB010000163.1:0-8324 GCA_049281435.1 Desulfobacterales bacterium
GGTCGGGGCGGCGGCCACCGCGCTGGCCTACTTCGGCCTGGCAGGCGAAGTGGCCGGTGCCAGCGCAAGCGCGCCGGGCAGTTTCATGATCGGCCTGCTGGATGCCCTCTACACCATCACGCCCGAGCAGCTGCAAGCCGGTTGCAGGTTCGAGGCAAGTTGAGGCAGGTTTAGTTCGAAAACAGACGACAGATCGATCGGTTCAGGGTGGAGGGTTCAAGATTTGGGGTTGTAAATTCCTTAACCGACAAAACTGACCTAACCGGCTCAACCAAGTACGGATGGACTCTGATACCCCCGCAGCGGAAATGACATGCAACCAAACCCCATCGACTATTCGCTCTACCTGGTGACCGACCGGGGGTTGTCCCGCGGCAGAACCACCCTTGATATCGTCACGGCGGCGGTTTCCGGCGGCGTCACCTGCGTTCAGCTCAGGGAAAAAGTTGCCTCGACCCGCGAGTTCATCGAGGAAGCGCTGACGATAAGAGACTACCTGCGGTCGGTGAACATTCCCTTGATCATCAACGACCGGCTGGACGTGGCCCTGGCCCTCGGGGCCGACGGCGTCCACCTCGGTCGCACGGACATGTCGCCGGTCATGGCCCGGGCCGTCGCCGGCAACAGGATGGTCATCGGAATATCGGTGGAATCGGTTGCGGATGCCCTGGCGGCGGAAAATAACGGCGCGGATTATCTCGGCGTCAGCCCCATCTTCGCGACTCCCACCAAGACCGACACCGCCCCGGCCTTGGAAACGGCGGGACTGCGGGCCATCCGGCAGGCGGTCAGGCTGCCGCTGGTTGCTATCGGCGGCCTGTATAGAGGCAACGCCGCGGACATCATCCATTGCGGCGCCGACGGCGTGGCCGTTGTTTCGGCCATCGTCTCCGCCGCGGACCCGGCTAAGGCCGCCCGCCGCCTCAAACGCATCATTATGGAGGCCCGCCGGCCATGAACCTCAAGGACATCGGCGAGTTCGGATTCATCGAACGCATCAGCCAGGGCTGCCTGGTCCGCCCGGCGGGAATCCTCCGCGCCATCGGTGACGATGCCGCCGTGTTTCGATCCGAGGCGGAGCTTCTCAACCTGGTGACGACCGACCTGCTGATCGAGCGCATCCATTTTTTACGCGATGCCGTCGACGCCACCAGCCTGGGCCACAAGGCCCTGGCCGTGAACCTGAGCGACATCGCCGCCATGGGCGGCACGGCCCGCAACGCCTTTGTCAGCATCGCCGTACCACACGACGTCACCCTCGATTTCCTCGACGAGTTCTACCTTGGAATGAAGAGCCTGGCTGCGGAACACGAAGTCAACATTCTCGGGGGCGACACCACCGGTTCCAGCGTCGACCTGGTCATCAACGTGGTCGTCACCGGAACGGTTGCGGAAAACGAGGTTCTCTTCCGGGACGGTGCCCGGGTCGGCGACGTCATTTTTTCAACGGGTTGTCTCGGTGACAGCCGCGCCGGCCTTCACTTGGTATTGAACCGGATCGCCGCCGACACTGCCTACTTGAAGACTCTTTTAGACGCTCACCTTCGTCCTAAGCCCTTTCTGCGCGAAGGCCGCTTTCTGGCCACCCGCGGCGGGGTCCACGCTGCCATCGACGTCAGCGACGGCCTGAGTTCCGATCTGGCGCATATCGTGCGCCTCAGCCGGGTGGGCGCACGTCTTTACCTCGATCATCTGCCGCTGTCACCGGCCTTGCAGCAGTTCTGCCGCCGCCAGGGCATCGATCCGGTCGAATACGCCCTGGCCGGCGGCGAAGACTACACCCTGCTCTTCACGGCCGACCCTTCCGCGGCCGACACTTTGGCCCGCGAGTATTTTGCCGCATTCGGTCAATCGCTTCACAGGATAGGGGAGATCACCGACTCGGGCAAAATCGAATGGATCGACGGCAACGGGCGCTCGCGGATCATCGTCTCCACCGGCTGGGACCACTTCAAAAAGGAATCATAAATGCAGGCGACAGCGGAAAAGCCAGGGACACACCGGCACTATACGCGCGTTCTGACCATTGCCGGTTCGGACAGCGGCGGGGGCGCCGGCATCCAGGCCGACCTGAAAACCTTCGCGGCTTTAGGCTGCTACGGCATGTCGGTCATCACCGCCCTGACGGCCCAGAACACGACCGGCGTGACGGGCATCCACGCCGTGCCGCCGGAATTCGTCGTGCAACAGATGCAGGCCGTCTTCACCGACATCGGGGTCGATGCCGTCAAGATCGGCATGCTCTATTCGGCGGAGCTGATTCGGGCGGTGGCGGATGAACTGCGGCGCCATCAGGCGGCCAACATCGTCCTGGATCCGGTCATGGTAGCGCAAAGCGGCGACAAGCTGCTGCAGGACACGGCCATTGCGGCCATGAAAAACCACCTGATCCCCCTGGCGGCGGTCTTGACGCCAAATCTGCCCGAGGCCGCCGTGCTGCTGGACCGCGCGGTGAAAAGCCTGGACGACATGCATGCGGCCGCCGCAGACCTGGCCGCCCTGGGCAGCCGCAGCGTGCTGGTCAAGGGGGGCCACGCGCAGGGCGCCGACAGCTCCGATGTGCTGTATGTCGCCGATGACCGGCGGTTTTTCGTTCTCGAAGACCGGCGGGTTCAAACCGCCAACACCCACGGCACCGGCTGCACCCTGTCCGCGGCCATTGCCGCCGGCCTGGCGAAAGGCGATCCGATTGCCGCCGCGGTCCGCCAGGCCAAGGCGTACATCGGCGCGGCCATCAGTGCCGGAGCACCCTACCGGCTGGGACGCGGCAGCGGACCGGTGCACCATTTCCACCACTTCTGGACTTAGGGCTCGCTCAAAAATAACTCACCATTTTTGGACGTCGATGCATCCCGTCCGGCTGCTTTGCAAACTCTCGGAATATCAAGATATTCCTGCGATTTTGCGCCTTGCCGGGCGGGCGCCTCAACACCCAAAAACGCCAACTTATTTATTCGCGAACCCTTAGGGCCTGTTGGCGGCGAGTTTCAGCCGCGGCTCACAACCGTTAAATCTGGCGTAGATGCCGGCACGGGTTTACGGGGAACAGGCTCCGGGGTCATAGTTCCGCATCCCGGATTCTGAGTTTCAAGTCAATGTGGTTAGAATGTTGAGGTCATTTCTTCTTCGAGGTGATCTCCAGATCCGTGAGAGGATAGCCGAAGGCCGTCAGGAGGGAGTAGGCCAGTTTGACCGTATCTTCGGAACTCAGGTGCGTCTCGACAAATATGTTGGTGCCGTCGATATTGACCGGCAGCCTCAGTTCGTCCGGATTTTCTCTGAAATAATAGCGGTTGTCGACCGAGTGCCACAGCAGTTTCTCGACGTCCTGGTCGTGTTTGGAAATCAGCTGTTCGCACAGCTTGAGCAGAAACCCGTCCCAGGAGTCGACCTTGCAGCTGGCATCGTTGAATGAAAAAGCGCTGATCAGCCGGCCCTCGAAATAGCGGGGGGGGATGGTGGGCTTCTTCGGCTTGTCGACCTCTTTAGGGCTCCCGGGCCCCTCGCCGGCCTTGGCCGTGAGGTAGTCGGATAAAAAAGAGACGGTCATCTCCTTGTCGGGCTTGTAGCCGCAGAGCTTTTCGACCGCCTCGCCGAACAGTTTGATCAGCGCTTCGGGAGGCGAGGTCATCATTCGCGCCCAGGCATCTCCCATCGCCTTCTCGATGACCTTGCGCTGGCGCTTCAGCTGCATCGCCTCGGCAACCTTAAGGGCCTTGCCTTTCGCCACCTGGTCTTTTTCGAGCAGTTCGACCAGGCCGGCGGCGATCTCTGCGGGCGGTTGCTTCAACATGTCCAGCATGCAGAAGCGTTTCTGCTCGAAAGACCCTTCACCGGCGGAAAGATAAAACCACCAGGTCACGCCGTTGGTCAACACGCACAGCGGGACGTCTTCCTTGCCGGTGCCCCCCAGAAGCTCCTTCTGATGGTAGTTCAGGTTTTCACCGACTTTTTCAACACCGATGTACACCACATCGGCGTCTTTTATCCGCAGGGCATAGTCGACCAAAACGGATTTGAGAGCGTGATCCGGCTTGACCTCATCGACATCGAAGATGTCCCATCCCAGCAGTGACAGCAGCCGGATGACAATCGCCTGTTTCGTGGACGCCTTGTCGAACGTGTCGAGCCGTTTATTCGTCTTGAGCGATTCGATTATAGCGACAATTTTATTTTCCATGCCTTAATTTTAAATAAAAATCCCAAATAAATCAAGCAACTTTTGAAGACTTGCGCCTCAACCCGCCAGGCGGTAAAAACCGGCGGAACCCACGGCGTATATGAGAACGGCCAGGGTAGCCAGGATGCAGATGCCCGCCAGCAATCTGTGAATCGGGCGCTCGGCGGTGCGCTCGCGATACCCCAGCGCATAGCCGGTCAGGGCGCCCGCGATACCGCCGCCCGCGTGCCCCCAGTTGTTGATCCCCGGAATCAACAGCCCGAAAATCACGAGCCCGATCGCCCAGGAGCCGACTTGCCGGTAAATCGTGTGGCCGTAGACGCCGCCGCGGCTCTTGCCGTAGTAGAGCATGGCGCCGATCAACCCGCAAACCGCCGCCGAGGCGCCGATGGTGAAGGGTATGCGCGCCAGGTAAGAAACCAGGAACCCGAGGATGCCGCTGACGGTGTAAATCACCGTCAGTCGGTAAGGGCCGTATTCCCGCGCGGCCAGGCCGGCCAACTGCTTGAAGGCCGCCATGTTGAAAAAGATGTGCAGAACACCGCCGTGCAGGTAGTTGGCCGCCAGAAGGCTCCACCAGCGCCCGAAGCGCTCGATGGGGATGGTCCCCGTCATTCCCAGCAGGAAAAGGCTTTTGTCATTGGGTGACAGGAAGGTCAGGGGGTTCAGGGACAGCCCGATACGGCTCGAGCTGAGGAGCAGCGAGATGAGGTACATGCCGACGTTGGCATAGATCACGGCGCGGATCAGGCGCTCCGGATCGCCCAGGCCGACGGATCCGAGCAGGCGGTTGACCACGGACGCCGGCCGCGCAATCCCGCAGTAGGGGCACCGCGGCTCACTGGTACTGATCAGCTTGCCGCAGCTGGGGCACAGCATCGATTGTTTGCGGCCGCCGGTCATTTATATATCCACCAATGGCCGCTTGACGGAGCCGCCGCGCGCCCGGAGGCGGTTTCGCCAAAGGCACGGATCTGTTGCCGGCCTCAAAAGGCCACCTTCCGGCGGTAGGGCGCCGTCGACATCAGGGGTGGCCGGCCGACCACCCCGTAAGGGCCTCGCGGTTCAAAGCCGTAAAAAACTATTTCGGATGGCATTCGATACAACCGGAGGGGCCGGCTGCCGGCTGGCTTTCGCCCAGCACCTGGTATGATTTGGCCGTCGCCAGGTTCTTGGCGCGGATATCCTTGTGGCAGCCGATGCAGGCCTGGTGATAGGCATATTTAAAATATTTAATCGACTCGTTGGAATAGGACAGATAGGACTCGGTTGTTTTCGGCGCACTGGCCTGGTCATGGCATCCGGAAGTCTGGCAGCCCTGGATTTTCTCCTCACCCTTCCAGGTATGGTGGCAAGTTTTGCAGTCCGTCGCGAAATGACGTGAATGCGGAAAAACAACCCGGCTCTTCTGCGGCGTGACACCGTCGGGGATCCCGATCGTAATATCGCCCATCGGCACGCACATTTCGCCTTCAGAATCCTGGCCGAAAACCCCGCCGGTCATTGCGACCACGAGCGCCACCACCACCACGCATAAGAATCCCATCCGTTTGGCCTGCATCCTCATAATCTCCCTTTTGGTTAGTCCGCTTCCCTCAAAAAAGACCTCAACACGCAACATCCGTCGTTACCTTCCAGCATCCCCGCTTCCCGGCCTTCCCGCTTCCCCGCATCCCCGCCTCCCAGCCTCACAGCCTCACAGCCTTCCAGCCTCCCAGCTTTTATAACAGGCTATGAATGCAATAGAATGTAAAAAATTTCAACCATAAAATGGCCCGCACCACCGCCTGAACATATTTCCGGTTGCGGCCGACAGGGCGTTTTGGGGGAGCGCGGTGATACGGAGTAAAAATCGACTGACGGCGGGATTGAGGCGACAGTGGCCGTCAAGGAATCAGTCGACAATTCGGCTCAGAGCGGCTATAATTTATAAATTAATTAATCCAAGACTTTACAAAAAAATCGGTGCCATCACCCAATGGTCGACCGCATCAATGGAAACTGCATGACTGGATCCCCAAAAAATGAAAACGACCAACTGTTTCACTGTCTGGTCGACAACATGCTCGATGCGGCCGTCATTGTGGATTGGTCGGGAACGGTGTTGTTTTCGAACATGGCCGGCGCCGCCTTGGTGGGTATCGACGATCCCCGGTCGGCTGTCGGTCTCAGCATAAAAGATTTCTTGCACCCGGATTCCCTGAACGAGGCTTTCAATCATCTGGTGCTCGTCAACCAAGGTAAAGGCGGGTTTCCATTTGAGTACCGGATCATCGCCCGGGACGGGACCCCGAAATGGGTTGAAGCTCTCGGGAAAAAGGTCATTTTCGAAGGCCGGTCGGCCGACCTCATCACCTTGCGCGACATAACCCGCCGCAAGGCGGCCGAACAGAAGCTGAGTGACAGCGAGGAGCGATACCGGCAATTTTTCGAAGACAATATCTCCGGAGCCTATATCGCAAAAGCCGATGGCCAGATCGTCACCTGCAACTCGGCCTTCATCAACATGCTGGGATTTTCTTCCTTCGAAGAAGCTCTCAACACCAATACCGGGGTACTCTACCATGAATCCCAACCGCGCGAAAAAATTCTGGAGCTGATCAAAAAGGAAAAGAAGCTCGTCAATTACGAGTCGATCATGCGCCGGGTCGACGGCAATGCGATCAATATCATCGAAAACATGACCGGTGTGTTCGATTCGGACGGCATCCTGGTTGAGATCAAGGGGTTTCTCGTGGACATCACCCAGCGTAAAAAACTCGAGGAACAGCTCCAGCAGGCCCAGAAACTCGAGGCCATCGGCACGCTCGCCGGCGGCATCGCCCATGACTTCAACAATCTGCTGATGTCCATTCAGGGGTACGTCTCCCTCATGTTGGTGGGGATCTATCCGTCCCACCCGTTTCATAACTGGCTCAAGAACATAGAAGATAGAATTCAGAGCGGCGCCCGGCTCACCTCGCAGCTGCTCGGATACGCCCGCAAGGGCCGCTATGAGGTCAAGCCCCTTTCCCTCAATCGCATCATCCGGGAAACCACCGAGGCCTTTGGCCGGGTCAAGCGCGACATCGTCATAGAATTGAACCTGGACGAAAATTTGCCGGGTATTCGCGCAGACAAGGGCCAGATCGAGCAGGTCCTGCTCAATCTTTTCGTCAATGCCGCCGACGCGATGCCTGAAGGCGGGCGGTTGACGATCGACACCGCGGTCAAAAACAAGAAACAAATGAAAGGCGGTCTCTACAAGCCCAAAGTGAAAAATTATGCCCAAGTGACGGTTTCCGACACTGGTATCGGCATGGACAAGCAGACGCAGAGCCGTATTTTCGAGCCGTTTTTCACGACCAAAGAAATGGGCAGCGGTACCGGTCTGGGGTTGGCCTCGACCTATGGAATCGTGAAGGCCCACGGCGGTTACATCGATGTCGCCAGCAAGGAGGGGGCCGGTACGACATTTACGCTTTATTTCCCAATGACGCGCCAGAAAATTTTCGAAAAACTGAAAAAGTCCGACAACCGGCCGAAGAAAAATGGGACGATCCTGCTGGTGGACGACGAAAAAGACATTCTGAAGATCGGCACCATGGTGCTTCAGAAGATGAACTACCGGGTGCTCGAAGCCAGAAACGGTTCCGAAGCCGTGCGGATTTACGCCGAAAACAAGGTCGACATCGATCTGGTCATCCTCGATCTGATCATGCCCGATATGAACGGCAGCCAGGTGTATGACCGGCTCAAAGACATCAATCCCGACGTGCGGGTCCTTTTGTGCAGCGGATACAGCATCGAAGGCCGCGGCCAGGACATCATCGACCGGGGCTGCGATGACTTTATCCAGAAACCGTTCACCTACAAGAAATTGACGGAAAAACTGGACGAGATCTTGTCCCGCTAGTCTCCTCGAATTCCCGCCGACAGCCGCTGCCGGCCAGCGTTTGAACATGTCCTGCGCCCGGCAGCCAACCACCGGCCAAAAAACCAATCGCCTCATCTTGACCTCACCTCGAGACGCCGGGCCGATTTCCGGTCCTCAGGGACGGCCTTTCTCCCGCGTTTCAACATCGGCCCGGCCGGCGGTCATGGAAACGCCGGCATTGACAGGAACCGCCGGCTGTTTGTAAAACGGAGGTGGTCGGACCAAACC
>JBAPSB010000164.1:0-2284 GCA_049281435.1 Desulfobacterales bacterium
AATGGGAGCCCCTGCTTTCAGTACGCTCCAGTGCGGCCCGGCAAACCATCCTTGACACGCACCGCATGTTTTGAAACTCAAGTAACCTGATGAGATCGGTGGGGCTTGAGACGGCGATCCGGGGCAAGGATTCCTGCAGGTGCTCTAACGCCTCTCCAAGATCACTTTCCTGGCGAATCACCCCAACCTTGCTCCACATCAACAGTTTTAAATCTTTAATAAATTGTTTTACACTCAACCCCTTATTGGAATAGATTTCTTCAAGTCTGGATCGTTCTTCTTCAAAAGCTGCAATAGGTGCTGAAGCTGTTTCGATGTCTTTGGACCGGTCTGCAGCCATTTCACCTACCCACGAACCCATGGTGAATATTTCTGCCAGGGCATTGCCTCCCAGTCGGTTTGCTCCATGCACACCGGCAGTTGCCTCACCTACGGCAAACAAACCTTTCAGGGGCGTCTCTCCGAACTGATCCGTGACAATTCCACCCATGCAAAAGTGGGCGGTGGGCGTCACCTTAAATACTTTTTGCCCCTTCCACCACCCTGACGGGAGGGTGGATGACAATTGTCTGGCCGTCTCTTCGGAAAGAGCCTCCAGATCTATGCAAACTCCCTGATCCGGTAAAGCCCCCTGTCTGACTTCATTCGTTATAATCTGTGCCAAACGATCCCTTGTCACCTTGGTGGAATCGGCGATGCCGTGACGCTTGAGAATGTTTTCGCCCTGTCCATTGCATAATACCGCCCCGGGTTGCGCCAACATCTTTTCGTAAAGGATCAGACGGCTTCCGCGTTTACCCGTTGCCGTGGGATAAAACTGGACAAACTCCATGTCTTTCAGTGGAATACCCAAATCATAGGCTAGCGCCTGGCCGTCGCCGGTGATTCCAGGTACATTATTGGTGTTCAAATAGATTTGAGCGAATCCGCCGGTGGCCAATACAACCACGTTTGCTTGTATGACAATAAATCGGCCATCAGCGGCGATACCGGTGGCACCACAGATGCGATTTTCAGCCGTCATTAGTCGGGTCACAAAGATTTGCTCTGCAAAGCGGACGCCAACCTGCTTTGCACGGCGCTTGAGGGGTATGATGAGATCGCGGCCACTCCAATTTGTGCCGCATACATGGCGTGAATACCGGTGGCCGGCAATTTTGATCACACGCGGTGTGCCCGCATGCATGTCGAAATGCACACCACAATCTCTCAAGAAAGTAATCTCGGAATGAGAGCGTTCAGCCACTTTAGCAACCATGGACTGATCGTTCAGAAATCGCCCGCCCGTTACCGTATCCGCAATATGCGCGCTTTCATCATCGTCCGGTGTCCCCCATCCGGTTGCAGCGATGACGGCCTTGGATATATAAGTATTGGAGCCGGGGCCTATTTTGGTTTTGGAGGTGAGAAGAACATCGGCATTGCGCAATTTGGCAGCAATGGCCGATCTCAAGCCCGCGCCACCGCCACCAATGACCAAAACATCACAAGATAGCTTTTCTTGGATTTTCATAAGCATGGTATGATTTCTGAAAGTAAAGTTAATTTCGATATTCCTGTCGGTGTCTTTGAGAAATTATTCCTTCATACATCTTAGCTTAGCAAGATCCTCTGCATAACCGTAAAGATGGAGGCCTTTGCTTTCCACGATCATTTCTCCGTCCGCCACGCCAACTTCTCCGGCCATGTATTCCTTTAAAAACTGGATACCGGCGAGGTTGGCGGGCATACCGCCCCACAGGTCCCAGGAGCGGAAATAAACGAAAAAATTAAGTTTGCCGTCCTGTATGCGCGTGTCGATCGAACGCAGGCAGGGCGGGTCCAACAGCGTAAGATCGGTGGGATGGCCGACCTGCAGGATCATCTGGTTGTTTCTGTGGCCGTAACGCTGGTAGGTGTCGATGATCCATTCAATCTGATTCAAATACAGCTGTCCGTCTTCCTCGAATATGATTTTCCCGTCGACGGGCCTTTTATCGATTATTTCCAATTCCCCCTTGTCCCACCAGACTTTTTTAGCGCCTGTAATGGGTGCCTTTGTGAGCCTTTCCCCATAGGTATAGGACTCGCCCGGCTCCTTATGACCGGTCATGATGTATTCGATATAGCTGCGCTGGTAATTTTTACCGCCCAGAATGTACTCTTCTTCCACCGGATTCGGAATGCCGCAGGAGGCGGGGATGTCAGGCAGCAACGGTTGTGTTCCCGGAAACTTTATGTGACCGACGAAATAGTCGTATTCGAGACGCTGCTGACCGGAATACGACCCCCGGTCGATTTTAAA
>JBAPSB010000165.1:0-2655 GCA_049281435.1 Desulfobacterales bacterium
TCGGTCGTTGGCGTATTACACTAGCAGCCGCCTCCCTCTGGCCTTGCCAAAATCTTTATCTTAAAGCCTATAATTGCAGAGTGTTTCGCCTTGCGGAAAAGCAAAACCGGTCGGTCATGATGGGCCGCGGGCCTTTTCGGTCACCGGCCGGCTCGCAAAAATGGTTGTCATCAAGCAATATTCTCAGTACACTGTCAAGTCAAAACTCATGCCGGATCTAATATTGACGGTAATCAAAAGCGATGGCGGCCGTGCTGGTTGTGTTGAAAATTCTGGTCACAATCGTCATCGTGGTCGGGCTCTCGGTTGTGGCGGAGCACGTCAGCCCGCGGGTGGCCGGCATCTTGTCGGGCTATCCGCTGGGGGCGGCGATTGCCCTTTTTTTCATCGGACTTGAAGTCGGTCCGGATTTTGCCGCCGAGAGCGCCGTTTACACAATCGCCGGACTGGTGGGCAGCCTGTGCTTCGTTTATGCTTACTACCGGGCGGCGCGGCACTTCAAAAAGGGCACGATTCTTCTGTCATCGACCGCTGCCACGGCCGCTTACTTTGCGGCCATCGCCATGCTGCAGACACTCGGCCTTTCAAAAATAACCGCCGTGCTGTTGACGGTCGGCGCCACTTTGGCCTTCGCCATCATATTTCGCGACATCGAAGACTCCCGGATCGAGCGCCCGGTCCGGTTGACCTTCAGGGTCCTGCTGCTGCGGGCCGTTCTGGCATCCGGTGCCATCGTGATGATCACCGGGGCCGCAAAATGGGTCGGTCCGCGCTGGGCCGGTCTTTTTTCCGCCTTTCCGACCACGCTCTTTCCCCTCATCTTGATCGTACACTTCGGTTACGGTCTGAGGCCAGTGAACACGATCATAAAAAACTTTCCACGGGGATTGGGGGCGCTGATCCTTTACGCCCTCGGCGTTTCGGTGGTATACCCGCGCTGCGGGGTTTTCTGGGGTACGCTGGCGGCGTTCGCGGCGGCCACCGGCTACCTTGCCGCATATGGCGTGCTGAGCGCAAGGACGGGCAAGTGACCTCTCCGCAGCCCACCAGCGGGACCCGACCAACAACGGCGCAGGGCCGCCGCCGCGGTAACTGATAACAATCCGGCCCCCCGCAGCCTCAGCCGCCCAGTACCGACTCGACGGCCGTGCCGAGGGCCGCGACGATTTGTTCCAGGTCCTCGCTGGAAGCGATGAAGGGCGGTCCGACGACCATGGCATCCCCGTCGCTGCCGGCCAGCCCCGCGGCCTTGTAGAGAAGCACCCCGTCGGCGTAGAGGCGGTCCCAGATCCGTTCGGCGACATGCTCTTTCCTGGGAAACGGCTTGCGGCTGTCGCGATCGGTCACGAATTCGACGCCCCACAGAAATCCGATCCCGCGGATGTCTCCGACGTGGAAATGACTCCCCAGGCGCCGTGACAGCATCTCACCCAGTCGTGGGCCCAGCCGCGCCACCCGCGCCACCAGTTCTTCCCGTTCCAGTATGTCCAGAACCGCGTTTCCGGCCGCGCAGGCCACCTGATGGTGGGAGAACGTACCGCCGTGGACGAAAGCGCCGGAACCGTTGCGTATGGTCTCGAACCAGCGGGACTGAACTCCCACGGCCGACAGGGGGAGGGCACCGCCGGCCAGCCCTTTTCCCATCGTCACGATGTCCGGCACGACATCGAAATGCTCCGCGGCGAACCAGCGTCCCGTGCGACCCAGGCCGCAAAGCACCTCGTCCAGGATCAGCAGCACACCGTGGCGGTCGCAGATTTCCCGGATTCGGCCAAAATACCCCGCGGGCGGCAAAACGGCCGCGATGGTGGCTCCGCTCACCGTTTCGGCGATAAAGGCCGCAACGGTCGCGGAGCCTGACTCGACAATCGCCTCCTCCAGGGCTTCGGCGCAGCGCAGGCCGCAGGAGGGATACGTCAGTCCGTAGCTGCACCGGTAGCAGTAAGGCGCCGGGATGTGGTGGCTTTCCGGCAGCATGGGTGCAAACGGCGTGCGAAAGCCCGTGCGGCCGGTGGCCGCCAGGGCGCCCATGGACAGGCCGTGGTAGGATTTCCAACGGGAAATCACCCGGTAGCGTTGGTCATCTCCGCGTTCCAGGTGGATCTGGCGGGCCAGCTTGAGAGCCGTTTCCACGGCCTCCGATCCGGTCGTCATGAAATAAAAGCGCTCGATGCCCGGCGGCGCGATGGAGGCCAGGCGCGCGGCCAGTTTTTCTACCGCGCTGCCGGTGAACATCGTCGGGTGCACATATGCGCAGCTCCGTATCTGGGCCTCGACCGCACGCGCGATCTCCGGGCGGCCGTGCCCGACATTGACCACCAGCGGCCCGCCCGAACCGTCGAGAAACCGGCGGTCCTCGGCCGTCGTGATCCAGACGCCGGACGCTTCAACGGCCGTTTCGAGGTCCTTTGTCAATTGTCTGCGAAAAACCGCTCCCGGCGGAAAAGACATGGCTCATCTCCTTATCCAACCTTGAACCTTGAACCCAAAACCGTGAACCGCC
This sequence comes from Desulfobacterales bacterium, assembly GCA_049281435.1. GTDB lineage: Bacteria > Desulfobacterota > Desulfobacteria > Desulfobacterales > SG8-13 > JARFQH01. The sequence continues at coordinate 2,504 of JBAPSB010000165.1, forward strand.
AGAAACTTTTACCAGCGCAGTTTCAAAAATGCAACTCATCGCCGGCTGTTTACAATCGAAAAAAAAAGTGGTTAAAGTCGACTTGATACAAAATTGAGGGCAAACACACCCAAAGCGTGCAGCCACAGAGGCGGGTTGTTACCGCCATGTTC
>JBAPSB010000166.1:0-13573 GCA_049281435.1 Desulfobacterales bacterium
GGAGGAGGTAGTACATAGGGCGAAAAATTTTTCGCCCCTACGAATTCGTGCATTTAAGTGGCCGGAAGGGCTGTGGCAGTCAATTTGGCACCTTTATAGCTGGCGGCTGAAATCGGTGATCGGGTTCAGATCGCCGCTGACGTATTGCCGGCCGGCACCGTTTCCGGCCTGGGCCGTGTAGTCGCTGAAAACATGCCCATCACTCTCGCCTTGCAGCAGCATCTGGACGCTCGCCCCGCCGCCTTTGGGACCGGTGGCATCCGAGCGGATCCAGACCAGGCCGTCACGGTCATCATCGAAGGACCCTCCCAACGCCGAATCGTCATTGTTCCAAAGCGTAATCCGGTAACTGATGCCATCGATCCGGGCACGGTCGATCCAGACCACCGCCTCCGCATAACTGCCTGTGTCATCTCCGTTGCTATCGATCGCATCGTCTGATGTGCCTGTCATTTGATCATTTCCGGAAAATGCAAAATTCCAATTGCCCGCCTCACCAGAGTTTACAGCAAGGGTGTTTACCGCCCGGTAATGCTTTTCCAGAAGCCTGAGCGCGTGATCGAGACCGGCATCGGCCGTAAAGAAATACTTCTGGTGCAGAAGTTCGTTGCCGGCGATCTGCACCTCGGTCGTGCTGCTGCGCACGGCCGCAAAGGCCACAATTGACAGCAGGGCCAGCACCATGAGTGTCACGACCAGTACCGATCCATTTTCCCCGCCCGTGTCTTGCACTGTTTGCGGCATGACCGTTCTCCCCTATTTTGCAATGATGGTGCTGATCGTAACCGCCCGGCCGTTGACCTTGTTGACCGGCGTGACGGTCACCCGAACAGTCCGGGTCCCCGTCACCGGGGTGTCGGCTCTTACCGTCCACGCCACAGCATAATTCAGGCCGATGTTCAGCGGCTGCGTGTGCGGGCGGTTCGTGGCCACCAGATCGTCATGGTCCGCGGGCAGCAACCGCAGCCGTTCGACGACCCTTGCGCCGATGACGGTGGCTTCGGTCTGCATCCGCGCCGCGGCATTATAGCCAATTGTGGTGACTTGCAGCCCCGCCAGGGCCAGGATTCCCACCGTGAAAATGACCATCGCCATCAGCACCTCGATCAGTGCAAAGCCTCTCCGCTCTGCAGTTCCATTGTCCGCCACCTTTTCAGAAAACTTCGGTTGCATGCACCCGTCCCTTCGAATTCCGCTTTAGCCGCAGCACCTTACCGGCGCAGCCCGAGGTTGCGGCAATCGACGATAGTTGTCAGCAGCCGCCGCTTGTAGTGATCATTGAAAGAGAGCACCTTGTCCCCCACCACGTAAGTCTTCGTGTCGAGGTGATCCCGCAGCGGCGATCGAGTGCAGGCCAGGAGCCAGATTCGGACCGCCCGGATGCGGTTGATCGGGACCGCCGGGGTCAAGGTTGCGTCGTCGATTGATCCGTTGCCGTCAAGATCGTCTAGGCGGTCGATCACCCCGTCGGCATTACTGTCCAGCAGCATGTCCAGAAGACCATCCGCGTCGCTGTCGAAGGCCCAGATGACGTTGGGGCCGTTCGCATCGATCTCTCCATCGACCTCGGCAGCCCCGTTGTCGTCGTCGAAGGCATACCCGAAAGAAACCGCCTGAAAGTTTTCGGCCAGCGGCTGCAACCCGCCGGCACCGACACTGCGTCCCAATGGCGCGACCCCCGCATCGGCGACACCGTCCCGGTTGCGATCCCTTGTGGTCGAAAAACCGAACCCGATGCGGTCTGTTGAATCGCAGAAATCACCGTTGCGCGAGCGGTCCAGGCGGAACTGAAGATGATGCGCCCCGGCGGCGGTAAATCGCGCCAGGTCACCGGCCTCGTCCTGTCCCGGATCGGCGCCATCGGCCAGGCCGTCACAATCGTTGTCGATCAGATCCAGGTCCCTTGAATCATCCCGCCCGTCGCGGTTGGCATCCTGCCAGGAGGCATCGTAGCCGGCCATGCGGATGTCGCGCTGCATCAGGGTCAATGCGGCCCGGACGTTTTGCTGGATTTCAATCCTCAACTGCTGGCCGGTATGGGTCTGCTGCTGAAAGTTAAAGGCCGTGTATACGGCAGCGAGCACCAGACCGGAAATCGCCATGGCGATCATGAGTTCGATCAGAGTGAAACCGTCGCAAGGGGTGCCTGGCGTCTGCCGCTCATCGATCATTTTCTGAGACAGTCTTTTCTCCATCAGTCCACCCGACAATTGCCGGACGCATAGACAAATATCTTTTTTGACAACCCGTTCGAATTTTTGAGGATGATACGGCGATTGATGTCGATCAAGTGGCCGCGGCTGTCGAACCGCAGACGATCGTGGGCAAAGGTCGTACGATCCAGCCGAACGCCCTCCGGCACCTTTCCGCCGGCCACCAGCGGTTCGCCGTCTTCGCCTTGGCGCGTCCATTCGCCGGCGCCGCCGTTGCCGTTGTCGACAAACGCGAGATAGTCACCTTCGAGGCGGCCGTTGCCGTCCGGATCGAAAAGCACGACCACGCGGCGGTTTTCTTTGACGGCGCGCAGCCGTGCGTTCTGAAGCATCGACAGTATATCGGTTACCGCCGCCCCAAGCTTGTAGCGCGGCCGGCAAGCGATAAGATTGGAAACGCTGAGACTCGCCAGGACGGCGACAATGGCGAGGACCGTCATCAGTTCAACGAGAGTAAAGCCTGAGTGATCATTCTTCATTGCATCTCCCTCTGCTCTGCAAATTGCACCTTTACATCCGAACGGTAGCAAACATCCTTCAACAGCGTTTTTAACGACGTTGGTCAGATACCTACCGGCGTATATTCGGATTGGCAACCCAGAAAAAATACTTAAGGGGCGTAGGTGCTATAAGAAGGGGAAATGAAAGAGGAGCTGTGTGAAAAATAAGAACGCTAAATCTTCATGCCGTTAATTCCGTATGGAAAGGCTGTAACTCTTCGTGCGATATAGGCTTTAAGATAAAGATTTTGGTAAGGCCAGAGGAAGGCGGCTGTATTGTAATACGCCAAAGACCGATAACGCAGCCAAAACCTTTATCTTGAAGCCTATAACCAAGCGGCATATGACAGTGCGGAAAGTATGTCAGCCTCCTTCAATGTCGGATATTGTTTTATGATGGATGCAGTGCTTTCACCGGCCTTAAGATAATCTAAAATAATCGAAACCATAATACGGGTTCCCTTAATGCATGGTTTCCCATGGCAAATACCAGGATCAATAGAAATCCGGTCTTTCCAATCTAATTCTGTCATCACAAAACCTCCCTGTTAGTCGCTGAGATCCTGCAGCCGCCGATAGGCGATAACCCTCTTTGCGCATTATGACCTTAATATCCAAGGCGAGCTGCGTCCGCAACCCATAATTTCTGTGTGCAGTTGAGTCACCTCTGTTGTAAGAATGATAGCCCATAGCAACATCAACTTACGCGAGAGGTCTAAAATCATCTCTGACAAAATCAACGGCATTGCGAAATACTTTTATTCCCGGTGCTGGGCCGAACTCCATTTGGTCCGTCGTTCTGCGTGACTGTTCTTTTTGCCGGGTCCAATCCGGATGATTGGTAAAGTGATTGTAGGCCTCCGGGTGCGGCATCAGGCCGAACACGCGACCGCTCGGGTCGCAAATTCCGGCGATATCATCGATTGATCCATTGGGGTTGCAGGGAAACTTCCGGCCGGCCGGTTGTCCGTCAGGACCGGCGTAGCGCATGACCACTTGATGGCCCGCGTTCAGGCGGTCGATGACCGGTGTTTCAGCGTAAAACTTGCCTTCCCCGTGTCTCACCGGCAGATCGATCCGCTCGATGCCGCGCGTAAAGACACAGGGTGAAGCGGCATTGACAGCCAGGCTCACCCAATCGTTGCGGAAATTGCCGCAGTCATTGTATGTGAGGGCAACCGACCGGCTGCGATAGTCGCGATCGAAGCCGGGCAGCAGGCCCAGATTGACCAGGGCCTGAAACCCGTTGCAGATGCCCAGAATCAGCCGTCCTTTTTCGATGAACCCGCGGATCTGGTCTCCAATGTTGGTCTTGAGGCGCACGGCCTGGACCACGCCCGCACCGTGGTCGTCGCCCCAACTGAAGCCGCCGACGAAGGTCAGGATGTGGTAGTCCTCGAGGCGCACGCTGCCGTCGATGAGCGAATTGATGTGGACCCGGTCCGGCGCGGCGCCGGCCAATTCAAAGGCATAGGCGGTCTCGATGTCGCAGTTCAACCCGTAGCCGGTGAGCACAAGTGCTTTTACGGTTTTCATATCGTCTCCACACGTAGGACTCTTGCATAGGCTTTAAAAAAAAGTTTTTGGCTGGGTTATCGGTCGTTGGCGTATGACTATACAGCCGCCTCCCTCTATCCTTGCCAAACTCTTTATCTTAAAGCCTATATCGTGTGTCTGACCGAAAAACTCCCCTCCCCTGGCGGGAGGGGCTGAGGGAGGGAGGAAAGCGTTTCTGTTCAGCCACTATTTATGGACGGAACCGGCACCGAACGGCCGTTTCCAGGCCAGCTTCAATTTTGAAACTTCTACCGATGCGAGACTGCGGCCATTAAGGCCCGACAGCGACAGGACCGGCTCGGCGGTGATGCGGCCGATGCCGGCGCAGGGCAAGCCCTTGAAAAGCGCTTCGAAAGCCTTTTGCCGCCGCGGATCGACGGTCACGATGAAGCGGCCAGCGGATTCTGAAAAAAGGGCCGTGTCGTTGCGGGTCACCCCCGCTCGCGGAAGCCGGTCGAGATCGGCCTGCAGGCCGTTGTTCCCCGCCATCGCCACCAGGGCCAGGTGAACGCCGAGGCCGCCGCGGAAGACGCCGTGCACCGAAGCGCACCAGCCTTCTTTGACCGCTTGTTCCAGCGCGCGATAGGCCGGTTTGAACTCCTGCGGGCGCACGCGCGGGACGTTCAGCCCCGTGTAGCCCAGATGCTGGTAGTACTCCGAGGCCCCCAGCTCGTTGCGGGTGAGGCCGAGAATGTAGACCAGGTCACCGGGCACCTTGCTGTCCATGGTGACGCAGGCGGCCACATCCTCGATGACGCCGATGGTCGTGAACTGAAGCGTTTCGAGTGCCGATATCTTGTGGACCTCGCCATAGCGCCCGGGCAGGTGCCCGTCGACATACATGCTGTCCTTGCCCGAGAGCAGCGGAATTTCATAATCGAGGCACATGTCTTTCAGTGCGCGGCACGCCCGCACCAACTGAGCGGCCTTGAAGCGGCCGTCCGGATTGGCGAGAGGATCGAACCGGATGTTCGGCCAGCAGAAATTATCGACCCCGCCGATGTGATCGAGCCCGGCGCCTACGGCCAGCAGCCGGCGCACTGCCTCGTCGATCGTGCAGGCGGTCATGTGGTAGGCATCGATGGCCGAATAGGCCGGCAGCAGTGCCTGGGCCATGGCCAGTCCGCGTGCAGAATCGAGCAGCGGCCGGGTGACTGACGCGTCGCTGTTGACGTCGTGATCGGCGCCGACCAGGGGCTTGATCACGCTGCCGCCCTGCACCTCGTGATCGTACTGCCTGAATATCCACTCCTTGGAACAGATGTTGGGCCGCGCCAGCATGTCGGTCAGCAGGCGCCCGATATCGGTCGGTTCTTTCAATACCGGCTCGAATAGTCCGCGTCTTTCCGGTGACTGCCAGCGGGCTTCGAATTGCCACTGCGGAAAGCCGGATTCGAGCAGATCGAGATCCACATACGCGCAGGTCCGGCCAGCGTAGGTGATGTGCAGCTTGCCCGAATCGGTGTAGCGCCCGATGACCGTACTCTCGACCGCATGCCGCACCGACAGGGCCATGAAAGTCTCCAGGTCCTGCGGCCTCACGGCCACGGTCATACGCTCCTGGGATTCGGACACCCAGATTTCCCACTGATCGAGGCCTTCGTATTTGAGGGGCACCTGGTCCAGCGCAATATCGCAGCCGTTGGAGAAGCGGGCCGACTCTCCGACCGAGGACGACAGCCCGCCGCCGCCATTGTCGGTGATAAACCGGATCAGGCCCCGGTCGCGGGCCTCGAGCAGAAAATCGTGCATTTTCTTTTGGGTATAGGGATCGCCGATCTGCACGTGGCCGGCGGGGGTGTGTTCGGAATACGTCTCGGAAGAGGCGGTCACGCCGTGGATGCCGTCTTTGCCGACCCGGCCGCCGCACATGATGACCAGCTCGCCGGGACTGGTGTGTTTCAGTTCGGCCGGCTCGCCGGAAATCTGCGCCGGCATGATGCCGACGGCGGTGACGAAGACCAGGCACTTGCCGAGATACCCCGCATCGAAGAGAACCTGGCCGACGGTGGTCGGAATCCCGGACTTGTTGCCGCCGTCGCGAACCCCTTCGATGACGCCGTCCAGTAGCCGCCGGGGGTGCAGGTGCGGTGTGAGGTCACCGGCATACTCCCGGGGCCCCACGCAGTAGCCGAAGCCGCCCATAACCAGCCGCGCCCCCTTGCCGGTGCCCAACGGGTCGCGGTAAACGCCGACGATGCCGGTGATGGCCCCGCCGTAGGCCTCCATGTTGGAGGGCGAGTTGTGGGTCTCGCCGGTAATCGCGTAGTAGTGGTTTTCGTCGAAGCGGCCGGCGCCGGCATTGTCCCACAGGACCGATATCACCCAGGGTTTTTGCTTCTGCAACGCGAGGGTCGGCGCCTCGATGAAGGTCTTGAAAAGGTTGTCCTCGACGACCGGCGCACTGCCGTCGCCGTCCTGGTAAACAAACCGCCCTCTGAACGTGTTGTGGTTGCAGTGATCGCTGCGGGCCTGAGAAATGTATTCCAGTTCGATGTCGGTGGGATCGCCGAGACCGACGGCCGCCCGCGCGGCTTTGACCTCCGGCCGCAGGAAATAGGCCCGCACCACCGGTATGTCGTTGGCATCGAGCGCCAGGTTGCGCTCGCGGCTGACCTTTTGCAGGGCGGCGTCACTGTCGATCGGAATCGTCGCCACGGTCGGGGTGTGGTTCAGCATCACCTTGGGCAGGATCAGGCCGACGCCGACCGCCGGGTCCCAGTCGTTTGCCGCATAGACTTTCCACTGCTGGATGATGTCGTTGGCCAGGAGCGCCCCGGCGATCTTGTCCGCAGCGGCCGCGGTCAGATCCCGGCCCTTGAGGCAGTAGCGCCTGGATGTGTAGACCGTCTCGCCTTTTTTCAACCGGACGCCGAGCAGGTCCTCGATGGCCTCCACCGCCGTGCTTCCGGGATTGTCCTTGACCCCCGGCCGGAAACCCACCCAGATGATCCAGTCACCGTCGATCGGCAGCGGGTCGTAGGACGATATCTGGGTCACCGGATTGGTGAAGATCTCGGTCTGAACGAGCTTGAGCTGTGACGGCGACAGATCGGCGTCGATGGTCAGCACGCCGACGGTGCGGACCTGATCGAGCAGGATGCCGAAATAATCACGGGCCTTTTGGCGAATACTGTCGCCTTCGGCGTCGACGAGATGGGATTTGAGCGTAATTTCGAGTCGGTGCGGCATAGGGGGTTACTCAGGGCGTTTGTTCACAATTAAGATCACATGGTAAACATTCATGGCCCTATGGGCCGCCAACAAGAATGAAATATTGAGTAGATGAAGGTCGAACATCGAACGTCCAACATCGAATGACGAATGAGGAATCGGCAATTTTATACATCCGACCGCCGAAGCGAAACGACCACAAAGCAGATGGAGGGATCTCTTCGAAAAGGCTCACGTTACTGGCCTGAGAAAATGCGGGTGATGTCGTTGTAGAACACGAAGATCATCAGCAGGATCAGGACAAACATTCCGGCTTGCTGGGCCACTTCGCGGACCCGGATGCTGACCGGCCGGCCGATAATCATCTCGATGACGAAAAAGAGCAGGTGGCCGCCGTCGAGCACCGGGATCGGTAGAATGTTCAGGATCGCCAGGTTCACGCTGATCAGGGCAATGAAGAACAGCAGGTTGGTCGCCCCCAGCTTGGCCTGCTGGCCGGCCAGTTCGGCAATCATGATGGGCCCGCCGATGGTCTTGGTGGACACGGTGCCCTGGATGATCTTGGCGACGCTGACCACCGTCAGCTCGGCAATTTTGTAGGTCTGCACCACGCTTTCGGCCATCGCCGCAAATGGATTCAGTTTTTTGGAAAAGATCTCGCCGGCGGCGGTGATGCCGATCACGTGACGGGGTATGTCTTCACCGAAGATGTTCTTGGTCGTCTTCAACTCCGGGGTCACCGTCACCTCCCGCGTCTCACCCTCCCGCCGGAAGGTGACCTTGAGGGGCTGGCCCTTGCTGGCCGCGATGATGGTGGCCATTTCGTCCCAGCTCTCCACCGCGGTTCCGTTGATCGACAGGATCTGGTCGCCCTTGACAAGACCGGCCGCACGCGCGGGGGTACCGGGCTGCGCTTCGCCGATGATCGGCTTGAGGATCACGGTGCCCGAAATCTGGAATATGCCGTAAAATATCAGCACCGCCAGCAGAATGTTGAACACCGGGCCGGCGGCAACGATTAAAAACCGCTTGAAAACATGCTTGTGCGTAAAGGAAATGGGGACATCGGCCGGATCGATTTCGGCATCCGGTTCTTCGCCGATCATTTTAACGTAGCCGCCCAGCGGCACGGCCGAGATGCGGTAATCGGTGATGCCGACTTTCTTGCCGAAGATGCGCGGGCCGAAGCCGAGGGAAAATCGTTCGACCCCCACGCCGAACAGGCGTGCGACGAGAAAATGGCCCAGTTCGTGAAAAAATATCAACACCCCCAGGACGATGACGAAAGCAAAGATATTGGTACCCATGATAAGTGGTCCTGTTCCAAACAGTCACGGCCTTGCGGGCCGCCATGACGAATGAAAGATTTGTTGTGTCGGTTGTGTCGGTTAGGTCAGTTTAGTCAGTTGTGTCAGTTGCGTCAGTCTTCGATTTGACCCAGAGAGCGCTTAAAACCTCACTAGCGGCCTCGATGCCTGAAAACGACGCGCCGGAGACCGGATGGGCGGTTGCCAAGGGTGGGTGACTGTCTGAAGCCGCTTACGGGATCTTGGACCGGCGCCGCTGTCGTTGGCGTTTCAAAGCCACATCCTTCGCCCAACATCGAATGGTGAATAAGGAAAATTTTCATCTTAATGATCAGATAGTGGAGCGAAGCGACCTTCTAATTCGACGTTGAGCGGTGAATGTTCGATGGTCGATGTTCGAATTTCGAAATCAATTTTCCTGTCAAAGCGCATCGATCCGTTCACCTGCGGCCTTGCGGGCCCAGCGATCAGCCTCGCGCAGCGCCGCCAGGTCCGGCTTGTCGATGGTCGCATGCCGGTCCATCACCGCACCGATGACCTGCGGGATGCGCGTGAACCCGATGCGCCCGTTCAGAAAGGCCTGAACCACCACTTCGTTGGCCGCATTCATGACCGCCGGCAACGTTCCCCCGCTCTCGCCCGCCCGAAAGGCCAGCGCCAGACAGGGAAATTTGTCGACATCAGGCTTTTGAAAGGTCAGGGCCGTGCCGGCGCTGAAGTCCGGCAGGGGCTGATCCAGCGGGAGCCTCTGCGGATAAGAAAGCGCGTAGGCAATGGCGCCTTTCATGTCCGGAACACCCATCTGGGCCAGCACCGATCCATCCCGGAAGGCGACCATCGAATGCACGATGCTCTGGGGATGAACGAGAACCTCGATTTGAGACAAGGCCACGTCGAAGAGCCATTTCGCCTCGATGACCTCGAGTCCCTTGTTCATCAAAGTGGCCGAATCGATCGTAATCTTGGGACCCATCTGCCAGTTCGGATGCTTCAGGGCCGCCTCCGGCGTTATGCCGCCGAACTCTGTGGCCGGCCGATGCAGGAAAGGGCCGCCGGAAGCCGTTAAAAGGATCCGGCCGAGATCTTCGGGTCGGCTGCCGGCCAGACACTGGAAGATGGCGCTGTGTTCGCTGTCCACCGGCACGATGCGGACCTTGCGGGCCGCGGCGCGCTGCATCACGATTTCACCAGCCACCACCAGGGTTTCTTTGTTGGCCAGGGCCACATCCTTGCCGGCGTCTATCGCCGCCAACGTGGGCGCAAGGCCGGCCGCCCCGACCATCGCACTGACGACCATGTCGACCGACGGCAGGCTGGCCGCCTGACGATAGCCTTCCGCACCGCACAGGACCCGCGTCCGGCTGCCCTGCGGGAGCATGGCCCGAAGTTTGTCGACCAGGCCCTCATCGTGCACGACGGCCACCTCGGGCTTGAACGCCGCGATCTGCTCGCCAAGAAGCGCCAGGCTCGATTTTGCCGCCAGGGCCACAACGGCGAATTCGTCCGGAAATCGGGCCGCCACCGCCAGTGTGTTCCGGCCGATCGATCCGGTCGATCCCAGGATGCTCAAGCGCTTCATCGGCTCAGAACTCTCTCGAAAAATCTCGATCGCATGTCAAACGCTCATGGCCCTTCCGGCCGCCACGATGAATGAAAACCTGTTGTGTCAGTTGAGCCCCGCTGCAGCGGGATCAGGTCAGTTTTGTCGGTTAAAGGATTTTACAACCCTGAACCGCTCAACCTGCAGACTATTTTCGTCCTAAACAGCCAATACTTTTACCGCATAGGCCACCGGAGCGGCAAACAGCAAGGCGTCAATGCGATCCAGGATGCCGCCGTGACCCGGCAGCAGCGCTCCGGAATCCTTGACCCTGGAGCGGCGCTTCAGCATCGACTCGAACAGGTCGCCCAGCTGTCCGGCCAGCCCGATAAGAAGACTGCCCACCAGGGCCTGCGGCCAGGTCACTGCCGGTAAAAACAGCGCTTTTGCCAGCGCACCGAAAATCAGGTTGGCGGCCAGTCCGCCCAGCGCCCCCTCGATGGTCTTGTTCGGGCTCACCGCCGGGCTCAACTTGTGGCGGCCGTAAGACGAGCCGACGTAAAGGGCGCTGGTGTCGCCGGCGAAGACGACAAAGAGCAGGTAAAATATCCACCCCATGCCGTCCGCGCCGTTGCGGATCAGGATCAGAAAAGAAGCGAACAGCGGAACGTAGGCCACTCCCAGAATTTGTTTGGTCAACGTCGTGAGGCTTTCGGGCCTGTTTTTGAATTGTTGCACGCCCACCAGGCTGCAGGCCATCAGATTGAAGGCCAGGACCGCGGCCATGAGATCGGCCATGCCCTTGAATGCCGTATAGGCAAGCCCGCCAACAGTCAAAAAGCCGATCAGCGGCAGAGCCGAAAGGATCTTTTCTTCCGGCTTCAGAACGATCCGAAAATACTCCCACAGCCCGAGCCCGGCCGCAGCCGTCACCAGCAGCCAGAACCAGGTCCCGCCGCTGTAGACGAAAAAAACCAGGAAGGGCAGTGCCACCAGGCCGGTTATCCAGCGTTTCAAATTCATGCCCCGCGTCGTGTCAAGTGAACGGGGAGAACCGGACAGCGGAATTGACCGCGCAAGGCCGGCATTTCCCCGAGTGGCTATGCGTCAATTTTCCCGAAGCGACGGTCCCGCTGCTGATAGTCTTTCAATATGCCCAGAAACTCTTCGCGGCCAAAATCGGGCCACAACGTGGGGGTGACGAAGATTTCCGTGTAGGCGATCTGCCACAGCAGAAAATTGCTGATCCGCATCTCTCCGCTGGTGCGAATCAGAAGATCCGGATCGGGTATGCGGGCGGTATACAGGTGGCGGGCGACGACATCTTCCGTGATGTCGCCGGGATCGATCTCGCCGCTTTGCGCCTTGTGGGCCAGCAGCCGCACCATGCGGACAATTTCCGAACGGCTGCCGTAGCTCAGTGCCAGGTGAAGCGTCATGGTCCGGTTGGCGTCGGTCAAGCGCATGACGCGCTCGAGGGCCTGCCGCGCGCCGGCTGTCAACCGCTCGGTTTCACCGATGGCATCGAGCCGGATGTCGTTTTTCACCAGTTCGTCCTGCTCGGTTTCCAGAAAATGCTCCAGAAGCCTCATCAGGGCCTGAACTTCGATCCTGGGACGCTGCCAGTTTTCGGTCGAAAAGGCGTAGAGGGTCAGGTGACCAATGCCGATTTCACGGCAGGAGCGCACGATGGCGCGCACCGTTTCCGCCCCTTTTTCATGCCCCTGAACCCGATTCAGCAGGCGCTGCCGCGCCCAGCGACCGTTGCCGTCCATGATGATCGCCACGTGCGCGGGCATCCGGTGCGGATCGAGGCCTTCGGGCAAAGGGCTCGGCGGGCTAGAATTCAAGAATCTCCTGCTCTTTTTCTTTCGTGACCTGGTCGACGAGCTTGATGTGCTCGTCGGTGATCTTCTGAACCTGGTCCTGAGCCTTGAAAGACTCGTCCTCGGAAATGTCACCGTCCTTCTTGAGGTCCTTGAGCATCTCGTTGGCGTCGCGCCGGACGTTCCTGACGGCCACCTTGTGCTCCTCGCTCATCTTGTTGACCACCTTCACCAGGTCTTTGCGCCGTTCCTCGGTCAGGGGCGGAATGGCGATCCGAACGATTTTGCCGTCACTCGAAGGGGTCAGTCCGAGATCGGATTTCATGATCGCCTTTTCGATCTCCTTGATGGCGGAAACATCCCAGGGCTGGATGGTGATCAGACGGCTTTCGGGAACCGCCAGGGTGGCCATCTGGTTCAGGGGCGTCGGCGTGCCGTAGTAGTTGACCCGAATACCGTCGAGAATCGACAGCGACGCCCGGCCGGTTCGCACGCGCTTGAATTCCCGCTTCAGGTCGTCAATCGATTTACCCATGTTCGCACGGGTTTCCTGATAGATGTCTTCGATCATGACGTGACTCCGTGGTTGAATAAAATCAATGTTGATGAGCTGCCGGATGCTGCGCTCATCCAGCAGCAAAGAAATCAGGCAACGATCCGGGTACCGACATCCTCGCCGCAGATGACCCTGCGGATGTTACCCTTTTTCTTGAGACTGAAAATCGCCAGTGGCAGGTGGTTGTCCATCGCCAACGAAATGGCGGTCATGTCCATCACCCGCAGCTGCTTGGCGATGACCTCCATGTACGTCGTCTTCTCGAGGAACTTGGCCTGCGGGTTCACGACCGGATCCGAGTCGTAAAGGCCGTCGACCTTGGTGGCCTTCAGCAGAATTTCGGCGTGAATCTCCTGCGCCCGTAAAACGGCGGCCGTATCGGTCGTAAAATAAGGGTTTCCCGTCCCGGCCCCGAAGATCACCACGCGCCCTTTTTCGAGGTGCCGCACGGCGCGCCGCAGGATGTAAGGCTCGGCCACTTCGGGCATGGTGATCGCGGTCTGGGTGCGGGTCTGGATGCCGATTTTCTCGAGGGCATCCTGCAGCGCCAAGCTGTTGATCACGGTTGCCAGCATCCCCATGCGGTCGGCCGAGGCGCGGTCCATACCGAAGGAACTGGCCGCGATGCCGCGAAAGATGTTTCCGCCCCCGACCACGATGGCCAGCTGGACGCCGAGGTCGAATGCCGACTGAATTTCCCCCGCCACGTACTTGATCATTTCGGGGTCGATGCCGAAACTCTGATCACCCATCAGGGCTTCGCCGCTCAGTTTCAGCAGGACTCTTTTGTAACGGGCTTGCGACATAACGGGCACCTCGGCGCTTGAGCGGATGCATTGCAACTTGTCTGGAAGCGCTTCTGTCTTTTGGCCCTGGACAAGGTGGCGGGCGGTGCCGTGC
>JBAPSB010000167.1:0-10206 GCA_049281435.1 Desulfobacterales bacterium
TTCCAACACCAATGCCGCCTTTCTCGCGCAGGAACTCCTCAAAGACGGCGTCCAGGTGATCGGGGTTCCCAAGACCATCGACGGGGACATTCAGGTCCGGGATGCTGACGGCCACGTGCTGTGCGCCATGTCGTTCGGTTTCCACTCGGCCGCCAGGGCCTTTGCGAGCGCCGTCAGCAGCCTTTCAAACGATTGCAGTTCGGATGTCAAGTACTGGCATATCTGCAAGGTCATGGGGCGCGTCGCCAGTCATCTGGCGCTCGAGGTCGCCCTGCAGACCCACGCCTACATCACCCTGATCGGTGAGGACCTGGCGGATTTCGTCGACCAGAGCCGCATCGACAAGGCCACCGCTAACAACACCATCGACTACACGGCTTACGGGATGACCCTGCGGCACCTGTCGCGGGTCATCTGCACTGCGATCGTGCGCCGGGCCGCGGTCGGAAAAAATTACGGCATCATCGTCATTCCCGAGGGCGTGCTGGAGTTTATCAACGAGATCCAGGTGTTCATCATCAAGCTCAACACCATCATCGCCGAGTACAACGCGACGCACGACAACAGTTTCCACGCCGATTTTCTGCTGCACGAGGACAAGCTGGAATACTTGCGCCGGCTGGCCAAACGCTCGCGCGAAGACAGCTCGTTCACCGTCTGGAACACCCGCGACGACGATCTGTTCAACGACATTCCCGAGTTTTTCAGGGACGGCCTTCTGATCGAACGGGATGCCCACGGCAATTTTCAGTTTTCGCAGGTCGAGACCGACAAGGTCATCATGGGGCTGGTAAAAGACTATCTGGACATTTTGAAGGAAGAAGGCGTCTACCGGCGCGGGATCAAGCGCGAATACTTTCAGAAGACGCTGCAAAAGGGCGGTCTCGATCCGGACGTTTACGGCCCGTTGCTGTTCGAGAATTACGGCGAAGGGGCCTTTTTGCTGCGAAAATCCGCGATCATTTCCCTCAAGACGCTGGAGCAGGCTCTGGCGCGCGCCAACGCGCTGATGCCCAAAGGGACACTGCCGCCGCCGGTCGAAAAGATCTTCCGCAAATCGGTCCCGGATTTCAAGACCCAGACCCATTTTTACGGCTACGATGGGCGCGGCAGCGATCCCACCCGATTCGACTGCAATTACACCTATAATCTGGGCCTGACCGTTTACAGCCTGATTGCCAACGGGGCGACCGGGCAGATGGCGGCCATAAAGAACCTGGAGCACGATTTCAGCTGCTGGGAACCGATCGGCATCCCGATTGCGCCCCTGATGCACCTGGAGGAACGCCAGGGCCGGCTGGCGCTGGTGATTGAAAAAAGTGTGGTCGATCTGGCGTCGAACGCCTTCAAGGTGGTGGATAGCCTGCGGGAAAACTGGCTCGCCGCCACCCCCGGCAACGACGATTATCGCCGGCCGGGGCCCATCCGCTTTTCGGGGCAAATCGAGGAGGACCGGCCGATCACGATGAGACTCAACGCCATCACGGAAGTCGACGACTGATCAGCCTCTTTGCCGGGCGGTCAATTGCTGGCGTAGGTGACGGTGAAGCCGCTTTCTTCGAGGGATTTTTTGATGCCGGCGGTCTGACAGGCCGCCAAACGAAAGTAGTAGATACGGTTGCCGGTCGTGTGGGCGGTGATGCCGACGTTGATAATGTCGCCGCCGCCGTCGTTGATGATCTGCAGCACGTCCTTCAACGCCCCCGGCTCTTTTTTCATCACCACGTCGACGCGCGAGCTGCCGGTCAGAATGCCCATCATGTCGATGAAGGCCCGCAGGATATCCGATTCGGTGATGATGCCGACCACTTGCCGTCCTTCGACGACCGGCATGCCGCCGATCTTGTGCTTGTAGATCAATTGCGCGGCAATTTCGATGTCTTCCTCGGGACCGACCACTATCGGATCGCTGATCATCAGATCGGACAGGCTCACATCGCCCACCATCGACGGTATCAGCCCCTGCTTCAAATCGGCCAGGGTCACGAAACCGCGCAGGATATTGTCGCCGGAGACCACCGGCAGGTGGCGGATGGAATTAAGTTTCATCAGCTCCAGGGCGGCGGTGATCGATGCGGTCGCGCTGATCGTGATGGGATCCGGAATCATCAAATCCCTGATTCTCATATCTTTATTTCCTTCAGGTGGATTGTAGGAAGTACCGTCAGCGCCGCCTGGGCTGGTAACTGCACATCGGCTCCTCGGCCAGCATGTCCCCGGTGGCCTCGAAGGCCCGCGCCCGGCAGCCGCCGCAAAAGTTCTTGTACTCGCAGATTCCGCACTTGCCTTTCAACTCGTCGTAACGGCGCAGGGACTGAAAGGTTTCCGAATGATTCCAGATATCGGCAAAAGAGGTGCGTGTGACGTCGCCGGCCTCGGCATTCAGGAACCCGCAGGGTTGGACGATTCCGCGGTGTGAAATAAAGCAGAACCCGATGCCGCCCAGGCAGCCGCGCGTCATGGCGTCCAGTCCGTGGGTTTTGGGCGTCACGGTCTTGCCCTCGGCCCGCGCCCGCTGGCGCAGGATCCGGTAGTAGTGGGGCGCACAGGTCGCCTTGAGTTGCAGCGGGGTTTTGTCCTGCTGATCGTAGAACCAGTTGAGGGTCTGTTCGTATTCTTCGGCCGTAATCTCCTGGTCGACGATATACTTGCCCCGCCCGGTGGGAACCAGAAGGAAAATGTGGTGGGCTACGGCGCCGAGTTCCACCGCCAGTTGCTGGATGCGGGGAATCTCGGCCAGGTTCGCGCGCGTGATGGTGGTGTTGATCTGGAACTCGAGCCCGGCCGCCTTGGCCATCTCGATGCCGCGCAGTGCGCTGTCGAAGGCGCCCTCGACGCCCCTGAAGCGGTCGTGTTTTTCGCGGCTGGCGCCATCCAGGCTGATGCTGATGCGCTTGATCCCGGATGAGACCATCCGGCGGGCGGTCTCGGCGGTGATCAGGGTGCCGTTGGGTGCCATGACCATGCGCAGCCCGAGGTCGGTCCCGTAGCGGGCGATCGTGAAGATGTCCGGGCGCAGCAGGGGCTCTCCGCCGGTCAGAATAACGATCGGCCGGCCGACCGCGGCGATCTGATTCAGCAGCTGCAGGGCAGCCGGCGTTTCCAGCTCGCCGCTGTAAGGCCCGCGGGTGGCGGCCGCGCGGCAGTGCACGCAGTTCAGGTTGCAGTTACGCGTGGTTTCCCAGGCGACCAGCCGCAGGGTTGGGGCAGAGGGTTGCTGCGGCTGGGTGCCAGGCTGAGTTTCGGGATGGTGCGGATGCATGGGGTTCCGTTGCGGGTTACGGGTTACGGGTTGCGGGTTCGGAGAGGCTGTGAACCGTAGGTTGGGTTGAGCGGAGCGAAACCCAACAGGGCATAATTTCCTTGAAACCCGCTAAACCTTTCTTAACTCCTCGGCCGCCTCCAGGGCGAAGTACGTCAGGATCATGTCCGCTCCGGCGCGTTTGATGGCGGTGAGGGTTTCCATCATGACCTGGCGGCCGTCCAGCCAGCCCATTTGCGCGGCGGCCTTGATCATGGCGTATTCGCCGCTGACGTTGTAGGCGGCGACCGGCAGGTCGATTTCCTCGCGCACGCGGCAGATGATGTCGAGATAGGCCAGGGCCGGCTTGACCATGATGATGTCCGCACCTTCCTCCACGTCCATGGTGACCTCGCGGATGGCCTCGATCGCGTTGGCCGGGTCCATCTGGTACGTCCGCCGGTCGCCGAACTTGGGCGCCGAATCGGCCGCTTCCCGAAAGGGGCCGTAGTAGGCCGAGCAGTATTTGGCGGCATAGGACATGATCGGAACGTGGCTGTAGCTGTTCTCGTCCAGGGCCTCGCGGATTTCCGCCACGCGGCCGTCCATCATGTCCGAGGGGGCCACCATGTCGGCCCCGGCCTCGGCCTGCGACAGGGCGGTGCGTGCCAGCAGGTCGAGCGTGGCGTCGTTGGCGACTTTCTGGTCTTCGACGACCCCGCAGTGGCCGTGACTGGTGTACTGGCACAGGCACACGTCGGTAATGACCGCCAGGTCCGGCAGGGCGTCTTTGACCGCTTTTATGGCGCGCTGAACGATGCCGTTGCGGGCGTAGGCGCCGGTGGCCAGTTCATCCTTCTTTTCGGGCACGCCGAACAGCAGAATGGCCGGGATGCCGAGTTCGGCGGCCTGGCGCGCCGTTTTAACCAACCGGTCGATCGACAGGTGATACTGATCCGGCATCGAGGGAATCGGTTTTTTAACGTCTTTGCCGGTCACCGCGAAAAGCGGCAGGATAAGATCGTCGGTCGCCAGCCGGGTCTCGCGGATCATGCGCCGGAACGCAGCGGTTTGCCGCAGCCGCCGCGGCCGATAGTCGGGGAAGAGCATGGGGGCTCCTTAGTTAGGTTTAGCCGGTTAGCCGGTTAGCCCGTTAGCCGGTTAGCCGGTTCACGGGTCAAGTCTCCGCCAGCGTGATCGAACCGGTTAATTGATTAATGAAGATATCCAGAATGATACCGCAACGCCGGTAATATAGGCTTTAAGATAAAGGTTTTGGCGAGGCCAGAGTAAGGAGGCTGTACAGTCACACGGCGACGACCGACACCAGCAGCCAAAATCTTTATCTTGTGGCCTATAGATTCATTTTCCTGAACTAACGGGCCAACCGGCCAACGGGCCTAACGGGCTCAACCGATATTGCAGCGCTGGCCGGCCGCGGCCGCATCGCTGATTTCCTCGTCGGTCAGGTAACAGGCGGGGTCCGGGGCCCACACATCGCCGGTGACCGCCTCGGCCCGCACCCTGAAATTCCCGCCGCAGACGTTAAGCCAGCGGCAGCCCGCGCAGCGGCCCGTGACATGGTTTTTCTTCTCCTTGAGGCGCATCATCAGCGGTTCGGACGTGTCGGTCCAGATCTCGGAAAACGGCCGGCGGGTGACATTGCCGAAGCTGTGGTGGCGCCAGAACTGATCGGCATAGACCTCGCCGTCCCAGCTCACGCAGCCGATGCCGCGGCCGGAGCTGTTGCCCTCGTTCATCTCGAGCAGCTCAAGGACCTCGGCCGCCCTGGCCGGGTTCTCCTTCAGAAGGCGCAGGTACAGGTAGGGGCCGTCGGCGTGATTGTCCACCGTCAGAACTTCCTTCGGTTTGCCCTTCTCGTGCAGCAGGCGGGTGCGGTCGATGATCAGATCGACCGCCCGGCGGGTTTCGGCGTGACTCAGGTCGTCGGCCACCAGCTTCGACCCGCGGCCGGCGTAGACCAGGTGATAGAAGCACACGCGCGGGATGTCCATCTCTTCCAGCAGATCGAAGATAGCCGGGATCTCGTCGACGTTGAACTTGTTGACCGTAAACCGCAGCCCGACTTTGATGCCGGCCGCCTGGCAGTTGCGGATGCCTTCCAGTGCCGCGGCGTAAGCGCCGGCGACGCCGCGGAAGCGGTCGTTGATGGCCTGCATGCCGTCCAGGCTGATCCCCACATAGGAAAGGCCGATCTCCTTCAGCGTTCGCGCCACCGCGGAGGTGATCAGGGTGCCGTTGGTGGAAATGACCGCCCGCATCCCTTTTTTGACGGCGTAACCGGCCAACTCGGGCAGGTCCTTGCGGACCATCGGCTCGCCGCCGGAAAACAGTAGCACCGGCACGCCGAAGCCGGCCAGATCGTCGATCAACTCACGACCCTGGGCGGTGGAGAGTTCGTTGGCAAACATCCGGTCCTCGGCATGCGCATAGCAGTGCACGCAGTTTAAATTGCACCGCCGGGTCACGTTCCAGACCACCACCGGCTGCTTGTCGGCCGAGAACTGCAGCAGGTGAGAGGGTAGGCGCGCGGAGTGGCGCCCGTAACGCAGGGCATCCGAAGGCTCGACGGTCCCGCAGTAGAGTTTTGATATTCCGATCATGGTTTAGGGGTATCCGTTCAGGGTTGATTGTCCATCCATAAATGGTCTTTTTTCCGCTGGGCGGCCGGTCGTAACGGGTTTCCGGCTGCGGCGTACATAAAGTACGCCTCGCCGTCCCGCCCAGGCGGGATGCGGCCTTGCCCAGCGAACAACTCCACATTTATGAATTGGACACTCAGAAGTGCCTAAAAAAGATCGCGGATGGGCACTGATTAATCCGTTAGACCTTCAGCCATGCCGCTGGTTCGGGCGATGCCGCGCCGGCAGGGAAATGCGTCCAAACCGCCCGCTTCGCTCGCGACGCAAAGATCGCAGAGAAAAATTAAACAAGCCCTCAGCGTGCTCAGCGTCTCTGCGGTGAAAATGTCATCTATGGCAGGGTCGACCCCGCGGCAAGACTGTTGCGGATATAGGTTTCCGGATTCAGCAGCGCTTCGCGATTGATGAAAAACCTGTTTTTGCCGGTTTTTTCCCGTACCAGCTTCAATCCGTGTTCGAAGTCGGCATTGAGTTTTTTATAAATATCATCCAGATGCATATCAGATGCCACGAACTTTTCAATGATAAAATCGATGGCATCCTCCTCCAGCACCATGTTGACGTCGTGGTTCTTGAAGAAGTAGAGTTCGATTTTCTTGACCTCATCATAATAGGAGCGGATCTGGCGGATCGCCGTTCCCACGTCCACGATATGACGTGAATAGCAGTTCGCCACGAGGTTGATGCGCACGGCGGTCATGGTCAGGCTGTAATTTTCCGCCAGCCGGCCCGTGTTCGACCGCAGGTAGTCCTTGATGAAGGCCTGTTCGCGGCGACTCAGCTCTTCGAATGTCTCGAGCCGGTCTTTTCCACCATCGGCCGCTGCAATCATGTCGGCCAGCGCTTGGTCGGGTTCGCGGATGACGCGCGCGGTGACCGGGAATTGCCGAATGCCGGTCGACGGCAGTTTCCGTTCGAAGGGCAGCAGGGCGCCCTCCACGGCGCTGACCAGCCCTCTGGCGCCTGTGTTTTCCTCGTAGGCGGTTTTGGCCAATATTTTCAGGGTGTCTTCATCGAACTTGATGTCGATGCCGTAGGCGGCGAAATCGAGTTTCTTGCCGAGCATGATCGGATTGTTGGGGTTGTGGAGGATCTCGAACAGATCGTGCTCGGTCAAATTCTCGAAAACGGCCCGGACCGGCAGGCGGCCGACGAACTCCGACTCGAATCCGCAGGCGATCAGGTCTTCGGACCGGACGTGCCGCAGGATGTTCAGGTCCTCGGTGACGTTTTTCAGCGGGGCCCCGAAACCGATTCCCTTTTCGGTGAGCCGCCTGCGAATGATGGCCGGCAGGTCGCCGAAGGCCCCGCTCATTATGAAAAGGATGTTTTTGGTGTTGATGACCCGTTTTTGCTGCCGGCCGGTTTTACGGTAGCGTTCGATTTCCTGGATCATCGCCACCGGGTCGTGGGCGACCTTCAGATCGACGTCGGTTTCCTCCATCGGCTTGAGCAGGCCGCGCTGCACGCCGCTGCGGGAGACGTCGGCCCCGATGTGCTCGCGGCTGCCGGCGATCTTGTCGATTTCATCGATATAAATGATGCCGTACTGGGCCAGCGCGATATCGTCGTCGGCCTCGCGCACCAGGTCGCGCACGAGGTCCTCGACATCGCCGCCGACATAGCCGGTTTCACTGAATTTGGTGGCGTCGCCCTTGACGAACGGCACGCCGATTTTTTCGGCGATCAGCTTGATGATATAGGTCTTGCCGACGCCGGTCGGGCCGAGCATCAAAACGTTGTTCTTGATGCTGCCGATCATCACGTTCTTCGCGTCGGCCGGCCGGCGCTGGGCGTGTTGGATGCGATTGAAATGGGTGCAGATCTTCGTGGCCAAAATGGCCTTGGCCCGGTCCTGCTTGACGATATACTGGTCCAGATAGGCGATCAGGTCTTCGGGCAACAGATCGAAATTGATCTTTCGGGTGGCAGTGGCGGAGGATTCCGGTTTCTCGGCCGCCAAGGGTTGGTGCAGCACGACCGGCGAGATGATTTTCACCGTGTCTTTGAATTTCTTGGAAAGAAACTCGCTGATTTCCTTTTCTATTTCCTTGGGATCGGGCATTTTTTCGTTGTGCGGTTCCATAACGGGGTCAGTATAATCACCACCGCCCGGATTTGCAAATGCGCCGGGGTCAGTTGGGTCAGTCAGGTCGGTCAGGTCAGCAAAAAGGCAGCTAACTGATTCAACCGACCCACTACCGCCGGGGACTCAACCAACCCAACCGGCTCAACCGACCCAACTGACCCAACGAGGGCGAAAAATTTTTCGCCCCTACGCGTTCGGACGGTTCCGGGTGCTTGCGCGATCGGAGGCGAATCGACAAATAGGGCGGGCACAGAGGCCCGCCCCTACAGGTTTGTGGGGGTTTATAGCACGCGGTAAACCCAAAATAAATTTTTCTGTGAAAAATTTATGAAACGCAGCAGAGCTGCTTTAACTTACAAAAAATAAAAGAGCCCACTCGAAAGAACCAACAAACCCAACCGACCCAACTGACTTAACGGACCCAACTGGCTCAACCGACTCAACCGACTCAACCGACTCAACCGACTCAACTGACCCAACTGACCCAACTGACTCAACCGGCCAAACCGACGCAACTGCATTGACAGAACCTCGACACACGGGTATGAACCACAGTTGTGCGTGAACAACCAAACCGGTAAAGGGGGCTAAAATGATCAAACGGATTTATGCAGCGGCAATCTTGGTGACAGTGTTCCTGTTGGTTCCGGGGGGCATCGGGCCGGCCCGGGCGGAAAAAGCGATCAAGGTCGGCATCGTGGACTGCTACACCGGTCCGGCCAGCACCTACACCAATGACGTGCGCGATGCCTTCAAGCTGGCGGTCGACAAAATCAACGCCTCTGGCGGCGTCATGGGGCGCCAGATCGAGTTCGTGACCCGCGACAGCAAGTTCAAGGTCGATCTGGGCCTGGCGGCCGCCAAGGAGTTGATTCTGCGCGAAAATGTCGACATCCTGATGGGCACCATCAACAGTGCCCTGGCCCTGGCGATCTCGGATTTGTGCCAGAAGGAAAAGCTGCCGTTTTTCGCCACATTTGCCAAGAGCGACAAAATCACCGGCGCCAACGGTCACCGCTATGTGTTCGGGATGAATGAAAACACGGCCATTGCCGGCAAAGCCGCCGCCCGGGGTCTGGCCAAAATGCCGTACACCACTTACTGGATCGCGGGCGACGATTACGAATACGGCCACGCTCTGGCCGAGGGGGTGTGGAACAATCTCTCCCAGCTCAAGCCGGATGTCAAACTCCTGGGGCAGTCCTGGTGGAAGGTGGGCGAACCGGACTTTACGCCCTACATTACCGCGATGCTGGCGGCCAAGCCCGACGCGGTCATCATCGCCACCGGCGGCAGCGGTTGTGTGCCGTTTTTAAAAGCCGCCAAGTCGACCGGCTTCAACGAGCGCGTGCCGTTCTTCATGCATACCGCCACCGAACTCTCGACCTTGATTCCGCTGGGCGCCGATGCTCCCGAGGGGGTCCTCGGCACCTCGAATTACTTTTTCTACTACCCGGAAACCGAAGCCAACAAGGCCTTTGTGGCCGATTTCAAGAAGGCCTATGATCGCGAGCCCAAGGTCGGCGCGCTCTACGGGTACATCACGGCCAACTTCATCGCCAAAGCCTATGCGAAAGCCGGGAAATTCGACACCGAAAAATTGATCGACGCCCTCGAAGGCATGACCATCGAGAGCCCGGTCGGCCCTTTGACGATCCGCGCCGAAGATCACCAGGTGATGTTTCCCATGTTCATGGGCGTGACGAAGAAAGTGCCGCAGTACGATTTTCTGATTGCCGATAAAATCGTCACCATCCCCGGCACCGACGTCATGCCGACGATCGAAGAAATCAAGAAAGCCCGCGGGGAGAAGTGAAGGGCGGTTATGGCGGTTTAGCCCGTTTAGCCGGTTAAGCCCGTTGAGCCCGTTGGCCGGTTGTGCCCGTTAGCCCGTTTTGCCTGTTAGCTCGGCCTATATTCACGGAACTTACGTCTGCCTAAGGCGGGACTATTACACCATGCTTGAAACTTCTTATAGAAACTTCATGTAAAATGTTTCTTTGATGGCCAAACTGGGCGCTCCCGCGGGCAGCGGCAGGGCTGGACAGATGACTGCCGAACATTAAACGCAACATAGAATAGAATAGATTGGTGACCAAGGAACAGGCCATTTTATTCGGTTGACGGAGCGAAGCGACTTTTTCTATTGAACGTTCAGCGTTCAATGTTGGATGTTCAACGTTCGAAATCTAATTTGGTGCTCGACGGGCTAA
>JBAPSB010000168.1:0-33850 GCA_049281435.1 Desulfobacterales bacterium
CGCTTTCGGAATGCTTTTCGCCGGTCGTCAAGCTGCGGGTCTTGGTGATGTCGTGCAGCAGCGCCGCCGCCTCGACCAGGTCGCGGTTGAGCGGGCGGCCCTTTCGGGCGAGCTGCCACACCAGCCAATCGGCCACGCGACAGACCTGCAGGGAATGCCGCACGATGTTGTCCAGCATCGCCATTTCGCGCATGAGCCGGTAACAGGTTTCTCGAGACGGGATCCTCATCCGGGCTCCTCAAAACGCAGCGTTACAAAAATGGCATGTTTGCACACTGCCCACTTACGGCGTATACAAGTTAACGAGCGAAATATCAACCGGAGGTGATGTCGATGAAAACCTACCCCATACCCATGGTTCCCGGCCCGGTCAGTGTCCCCCGGGCCATTCTCGAGGCCTTCGCGGGCAACTATGGCTCCGCTGACATGGAGACCGAGTATTTCGAGCTTTATGATCGCACGGCGGCCGGGTTGCAGCAGATCATGGCGACCGCCAATACGGTGGTTCTCCAGTCCGGAGAGGGCATGGTGGTCCTCTGGAGCGCTTTGAAAAACTGCCTGCTGCCCGGAGACCGCGTGCTCTCGGTCGCCACCGGCCTGTTCGGCCACGGCATTGCCGAAATGGCGGCCACGCTCGGGGCCGAGGTTCGCAAAGTCAGCCTGCCCGATGACCGGACGATTTCCGAAACAGCCGAAATCGAAGCGGCGATTGGGGCTTTCAAGCCCAAGATGATAACGGCGGTGCACTGCGAAACGCCTTCGGGCACCCTCAATCCGCTGGCGGACCTCGGCCGCCTGAAAAAAGCGTACCGGGTGCCGCTGCTCTACGTCGATGCGGTTTCCAGCATCGGGGGGACACCGGTAATGACCGATGACTGGAACATCGACCTTTGTCTAGGCGGCGCGCAGAAGTGTTTGAGCGCGCCGCCGGACATGGCTTTTCTATCGGTCAGCGAAGAGGCGTGGGCGGTTGTCGAGCAGGTCGGTTATAGCGGATACGATGCCTTGCAGCCCTTTCGTGAGATTAAAAAAACACACACTTTCCCGTACACCCCGAACTGGCACGGCCTGGCGGCGCTGCATGCCGGTGTTGAATCGATTCTGGCCGAGGGGCCGGCGGCCGTCTTCGAGCGCCACGACCATGTGGCCGACACCTGCCGCCGCGGGCTCCAGGACATAGGGCTGTCACTTTTTCCCGCACCCGGCGCCATCTCCTCGCCCACGGTGACGGCCGTCTATCTGCCGGCTTCAGCCGCGTGGGCCGATTTTGACAGTCAATTGCGGCGCCGGGGCCTCGTGGTGGGCGGCAGCTACGGAAAACTGGCTGGGAAAATATTCCGACTCGGCCACATGGGCTCTCAAGCAGACGAGACGCTGGTGCGTCAGGCACTGGATGTCATTGCCGCGGTGCTCTAGGGGTTACGGTAAGAAATAATTCTACAAGATTGCACCGGATATTGGCCCGTCTGCAAGGCACATCCAGCGGCGCATATCGAGATACGTGTCGGTGGATGTAACGCGAGAGTCGGGTCAAGAGTCAAGCACAAGACGTGGAATTATTTTTGCTGGGACCCTAACCGCCATATAGGCCCCGCGAGGCGTCATCCGGCAAAAAGACCGACTCTGCGCGCGTTTTTCACTGTTTCTCCCGCTCTGGTGCTCCCCAGGCTGCGCCGGCCGGCTTTCCGTGTCTGATCGTGTGATGGCCGTGAATGGCACGGTAAATGTGCCGCCCCTCGATCGGAGACATCGATGCGCGCTGCCGGAAAGGGCAAGCCTGCTTTTCCAGTTCAGTCGATGCCCACCGACAACAGATCCCCAAGTTCTCCCCGCATATTGTCAACCTTGGCAATCAGGTTATATTCTACAGGCATGTTCGACGGAGTTTGCTTCGCTTGTCAGGGTATTCGCAAGCCGCAGGAAAAAGAGCATGAGTAAGGAGAATTTGATAATGGCTTCTTCGGAGCGTATCCATTCAGAAAAAGCACCCTGCGCCCGGACGGCCACCATCTTCGATCCGTTCGGTCGCGTCGCCATTCGGCTGAACAACAATCTGGGGGCCATTGTCATATTTTTCACGCGGGCCTTCGTGCTGATCTTCCAATGGAAGCAGTTGTCGTGACGTCCTTCATCTTATAGGAAACCTCCGCATGAAAAAGCAGCCACTGATCGAGTTTGTGGATGTCAGCAAGGTCTTTGACGGAAAAATAGTCCTCGACCGGCTGAGTTTCAAGATTTTCGAAGGCGAGGTCAGCACCCTGATTGGGTTGAGCGGCAGCGGTAAAAGCGTCACCTTGAAGCACATCGTCGGCCTGCTGAAGCCCGACTCCGGCCGGATTCTCTAGCGTGGAACGCCCATCGACCGGATGAGCAAAAAAGATAGACACCCGCCGAAATGCTGTCGATATTGAAAAAGAAGGTTGAAGAAAAAAGCGGTTAGATCACTAAATAACTGTTGCAAATTTGTACGTTTATATTTAAGGAGTCACTTCATGATGATAGGGTGGGTGTACTTGCGAAAAAACTTTTCGAATTGGAGGAGAAATGGCTGAAACGGTAAAGTTGTTGAAAAACATAGCTGATGACCTTAAAAACATGAGCAAAGAGATCAACGCGATTGCAGCACAGGTTGGAAAGGCGGCCAAGCCGCAACCGAAAGCCGTGGCGAAAAACAAGGCCGTAAAAAAAGCCGGCACGGCGAAGGCGCCCGCAAAATCAGCACCCAAGAAAGCGGTGAGATCTTCGAAAGACTCTCCCTCGATCGTTGACGCCGTGCTCGATGTCATCAGCGGTGCCGATGGCGGGATCGATCAGGCGGCCATTCTCGTAAAGACCGGACTGGGCCAGCGGCAGGTTTCAAACGCCATCTTCAAGCTGAAAAAACAGCAAAAGGTCAAGAACGTCGGCCGGGGCACCTATGCGGTAGCGTGATCCCTCACGGTATTTTCTCGTTCAGGGGCAGGGCCTTGACGGGTCCTGCCCTTGCTTCATTTGAGGAAGTTTTTCAACAAGCCCTTGGCTGACTCCTCGTATTTTTTCAGCCCCTTCTTTTGAATGTATTCCTGGACGCGATCGGATTCGAGCAGTTTTTCCTGAATTTGCTGCTTGGCCATCGATTCCAGGTCCGGCGTGAACGTCGGATTGGAAAATGTGCCGCCGATCAACACCGGCACCGTCACCTTCGAATACTCCTTCTGGGCATCCTGCTGCCGTCCGAGCTTTCGAACCACTTTCGGCTCGATGCGCAAATCCAGTTTTTCGCTGACCAGATCGGCTTTTCCGACCACCAGAGCATCCAGAACGTGTGATTGCAGACGGGTCTGATCGGTGCTGACGACGCCGTTGGTTATTGCATAGGGCACCACCAGTTCGGTGAACTCCGTGCTCGAGCTGCTCAGATTCAGTTTGCCCTTGCCGAACGCGGCCTGGATGTTCTGAATCATCGCGACCAGGTCGATGCCCTTGATCGCCCCGTCCATGAAGCGCAGGTCGCCGCCGCCGGTGAGAGTCTTTTTGATGGTTCCGGTGTCGTCGCCGCTGAAGGAGAAGTTGCCGGCGGCGGTGGCCGCACCTCCCAGAAAATCCTTGTCGACCTGGTCTTTTAAAAGCGGAGCGGCCTGAACGTTTTTGAGCTGGAACTTGACCGTGCCGCGCGGGGTGTTCTGGCTGACGTTGATGTTGCCGTTGAGATCGAGAGTGCCGCCGTACAGATCGACCTTCATCGGTTCGGCCTGCAGGACACCGTTCTGGGCGCCGAGGTGCAGGAATAAATTGCCGAGTTTGGCCTTGTTGACGATGACCTCGCCGGCTTTGAGTTTGCCGTCCAGGACTAGCCGGCGCAGCGCGGCATAGTCCGTTTTCCTGGTGTCCGTGGTTTTACCGGGCGGTGGTGTTCCCGTGGACGGGCCGCTTTCCGGCGCGCCCGCCGCCGGGGCGGGTTTTTTTGGGGTTTTGGGCGGCAGGTACCGATCGAGGTCGATGCGGTCCATTGTCACCTCGAAGGCGATATCGGGTCGTGAGAATTGGGTGATGTGGGCAGTAAAATCGATCCGGCTGTCATCGAGGGTCATCATTCCTTTGGAAATCGAAATTTTATCGGCACCGCCGGCAATGGCGGCCTGCATCGACATCTTGCTCAACGCCGCCGGATCGGCGGTTTCAATCATGTCGGGCCGCCCCATCTGCGCCAGCAGTTTGCGGGGAGAAAACGCGGCGATGGCGACTGTCAGGTCGGCTTGGGGAGCTTCCGTTGCCGATGTGACGGTGCCCTTTACCGCTAAGGCCAGTTCCGAGACGGCCTTGATCTCCAGGTCTAAGGAAATGGGATCTTTGCCCGGTTGCCGGCCCACCGGTCCGATGGAGCCGTTCACCGCAAGCGGCTTGTCGTCCATGCGGGCGGACAGACTCAGCCCGATCGGCCGGTCAAAGGACAGATCCGTCACCTTCACATCGAGGTTGTCGATGGTTTTGCGCGTGTCCGAAGCCTTGTCGATCCAGGCGAGCGACCCGTTGGAGACGGAAAAGTCGCCGACCGTCAGAGAGCGGATCGGCAGTTCCCGCGTGGCCTTTTCGGGGGCGGGCTTGGGGGTGCCCGGCGGTGTCGATTTCGCAGAATCCTCAGGGGTAAACTCCCAGTTGCCGCGCCCCTGCTTATTTTTGATCAGTACAATTTGCGGTTTGGTCACAACGAAGCGCTTGATCTGCACATCCCGCGAGAGCAGCGGCAATACCTTGACGCGCACGTCGAAGGACTTGATGGCCAAAAAATCCTGTGACTCGAATCCGGGCGGATTTCCCAGGTGAAGATCGGAGAAGGAGACCCCCACGAAAGGAAAGAAGGATACCTGAACATCTCCACGGACCGCAAAGGGGCGCCCGGTCATTTCGCTTACCTTGTTTTCGAGCAGGGGTTTGTACTTTTGAACGTCGACAAAAAAAGGCAGAACGAGAAGGATCAAAATGACCAGGGCTACGACGCCGCCCACTGTAATCAGCACCCATTTCAGCAGGTTCTTCATGCCAATCTCCTTTTAAACCGGGTCACCCCGCCACCGCATCCTCCCCGTTTTTCGGGGGCTCAGCGGGGGGGCGATGATTTTTTTCGGCTGCGATACAGGCGGCCACATGTTTGGCGAAAGCAGGGCCGATCGTCCGGAACACCGGGTGCTCGACCGATGCGAGCCGCAGGCTGCCGATCGAACCAACCGGCAGGACATCGATCGTCGTGCCGGTGATAAACGCGGCCTGCAGCAGGCCGAGCTCATTCTTGTGCAGCAACTTTTCCCGCACGTCGATGGCCAGCGACCGGCAAAGGGCCATGACGTGCTGACGGGTCACGCCCAGCAGAACGGCGCCGGAAGGCGGCGTGCACAGCTGATTGTCGATGATGTAGAACAGATTTGACCGTGTGCCTTCGGAAATGAACCCCTGCTCGTCCACCAGCAGGGCCTCGTACGCGCCGGCGGCTTCCCGGACGGCCCTGACCCGTTCGCGATAGGACGTCTTGACGGCTTTTACCTGGGGATTTTGGCGTTCACCATCATAAAGAATGGTGTGAACGCCGTTGCGGTGGGCTTCCGCAGCCGGTAAATCCTGATTTACAAAATACGTGAGAAACAAAGACTCCCCGCCGTTCGCATACCACACCAGTTTGACGTTGACATGATCGGGGCGACGATTTTTTTCAACCAGGTCGCTGATTTCCTCCCGCACCCGTGCGGCCGGTTTTTCGATGCAGGTGCCCAGCAATGCCGCCGATCGTTGCAGGCGCGCCATGTGGTCTTCGAAAAAAAGTGGGACGCCGTCGATCAGCTTGATGACCTCATAGACACTGTTGCCGTCGATGCGATCGAAAACGGCCGTCTCGCAAGAAGGGTGCAGATACCCATTAATAACTATAAATTCGAACGCGGCATCACAGCGCAATGGTCGTCACCTGTCTGATCTGGCTATAGAGTTAAGCGGACGCCGGGTAAAGAAACAAGCGCCGTCCGGAATAGACCCCCGGGGGCCATCGGTTGATTTTCCTGAAAACGGGCATGATTTCCGGCAGTTTTCGGGAAGGGGCTTTAACCTTACTAATTTAAATCCATTTTGAAGAAAGTCAAAATACCGGTGAGGAAGGGGTTACCTGCGGGCATTGGGGTCGAAGGCCACCCCAAAACCCTTTTCGGTGGAGCGCACGACCCGGCCCGTTAGCCGGATCGGCGGCCTGTCCTCCGCCAAGGAAATGGAGAGCCGGATTTTCTGGCCGACGGCCGGGGCCGCGGGGGTTTCGATGAACACTCCCATCTTGCTGATGTCGCGAATGAAATCCTGGCGCAGGAGGTTGCCGACGTCGTAGTCGACCCGGATCGTGCGCTTGCGCCGGTGCCCGGCCCGGGCATGTTTGTAAGGGCCGCCGTCCAGTTGCCGCAGCAAATCAATCTGCTGGGCGATGGTCATATCGCACACCAGGTCGATCAGGCGCGCCGTGATTCTGGTGTCATCGACAATGCGCTCTCTGCCATTTGGCATCCGTTCACTTCCTTTTCAGCCGCTGACTTCACCGTTCGGGAGGTTCCCCGGCCGCAATCGACACCTTGGTTTATGGCTTTTATTGGCAGGGCGGCGGCACCCGCAGCAACTCGATGAATTGCGGCGCCTGTTTTTCCTCTGCGACCTGCAGCGCGGTTTTCCCTTTGGCATTTTTGAGGGTGAGGTCGGGGCAGGCGGCCAAAAGCGACCGCAGGACGTCTTCGTGACCGCATCTGACGGCCAGCATCACCGCCGTGCTGCCTTCCCTGTCGATGACGTTGACATCAGAGCGGCTTTTGATCAGCAGGCGGGCGATGCGATCGTGGCCGTCAATGGTTGTAAACATCAGCGCCGTCCGGCCCATGTAGTCTCTCAAGGAGACATCGGCGCCGGCTTGCAGCAAATCCTTCACGACGTCAAAATGGCCGTTTCCGGCAGCGAACATCAAGGCCGTCGACCCATTCCTGCTGGCCGCGTTCACTTCGGCCTTTTGCCGCAGTAACATGCGAACGATGTCTTTGTGACCGAACTGGGCCGCCAGCATCAAGGCCTGCCATCCGGCATCGCCCTTGGCGTTGGCATCGGCGCCCCGGGCGATCAACAGCTGGGCGATCTCCGTGTGGCCATTCATGGACGCCTGCATCAGGGCGGTCCATCCGGAGGCATTGCGGCCGTCCGGATCGGCCCCGGAATCGAGCAGGTGCCGCACGTCATCCAGCAGGCCCATTTCGGCGGCGGTGACCAGGGACTCTTGCGGGTCGGCCGCCGCCGCAAGGCCGGGCGAAAGCACCGCAGCCCATATAAGCAAATGAACGATGAAAAACACTGGTGTAAACGGATGAAAGTTTTTCATGGTGCTCTCCACGGTGACAAAGGCACGCTTTTCGAGTGTTGCGCCAAACCCTTACAATTATTTATTATCATAGCAGATCGATCCGCCAATCTCAAATTTTTCTTCAGGCCGCGCAGGTTCTGGTTACCACCGGTATTTGTTCTTGCCGTAGGTGAATTCTGCTGCTAAAGAATGAGGGAAGCGACATTTTTTGTCGGCCGCCTTGCCTTCTAACCCGCTCTGGAGCCGTTCGCATGGATGAAACCATCCGCCTGACCGAAGACCTGATCCGGTTCAAATCCACGCACAGCAATCCAACCGAAATTCAGCGTTGCGCCGATTTCATCGAGGCTTTTTTCACGGCCAACGCCATCGATTACCAGCGGTTGAACTTTCAGAACTATCCCTCGCTTCTGGCCGTGCCGCGCAGCGGAAAATTTTCCGTGCTCCTGATGACCCACGTGGATGTGGTCGAGGGCGCGGACGCGTTGTTCGAACCCCGGCGGCAGGACGGAAAGCTTTTCGGCCGCGGCAGCATCGACGACAAATATGCGGCCGCCCTCTCGCTGGTGCTTCTCAAGGAACACCTGCAACGGTGCCGCGGCCGGGGCGGAGCCCAACAGGACCTGCCCTTCGGCATCCTGATCACGACCGACGAGGAAATCGGCGGGGTCAACGGGGCAAGAAAAGTGCTGCCTCTGGTGAAAGCCGACTTTTGCATCGCCCTGGACGGCGGCGCGGTCGACAAGATCGTCGTCAAGGAAAAAGGGATCCTGCGGCTCAAGCTGATCACCGCGGGCAAGTCCGCGCATGGTGCCCGGCCCTGGCTCGGAGAGAACGCCATCGAGAAGCTGATCGAAGACTATCGCGTTATCCGGACATTTTTCAGGGAGTCCGTGCCGGACCATTGGCATCGGACCATCAATCTCGGCCGGGTGAAGGCCGGGACGTCGATCAACCAGGTGCCGGACAGCGCCGAGGCGCTGTTCGACATCCGCTATACCGAAAACGACGACATCGATGCCCTGGTTGCGTCCATGCAGGCCAAGATCGGCGGCCGCCTGGTGATCGAGGAAAGAGAGCCGCTGTTCATGGGCGGTGATTCTCCGCACCTGGACCGGCTGCTGGAAATCGCGGCGGGGACGGCCACCGGGTTCGAGCATGGTGCCAGTGACGCCCGGCACCTGAGCCAGCATGGGATCAAGGGAATCGTCTGGGGGGCGGACGGCGACATGAGCCAGCACACGGCCGAAGAACACGTTAATATCGCCAGTGTCTTCAAGCTTTACGAGTTGCTCGACAAGTATCTGGAGGGCCTGGCTGCCGGGCGGTCGGATTGAATTTGGCGATCTACCGATAATCTGTCCCCATTAACTTAATTTCGCTGCTGCGGGACGAAATTCGCGCCTGCGGTGGGACTCAATCCCGTTAAAGCGGGACGCAACGGGTTTTTTATGTATCGTGGTGGCCTCAAAGGGGTCATGAGCGGTTAACAACCATTTCGCGACATCATCAGGTTTTGCGGGGCAGAGGGGGCGTGCGCCCATCCGCACGCAACACGGAAATGGCAAAGGAGGTGGACGATGAAACGATTGACGGTATTAATGAGTGTGTTTGCACTTTTTTTGGCGGCCACTGCTGTCGCGGCGCCCAAACCGGGGGGAACCCTCGTGTTCGGTCGCGGGGGAGACAGTGTCGGCCTGGACCCGGCCTACGAGACCGACGGCAATTCGTTCATGATCTGCGACAACGTTTTCGAGGCGCTCGTTTTTTACAAGGACGAGTCGACCGCCCTGGAACCCGGTCTGGCCCAGGACTGGAAAATCGCCCCGGACGGTAAAACCTACACCTTTCACCTGCGCAAAGGGGTCAAATTCCACGACGGGACACCTTTGGATGCCAACGCGGTTGTCTTTTCCATCGGCCGTATGATGAAAGACCGCAAGGTGAAGTTTACCGGCAAGGGCTTGGAAATCCCCGCCCAGGAGCGGCCGCCGGAGTACTGGGTCTCGATGGAAATGGATGACATCGTCGAGAGCATCGAGGCCGTCGACGACACTACGGTGGTGTTCAAACTCAAAAAGGTGAATGCGCCGTTTATGGCCAACATGGGCATGGATTTTGCGGACATCATCAGTCCCACGGCCTTTTTGAAGGATCCCAAGGAGTTTATCCGAAATCCGGTCGGGACCGGGCCGTTCAAGTTTGTCAAATGGGTCAAAGACGACCGGATCATCCTGGAGAAAAATCCGGACTACTGGAACAAGACCGGCGGGCCCTACCTCGATCAGCTCGTTTTTCGTTCGATTCCGGAAAACTCGGTTCGATTCCTCGAACTCAAAACCGGCAACATTCACATCTGCCAGTTTCCCAATCCGGCCGATATCGCTCTGGCCGAAAAGGACAAGAGCCTGAAGCTGGTGTCACAACCCGGGATGAACATCGGCTACGTCGGTTACAACCTCACCAAGGAGCCCTGGAAGAGCAATGTCAACCTGCGCAAGGCGGTCGCCCATGCCATTAACCGCACGGCGATCGTCGACAACATCTACCAGGGTCTGGGGCAGGTGGCCAAAAACCCGATTCCGCCGACCATGTGGGGATACAACGACAAGGTGCCCGGCTACGTCTTCGATGTCGCGCAGGCCAAGGACTACCTCAAAAAAGCCGGTTTTGCCGACGGCAATAAATTGGGCGAGATCACCCTGTGGTCGATGCCCGTGCCCCGGCCCTACAATCCCGAGGGCCTGAAGGTCGGCGAGGCGATGGCCGCCGATTTGGCTAAAGTCGGAATTACGGCCAAGGTCGTCACCTTCGAGTGGGGCACCTATCTCAAACGCCAGCGCGAGCAGCCGGCGGAGATGGATATGTTCCAGTTGGGGTGGACCGGCGACAACGGGGACCCGGACAACTTTCTGGCGGTGCTCTTCGACGGCCTGGCATCTTCGGCCGTGCGAACCCAGTGGCACAACGAAAAGTACCATCAACTGATGATCAAGGGCCGCGAGACGATCGACCAGGAGAAGCGCGCCGAAATCTACCAGGAAGCCCAGCAGCTGCTTTACGACGAGTGCCCCGTCATCCCAATTGCCCACTCGACCGTGAAATGGCCGGAGATGAAAAACGTGATGAACTTCAAACTGCACCCGACCGCATCGGTGCGGATGAAAGACGTCTGGCTGGAATAAGAGTCAATTCTATTGTTGGGGCGCCCAGACGTTGGTAGGGGCGCCCCTTGTGGGCGCCCTGGGCAGGCAAAAGGGCAGACACAAGGCCTGCCCCTAAATGCCGCCAGGGCTCTATGACCAACCCAGTATAACCCGCAACCCGCGGTCATTAACTTAACGGATAGAAGCTCCGGGAATAGTTCCCTTTGGAAAGGGGGATTCAGGGGGATTTTAAATGATCATAAGAAATCCCCCCTGACCCCCCTTTTTCAAAGAGGGGAAGATAGGCCCAATGGCATTGACGCAACCCGTAACCCGCAACCCATAACCCGCAACCAGGCCGCCGCCGCGGCCGGCTCTCAAGCCATGCTCGCCTACATCATCAGACGAATACTGATTTTAATCCCCACCCTGATCGGCGTCTCGATCATCGTTTTTCTGATGCTCCAGCTCACGCCAGGCGACCCGGCGGAGCTTCTGCTCGGCGAGCGGGCCACGCCGGAAGCCCTGGAACAGCTCCGGGAGCACCTCGGGCTGAACCGCCCGCTCTACGTCCAGTACGGCATGTTTTTCAAGCGCCTGCTCAAGGGGGATCTGGGAGAAACCATCTGGACCCGGCAGAAGGTGTGGATCGAGGTCAAGCAGCGCTTCCCGGCCACGATCGAATTGTCGGTCGTGGCCCTGGCGATCAGTTGCTTTTTCGGGATCGTTCTCGGGATCATTTCGGCCACGAAGCAGTATTCCCTCTTCGACTACGCCAGCATGGTCGCGGCCCTGGCCGGGGTCAGCATGCCGATCTTCTGGCTCGGCCTGGTGCTGATGCTGATCTTTTCGCTCCACCTCGGCTGGCTCCCGATATCCGGACGCCTGAGCGTGGGGGTCAACCTGGAGGTGATCACCAATTTCTACATTCTGGATGCCGTGCTGACCCGCAACTGGACGGCCTTCAAGGATGCTCTGTGGCATATCATCATGCCGGCGGTGACGTTGAGCACCATCCCGACCGCGATTGTCGCGCGCATGACCCGCTCGGCCATGCTGGATGTGCTGCGGCAGGACTATATCAAGACCGCCAGGGCCAAGGGGCTGTCGAAATTCAGCGTCACGTTCAAACACGCCCTGCGTAACGCGCTCATTCCGGTCGTCACCACGATCGGCCTGCAATTCGGGGTGCTGCTGGGCGGCGCGATACTGACCGAGACGATTTTCGCCTGGCCCGGCGTGGGCAAGTGGATGTACGATGCGGTCATGCAGCGCGATTACATGGTCATCCAGGGCGGCACGCTTTTTATCGCCGCCGTTTTCGTTTTTATCAACCTGGGGGTGGATGTGCTCTATGCCGTCATCAATCCCAGGATCAGCATGCGATAAAATCGCCTGGGGGCGATTTTATGAAACGCGGCTTTGCCGCTCTAAAAAATTATGACGAGCGCGTGTAAGGAAAATAGGGACCCGGTGTTGCGGCACCCGTTGGCCGAGCAGTTGAGCCAGTTGTGGCGTAACAAGACCGCCGTCGCGGGCCTGGTGGTCATGGTCGTATTTTTTCTGACCGCCATTTTCGCCCCTTTGCTCAGTCCCCGGAATCCTCTGGAGACAGCTCTTTACGACCAGCTTAAACCGCCGGTGTGGCAGGAGGGCGGGTCGCTGAAGAACGTTTTGGGGACCGACGATCTCGGCCGCGACACCCTGTCGCGGATCATCTACGGCGCGCGGGTGTCCCTGCTGGTGGCGGTTGTCAGCGTCGGGCTGGCGTTCTTCTGCGGCACGCTGCTTGGCTCGATATCGGGCTACTACAGGGGCGCCGTCGACAGCATTATCATGCGTCTGATGGACATGCTGCTGGCCTTTCCCTACCTGCTGCTGGCGATCGTCGTGGTGGCCTATCTCGGCCCCAGCCTTCAGAATGCCATGATGGCGATCGGCATCACCTATGTGCCGCGGTTTGCCCGGATCGTGCGGGGCAGCGTGCTGGAGGAAAGCGGCAAGGACTACGTCATGGCGGCCCGCGCCATCGGTGCCGGTAACCTGCGGATCCTTTTCCTGGCCATATTGCCCAACTGTATGGGGCCCTTGATCGTGCAGACGACGCTCAGCATGGCCTCGGCGATCCTGGATGCGGCGGCCCTGAGCTTCCTGGGTCTGGGCGCTCAGCCGCCGACCCCTGAGTGGGGCTCCATGATCGCAAGGAGCCGCAGCCTGATCCTGCGTGCCCCGTGGGTGATGACCTTTCCGGGAATCGCCATCCTGCTGGCCGTTCTCGGCTTCAACCTGCTGGGCGACGGCCTGCGGGACGCCCTGGATCCACGGTTGAGAGATTGACCGGGCCGGCAAGCGCACGCGTATTATATTGGGGTGGCGGCCTAAACGCTGTGAACCCGGAGTCAAAATCGATGACATCCTTATGCCCAATCAACCCAATAAACTCAATAAACTCAATAAACTGACCAAACCGACTCAACCGATTTTCACGAAAATACCCCTGTGGCGACCACGCTATTAGATATCCGGAACCTGAAGACCCATTTCGTCGTTCGCGGCCGGGTGGCGCGCGCGGTCGATGATGTCAGCTTGTCGGTGGCCGCCGGCCAAACCCTGGGGCTGGTGGGGGAATCCGGCTGCGGCAAGAGTGTGACCGCCCACTCTATCATACAGCTCATCCCGCAGCCGCCCGGCAAGATCGCCGGCGGCAGGGTCCTCTTCGAGGGCACCGATCTTCTGGAACTCGGCGAGCGCCGCATGCGCCGCATCCGCGGCAATCGGATTTCCATGATCTTTCAGGAGCCGATGACCTCGCTGAACCCGGTGTTCACGGTGGGCGAGCAGGTCGGCGAGGTCATTCGCCTGCATCGGCATCTCTCGCGCCAGGAGACGCGCCGGCGGGTCGTGGACATATTTCAACTGGTCGGCATTCCGGCACCCGAAAAACGGCTCGCCGACTACCCGCATCAGATGAGCGGCGGCATGCGTCAACGGGTCATGATTGCCATGGCACTGGCCTGCAATCCTAAATTGATGATTGCCGACGAGCCGACGACCGCGCTCGATGTCACCATCCAGGCCCAGATCCTGGAGCTGATGAACAAACTGAAAGAAGAAACCGGTGCCGCGATCCTTTTCATCACCCACGATCTGGGCGTGATTGCCGAAATGGCCCAGCACGTGGCGGTGATGTATGCCGGCAAAACGATGGAACACGCCGAGGTGGGAGCGCTCTTCGCCGATCCCAAACACCCCTACACCGTGGGGCTGATGCAATCGATACCGGTTCTCGGACGCAAAACCCGCGACGGTCGCCTGAGAACCATAGCGGGCATGGTCCCCTCCCTGTTCAACTTGCCTTCCGGCTGCCTGTTCAGTGACCGTTGCCCGGATGTCTTCGAGGATTGCCGGCGCATCGAACCGGCCATGGTTGCGGCGGGTGCCAATCACACCGCGCGGTGTTTGAAATATGTCTGAAAACAGCCGCAACGCCGCCCTGGTGGAAACCAGAAATCTCGTAAAATACTACCCGATCCGGGGCGGGGTATTCTTAAAAGAGGTGGCGGCGGTGAAAGCCGTCGACGGGGTGAGCCTGACCATCGGTTCCGGAGAGACCCTGGGGCTGGTGGGTGAATCCGGCTGCGGAAAAACCACCCTGGGGCGTGCCATTCTGCGGCTGGAAGAACCGACGGCCGGAGAAGTGATTTACAAGGGCCGCAACATCCTGTCCTGTTCTCCGAAAGAAATGCGGACCCTGCGCAAACAGATGCAGATTATCTTTCAGGACCCTTTTTCCTCCCTGAACCCGCGCAAGACGATCGGCCAGATCATCGGCGAACCCCTGCTGGTTCACGGCATGAAGAGCCGGCGGCAAAGGCAGGAGCGGGTGCTCTACCTGCTGGACGTCGTCGGGATGCGGCCGGAGCAGATGCGACGCTACCCGCACATGTTTTCGGGCGGCCAGCGGCAACGGATCGGTGTTGCCAGGGCCTTGGCGCTCAATCCCGAGCTGATCGTCTGCGACGAGGCAGTCTCGGCCCTGGACGTGTCGATCCAGGCCCAGGTGCTCAACCTGCTCAAGGACCTGCAGCAGGAGTTCGGCCTGACCTATCTATTCATCTCCCACGATCTGCACGTTGTCGAGCATGTCAGCAACCGGGTGGCGGTGATGTACCTGGGCCAGATCGTCGAGCTGGCCCCCAGCCGCGATTTTTACTCAAGGCCGCTGCACCCCTATTCACAGGCGCTTCTCTCGGCTTCGCCCCTGCCAGACCCGCAGCGCAAACGCCGCCGCATAATCCTGAAGGGTGATGTTCCCAGTCCGATCGACCCGCCTCCGGGATGCCGGTTTCACACCCGCTGCATCCATGCCCGCGACCTTTGCCGCCAAAAGGAGCCGGACCTGCGGGAAGTGGACCCCCGTCATTTTGCGGCCTGCCATTTCGCCGGCGAGGTGGGGACCTGATTTTTGCGGCAGACCGCAGAAGGGTGCCGCCGCTTTGAAAGGCCGACCGGGTTTCAGCCGTCCGCGGCGGTTAAATTTCAAGCAGCCGTCGATTGGCCTCCGAACCCTCCATGACCGCCCCGAGGTCGGCCAGGGCCTTTTCGGTCGCCCGCAGCGTATCGGTTTCGGTTAGCGGATGCCGATTGATGCCCCGTTGTTCTATGGCATCGGTGATAAACTTGATGGTCCAGCGATGGATGTCGCTGGAAGGTTGGTAAGCCGGATAGTGGTCCCGGTTCCCATTGGTGGGCGAGACCAGACCGGCCGCCGTCAGTTCGCCGATGATCTGCTGCGTCAGGCGCAGGGGGATGTGCAGTTGTTCTGAGATCTGGCCGGCGTCCAGGGGCTTTTCACCAGCGGCGAATTTTGTTGCCAGCCGGTGCAGGAGTTGAAGCGTCAGCACCTTTTTGAAATGAAGGCTGATGTCGGTGAAGTCGGGCTCGAACTCGTACAAATCGACATTTTGACGCGCGTAGGCATACTCTGCTCCGATCAGCAGGCTCAGCCATCCGATGTTGATCCACATCAGCAGCAAGGGCAATGCGACCAGGCTGCCGTAGATGGGATTGAATTTCGTGACGCCGACCTGTAATTCGACCATGGCCCATTGGATCAGCAGATAAACCGTGCCGGTCAATATGCCGGCTGTGATGACGGGCGGCAGTTTGACGCGGGTGTTGGGGATCAAGACGTAGACCAGTGAAAAAAGGACCCATGCCAGCAGAAAAGGAGAGAGCTGCAGCAGATCGATGATCAGCGGGCTGACTTTTGCGAGCAGCGACGATTCCGAAGAAAATTCGCCCAGCCGGCTGATGACAAAGGCCGGAATGCTGCTGTAAAAAAAAATAAACAGCGGCGTCAGCAACAGAAACGCCAGGCAGCTGCTGATCGTTTTCTTCCAGGAGCGCTTCTCCTCGACCCGCCAGATGACATCGAAGGCCTGTTCGAGCAGGAAGAAAACTTTTACCGCCGAAAAAAGCAGCACGACGATGCCCACGCCGGCGACGATATCGCCCTGCGTGTTTTGGAGAAGGGCCTGAGCGTGGGCCAGAATCTGTTGGAGGATTTCTTCCTGGGCGGGGATTCTGGTCAGGATCTCGGTCTCGAGACGCTCCTTGAGTCCATATCCCTTGGCAATTCCCAGAAGCAGGGCGACCAGCGGTCCGATCGAAAAAACGGAGAAAAAGGACAGCACGGTGGCGCGCAGGGCCGCATCGTCCTTGATGGTTTTGCGAACGGTCAGAACGGCAATGCGCAGCTGCCGGATGAAAAACGCTTTCAGCGGCGACGCCTGCCGCAGCTGCAGGCGCCAAATCCCGGTGGTGAGGTATTTTTTTAACCCGTTTCCCATTTCGAGGCGAATATAGTACTCTTTCATGCGGTATTGAAAGTTAAATTTTGAACCGTTTTTTCAAAGGAGTCAATAATGTCCGATTCAACTGCGGCCGACTACGGCTGGGAAAAAGGTGGCGGAATCTGCCTGCTCGATAAAATAAGGAAGGACCTCAAGACGGCCATGCTTAACAAGCACCCCGGCGTGCGGGACGCGCTGCGGCAGATCATGTCCGAGTTTCCGAGCCTGACGGTCCCGATCCAGCTGGAGAGCGGCAAGAAGACAACACGGCTGAAAAAACCCGGGGAGATCACCGACGACGACATCCTCGGCATCATCCGCAAGCTCGTCAAGAGCGAGAAGATCGTGCTGGAAGCCAAAAAAGAAACCTCTTCGGACTACCTCGACACCCTGGAGCGCTATCTGCCGCGCGCGGCCACCGGTGAGGAGATCGCCGCCTGGATCAAAGAGAATATCGACCTGGTGCAGTACAAGAGTCCGCTGCAGGCCATGGGGCCGGTTATGAAACACTTCGGAAAACTGGCTGACGGGGCGCTGGTCAAACAGATCCTGCAGGAAATCGACCGCGGCTAGGCGGGTCGCCCGAAATCAGCCGGCCGTCAACCGCCCATGTGATCAGGAGCAGCGGATGTTGCCGTTGGATCATCGCCGCCGGTTTGCCGATCGTTACAAAATCAGGCGCCTCGTTTACGCGGCCGTTCTGCTGGCGTGTCTTCTGGGTCTTTCGTGGACGCCGTGGGGCTGCGCCCGGCCGCCATTGCCGGCCGGCGAAGGGCTCGACGCCGGCCGGCCTTACCCGGCTGAAGTCCTTTTTCCCCCCGCCGCTCCGGACGCTTTTCACAACGCGCTTTTCACGCGCCGCGACGGCGGCTGGACCGGTGGGGACGGCACCCGGTCGGTGCCGCTGCCCGACGGTCGCATCCTGTGGCTGTTCGGCGACACCTTTCTCGGCCGGGTCCGGTTGGACCACAGCCGGGCCGACTCGGCCCCGATGGTTCGCAACACCTTTGTGCTCCAAAGCGGCGACACCCTGGTGACGCTGCACGGCGGCACGAAGACGGCTCCCCGGGCCATGGTCTCGCCGCAGAAAAAGGGGTCGTGGTACTGGCCCTCGGACGGTCTGGTGGAAGGCGGCCGGCTGCGCGTTTTTTTGCCGCGGTTCACGGCCACCGGGCCGGGAATGTGGGACTGGCACTGGAGCGGCACCGACATCGCGACCTTTTCATTGCCGGGGTTTCGTCTGGAGAAGATCACCGCGGCCATGTCGACGAACGGCGTGACCTACGGTGCGGCCCTGCTGCGGGATGCCGGCGTGACTTATGTTTACGGGGTCGAGGATTTGCAGAGCGCCAACCACCTGCATGTCGCCCGGGCCGTTTCCGGGCACCTCGACGGCGTGTGGGAATACTGGAACGGCCAAAGATGGCAACCGGATCCACGGGCGTCGAAACGGCTTCTGGCCGGGGCGGCGCTCCAGTTCAGCGTCCTCAAGACCGGCGACCGTTACGTGCTGATCACCTCCGACAACCGGCAGCCTTTCGACAGCGACATTGTCGCTTACGCCTCGCCGTCTCCGACCGGTCCCTGGTCCGATAGTATCCGGCTCTACCGCCCGCCGGAAGCCACCGGCGACCTGGTGGCTTATAACGCCCTGGCGCATCCGGGCCTGTCGCCACCGGGACGCCTGCTGGTTTCCTACAACCTGAATCACGTCCGCGATCCTGCGGCCGTCTATCGGAATGCCGACATTTACCGCCCCAGATTCATCCTGATCGATCTGGGGGGGCTTTGGAACGATCCCTGATTTATTAGCAAGAAGGCTTGTCTTTCTGGAAGGCGGTAAAACGCCGCAGGGCTTCAGATGTCGTTGAGGGTGTCGATGAGTTTTCTCAATCCACCGAAATCGCTGTGTTTGAAGTCGATCACCAGGCGCGGGAGGTGGGCGATATCCGGCTCATCGGCCTCTTCTGGCAGGGCTTGTGAGAGCACCATTTTTCCACCG
This sequence comes from Desulfobacterales bacterium, assembly GCA_049281435.1. GTDB lineage: Bacteria > Desulfobacterota > Desulfobacteria > Desulfobacterales > SG8-13 > JARFQH01. The sequence goes on from JBAPSB010000168.1 coordinate 18,355, forward strand.
GGCACCAGAATATCGGCGAACTGATGCATCAGCTCCGCGACGATACCCGGTTCGATGGGCGCGGTCAGCCGAATGACCAGGTGTCCGTTGACGTAGCGCAGGCTGTGATAGCGGCGATAAAAGTGGTTGATTCGTTCGACGGCCTTGGCGACCGAATCGACCCGTTCAAACAGATTGAAGTCGGAGGCGCTGATCAGGTGACGCTTCAGCAATTCCCGTTCGAAAAACTCCAGGCACTGCGACCAGTACCGGCCGTCCGGCTCGTCGATCAGGATCAGCGGCAGCGAGTAGCGTTTGCCGGTCTGCACCAGCGTCACGCTCTCCATGGCCTCATCCAGAGTCCCGAAGCCGCCGGGGAACAGCGCGACGGCATGGGCTTCCTTTAAAAAGGCCACTTTGCGGTTGAAAAAATACTTGTACATGATGTAGCGCGGATTGCCGTCGATGACCGGATTGGGTTTTTGTTCGAAAGGCAGGCGGATGTTGACCCCGAAGGAAAACTCGGGACCCGCTCCTTCGTTGACCGCCTGCATGATCCCCGGCCCGCCGCCCGTAATCACCATGTAATTCGCCGCCACGAGTTCGCGCCCCAGGTCCCTGGCCATCGCATACAGGGGCTCCTCGGGTTTGATGCGCGCCGATCCGAACACGGTCACCTTTTTCTTGTGGCGGTAAGGCCCGAAAACCTTGGAGGTGAAGCGCATCTCTTTTAGGGAGGTGTTCATCATTTTCAGGTCCGCCTTGCGGTCGTCTTCCTGACCGGCCTTGAGCGAGGCGAGGATCATTTCGCGGATAATTTCCCGCTGTTCGATGCCGCCCGCCAGATTCATCAGCCGTTCGATGGCCTCATCGACCGGGCCGTTGGTGGGCGTAAAGTGAAGCTCCTTCATAATTTCTCTTTCGGGTTGAATTTTATTATCGGACACTATTATAGCATTGTAAGTTTTGCATTAGCAACGGTTCACATTCGTGCACCGACAGCCCGCGGCCGGCGATTTTCTGTTTTAAACCAGATGGGGAACCCGTTTGCGACCGGCGAAGATGAAAAAAATCGCTTGTCTTAAGAGGCGGGAACAGGATAATTGGGAAAGGACGGGGGCTTGCGCGGATCCCTTGCCGTGCGGCACCAAATGAGGAAACCAGGACCTTGGCTACTTCACGCGGCGGGGTTTTTCGTTTGGACAACGGCCGGCGTCGGCAGTGTCAGCGGGTTGCAGCGGAAATCAACAGAAAGGACACCGAATCATGTGGGAAATAATTGCGGACCCGGAGGAGTACGGCATCGAGGTCCTGCAGGAAGGCATGGGAAGCAATCGGGTCGTGTTTCCGGTGGGGGAACGCACGAAATGGGCCGATGAAATCGGTGCGTTCGCCTCGAAACTGAACAAATTGGCCGAGCGCGCCACGGGACTGCGCAACTTGCTGACCGGCACGGAAGAGATCGTGGCCACGCCGGCATCCCTTAAAACCCTCAAGGTGATGCTGTTCAAGGTCAATGACGCCATGAACTCCGCCCTGAACCTGGCCGGTCAGATCGAAGGCCAGATCGTCAAAAAATAAGCCCGCCGGTCAGGCCCCTAACCATTGATGGTACAGGTCGACCACGGCCGCCGTCGTGAGGGCGGCTTTTCTCCGGCGGGCCTCTTCCTGAATCCGGTCCCGCAGTTTCGAGGCGTCGGCCGGCGCCAGGCTGATGCCCCGGCCCGACAGAAGGTGACGGATCACGGCTGTTCCGGAATGGGTGCCGAAAACGAAATTGAGGCCGTTGCGACCGATGTCTTCCGGGGCAAAGGGCTGATAGGTTGCGGGGTCCCTGATAAGTCCGGCGCAGTGGACACCGGACTCGTGGCTGAATACCGCCTGGCCGGTTATCGGTTTGGCGATCGGGATGGGCCGGTCGGCGGCTCTGGCCACAAAACGGCACACGGCCGGCAGCTTTTTAAGCCTGACGGCGCAATGCGCGCCGGGCAGGCGGTTTACGGCCACGGCGACCTCTTCCAGCGCCGCGTTGCCCGCCCGCTCTCCCAGGCCGTTGACCGTGACGCTCAACGCGCCGGCACCGGCTTCGACGGCCGTGACGCTGTTGGCGGTGGCCATTCCCAAATCGTTGTGGCCGTGAAATTCCAGGCGGGTCTGCCCCAACCGGCCCGACAGGCTCCGGACCATGTCGGCCACCTGAAGGGGCCTGGCCAGCCCGACGGTGTCGGCGATGCGCAACCGGTGGACCCCGTGCGCGGACGCCGAGCGCGCAAAGGCGGCAAGAAACCCCGGATCCGCCCGGAAGGCATCCTGCGCGCCCACGGAAACCATCTGAAACCGACGCCGGGCCGCCGGCACCAGATCCGCGAGCCGGGACAGCACCCATTCTTTCTTTTTTCCCAGGGCCTGCAGAAGAATCGAAGAAACCGGAAAGCTGATGTGCACCCCGCCGGTGTTGCATCCGGCGGCCAGGTCAATGTCCGATTCGGTCGCCCGGCACCAGCAGGTCAGCAGGCATTCGGGCTTCAGGGCCACCATTTCACGGATCTCCTCGCACACGAAAAATCCCATGGCCGGAATGCCTACTTCCAGTTCATCCACGCCCGCGCTTTCCAGCAGGCGCACGATGGCCAGCTTTTCCCGGGTGCTGAAGACCACGCCGGGCGCCTGTTCCCCGTCCCGCAAGGTGGTATCGACAATATGGACTGACGTCTCTTTCGAGGTGGATGTCATCGGTACTTCACTTGGGCTCGAGCCCGGGAATGTGCTGTTCGGCAAAGCCGGCCACCTGGCGGCCGACCTCTAATATGTCCTGGATTTGCCTGTTGCTGGGGGCGCTGCGATGAAAAAGTGTCAATGCACACATATCGTCGATCTGTTCTACCCGTCTGATCCGGTCGGCCAGTTCGGTATCGATGGGGCAAACCGGTGTCAGGCCTTCCACCAGACCGGACAGGGTGTGGTCGGTCGGCATCTGACGGTGATATTGAGAGACGCCGACGATGAGTTTTTCGATGGCCATGGCGGCTATCTGAAAGATCAGTTCGTTGTTGAACACGGCGGGGCGCAACCGCCCGTTGCTGGCCGTCTTCAGGTATTTGTGCCCGTCAAGGATGTGGTCCTGCCAGCCGGTGATGGATTGAAATGGCATGATGGCCTTTCTTTGTGAAATTCTTCTCCGGTGGTGCCGGTAGCTGGCGTTAAGCGATAAGGCGACCGGCGACCGATTGGCCGTCTTACAGGGCATCCAGGATTTCATCCACAGTTTCTTCGCTTTCCACGCTGCCGTACCAAAGGCCTTCGGGCTGGATGACCATTACCGGACCGTGGTCGCAGGCCTTCATGCAGCTGGTGCTGGTGATCTGGGCGTCCAGACCGCGGTCGAGAATTTCGCTTTCGATGTAAGGCAGCAGCGCTGTCGACCCTTTTTTGTGGCAGGCGCCCTTGGGGTCGCCGTCGGCGCGAAAGCTGGCGCAGACAAAAATGTGATGCTTGGGTTTTTCCATTTGCTCCTCCGTGTTAAGTTTAGCCGGTTAGCCCGTTGAGGACGTTGAGCCTGTTGAGCCCGCTTAATGAATCGATCAACGCTGGTGTTATCATGCGGTTTGTTTACGCTATTTCCCCAACGAGGCAAAATCTCGTAGGGACACGGCGTGCCGTGCCCCTTGTACGGCAGCTTTCAACAGATGAACGGCGAACACCGAACGGCCCAATAACTGCCTTTATCCGCAGCCCATGCCGTTGCCGCCGCACGACGCCCCGCAGGCGGTGAGGCTGCGTTTGACCATGTGGTTCAGCGTCTCACCGGCAAAAATGGCCCGCACGGCTTCTTCGATGAGACCTTCGATCTCCAGTACCTCGATGCCGGTCTCGGCCAGCACCTTCTGCGGGTTGGCCCCCACCCCGCTGACCAGCAGCGTGCCGCAGTCCGACAAGGTTTCGGCCATCACCCGCCAGCGATGCAAGCCGCCGCCTTTAGGGGGGGTGGCGCGGGCTTCCAGCAGTTGGACCCGGCCCTGCTTCTTGCCATACACCAGAAGCTTTTCGGCTTCGCCCAGATGCTGGTTGACCAGTACCCCTTCCATGCTGGCCACGGCCACGCAGGGGCGCGGTGATACCCGGCCGATGGAGGTGGTTTTCGCCTCCAGCCGCCCGCAGGCGCTCAAGGTGTTCATCAGCCCGGCATCGGTGGCTTCGCCCAGCAGGCCGACCGCGTCGGCCCGGCAGCGTGTGCAATGCCACGCGGGTCAGAGTCTCCAGGGTTTCCTCGGCATTGGCAAACGGATCTCCGGGCCCGGCGATGCCGACGACGGAAATATTTCCCTTCCGGGCAAACACTTCTTCCAGGTAAGCCATGGCCTGGCCCGGCGAGAGCACGGCGCTGGTGACGCCGGGACGGGTTTCGTTGACGCAGTCGAATTTGCGGTTGCAGAATTTGCACTGGGCGTTGCATCGGGGGGCCACCGGCAGGTGAACCCGTCCGAAGGACGCACAGGCGCCGGGATTGAAGCAGGGGTGGTTGTCTAAATTCATGGTCGTTTCCTGGTTCTGCGTTCTGAGTTCTCGGTTTTGCGTTTTAAGGGTTTTGCGTTTCGTCTGTCATCCGTCATCCGTCGTCCGTCATCCGTCCTCTGCCCTCCGCCGTCAGCCCTCTGTCTTCTCTTCCGTCACATATACGTATACCCCACCTGGCTCCCCTCCTGCTTCACCTCGATCAAGGTGTTGGCGATGCGATCGAACAGTTGCTGGGCACCGCGATAGCCCAGGTGCAGCAGGCGGCTCCCGTCCGCGCGGTCGTGCACGGGAAACCCCACCCGGATCAGGGGCCGTTTCAAGCGCCGGGACATGGTGTAGCCTTTGCTGTGGCCGATGAGCAGATCGACGCCGATCTTTTCGAGGGCCTTTTCGATGGTCACTAAATCCACGTCTTCCAATATCTGCATCCGGTCGTGATCGCGTGCCGGCACCACCTGACGCACGGCTTGCGCAAAGCGCCCGTTGCCCCCGCCGGTTGCGCACAGGATGGGGATGATGCCCACCTCCCCACAGAAAGCGGCCGGCCCGGCCACCAGGTCTTCTTCGCCGAACAGGGCGGCTCGCACCCCGTTGAGGTGTTTGTGGCCGTCGACCATGGCATCCAGCAGGCGGCCGCGCTGGGCAGCATATTTTTCGGGAACCGGGCAGCCACTGATCGTTGAAAGCAATTCAAAAAAATGATCGGATTGGCGAATACCGATGGGAAGTCCGATGCGGTGCAGCGGTACGCCGAAGTTTTGATTGATCCAGGTGCCGGCCGTCTCTTTTTCTCCGGCCAGCACCAGACCGCACTCGATGCTGGCGGCGGCACCCCCTGTGCGGCGCAGCGCCGCAACGCTGGTACCGCCTACCGGAATGCGCTGGTATTCGGTCCACAAAGGCCCGTTGAGGGTGTCGCTGTAGTCGGGCACCAGGGCGCCGTCGAGTTGAAAGGCCTCCAGGATTGCTTTCAAGTGGCGCAGGTCGACTGGCGACACCAGGCCAGGGAACAGATTTACCGACGGTCGATCGCCGGGGGCCGTGGATTCGGCCAGGTCGGCAACCAGGGCGCGCACGGCACTATGAAACCCCTGCATGTGGGTTCCCTGATAGCTGGGGGTGGAGACGTGCACCAGGGCCGGCAATGCTTCGTCCCGGCACCCTTTCCGATAGGCTTTGATGAACATGGGCACGTCGTCGCCGATGGTCTCCGACAGGCAGGTGGTGGCCACCCCGATCAGGTCGGGACTATACTGGCGGCGGATGTTGTCGATCGCCAGCTTCAGGTTGGCCCCGCCGCCGAAGATGGCCGTCTGCTCGGAAAAATTGGAACAGGCGATGTCCAGCGGTTCCTTGAAGTGGCTGATCATATACCTGCGGATATAGGTGGAGCAGCCCTGAGACCCGTGCAGCAGGGGCACGGCATTGGCAATCCCCTTGAAAACCAGAGCCGCACCAAGCGGCGCGCACAGGTTGCAGGCATTCTGGGTGGCGGTAAAATTCTCTTTGTGAGCGGCGTTTTTCATAGGGCTCTCCTTGATGGCGGAAGGTATTTCACGAACAGCTTCTGCTTCGTCTCTGCTTTCTCTTCCTCTTCTGGGCGTTTGCAGGCGCCCGCGCGCCTGCGGATCCAATTTTTAAAACTGATCTCGACCCGCCGCAAGACGGGCCGGGACAAACTGCCACACCGGGCTGGTCACCGAGGTGTGAACCTCGCGGGCAAATTGCAGCATGCCGTCGAAACCGGCCAGGGGAATCTTGCGTTCGTGGTTATGGTCACAAAAGCCGATGCCCATCTTGAAGGCGATGGGGCGTTCCTTGACGCCGCCGATGAACAGATCGGCCTGCTTCTCGATGATATATTTGGACAATTCCAGGGGGTTGGCGTCGTCCAAAATGATGGTGCCGTCATCACACATCTCCCGCAGCGTAGCGTAATCGCTCTGGTTGCCGGTCTGGGAGCCCACCAGTACCACCGTCATTCCCAGGTAGCGCAGGGCCTTGATCAGGGAGAATGCCTTGAAGGCGCCGCCCACATAGATGGCCGCCCGCTTGCCGGTAAGATCGGCCTTGATGCGGTTGAGCTCGGGCATGATCGCTTCCACCTCGCTGCGCACGATGTTGCGGGTGCGGGCCATGATTTCCGGATTGGCGCCGAAGTGATCGGCAACATCGTAAAGCGCCTTGGCCATGTCGTCGATGCCGAAATAGGAGGCGCGGATATACGGAATGCCATACGCTGCTTCCATCATCTCGGCCAGAAAGGTCAGGGCCCCGGAGCACTGCACCACGTTGAGGGCGGCGCCGTGGCTGCGGCGCACCTGGTCCACACGGCCGTCCCCGGTCATGACGGAAACCACCTGAACCCCCATCTGCTCGTAGTACTTCTTGATAAGCCAGGCTTCCCCGCCGATGTTGAACTCGCCCAGGATGTTGATGCTCACCGGCGAGACAGCCGCCGTACTGCCGGTGCCCACCAGTTTGAACAGGGTGTCGCAGGCGGCTTTGTAGCCGTCTTTCTTGGTCCCCTTGAACCCTTCCGAATGGACCGGCAGCACCGGGATTCCTTTTTCATTTTCCGTTTTGCGACAGACCGCGGCCACATCATCGCCGATGATGCCGACGATGCAGGTGGAGTAAACGAAGGCCGCCTTGGGCCGGTAGGCGTCGATCAGTTCGCCCAGTGCGGCCGCCAGCTTTTTTTCACCGCCGAAGACGACATCTTTTTCGCGCAGGTCGGTGGAGAAACTCATCCGGTGCAGCTCAGGCCCCGAGGAAAGCGCCCCGCGGATATCCCAGGTGTAGGCCGCGCAGCCGATGGGCCCGTGAATCAGGTGCAGGGCATCGGCGATTGGATACAGCACCACGCGCGAGCCGCAGAACACGCACGCCCGCTGGCTGACCGAACCGGCCAGGCTGTGCTTGCCGCAGGTCATATCGAAAGGCTCGCTGCCCTTGCGGTGGATCTGCGACCGGCGTGCTTCGAGGATTGGTAGTGAAGACATGTTTTTCTCCTGATTTATAGGCTTTGGGATAATGCCCCCTCACCCCGACCCTCTCCCGCGCGGGGAGTGGGAGACATTCACCCAACACTTGTTCTTCTTATGATTTCTGCATCCGCTCAAAACTGCGGGCGCCAGCCGGAGGAGAGGAATCGGCGCTGGGATATTTCACCATCCCGGTTCGGTTTTATGAGGCACGGCATCCGGCACACTCTCCCTCTCCCCGCGCGGGAGAGGGTCGGGGTTAAGGGGCGGTACGCCAAATTCCCCTTTCCCCTCGCATCTTCCGCCATCCGTCGTCTGTCTTCCGTCTTCCTACATCACCAGTTCCATCGTAATATCGTCCGCATCGCGGTCCTTGCGGTCCAGGATGGCATCCAGCAGTTTTTCCATCAGGCGCAGGGCGCCGCGGTAGCCCATGGTCGAGAAGTAGCTGTGGCCCATGCGGTCGTAGATGGGGAACCCGTGGCGCACCAGCGGGATGTCTTCATCCTTGGCGATATACTTGGCGTAGGTGTTGCCGATGATCAGGTCCACCGGATCGTTTTTTATCCACTGGTGGAAGAGCAGCATGTCGCCGGGGACTTTGATGTTGGCCGCCACGGGGCTTTCGGACACGGCCTCGCGCAAGGATTTCTCGTACTTCTTGCCGGCTTTGCTGCCGGTGACGATATGCACCGGCCGCATGTCCAGCGACACCAGGAAACGGGTTAGGGCCAGCAGCTGGTCGGGATCGCCGACGATGGCCACCCGCTTGCCGTACAGGTACTGGTGCCAGTCGGATATCGTGTCGACCAGTTGGCCGCGCTCCAGGTTCAGCGCGTCGGGTACGCTCACGCCGGCCATGCCGCGCAGGGTGTCCACGAAAGCGTCGGTGCCGTGCAGACCCAAAGGCAGGCCCAGGATCTCGCAGCGGACCTTGCACTTGGCATCCAGCGCCCGAGCGGCCGGCAGGGATGCAATACGGCCTAAAGCGATGGTGCCCGCGCTGCTGCCGCTTTTCTTCAGCTCGTCAATGGTCACGCCACCTTCGGGGAACATCTTGTATTTGCCGGTCAGCGGACCGTTGAGCACTTTGGAGGTGTCCGGAAACATGATGGTCGCAATTCCCATCATATCGGCGATGCGCCGGATTTCCGTCATGTCCGAGGGCTCCACGTAACCGGGAATCAGGTTGATCGTCTTTTCCTTGTGGCCGTTGGATTCGGCAAAGTAGTCCACCATGGCCTTGGTCATGCTGGCGAACCCGGTCACGTGGGAGCCCACATAGCTGGGCGTATTGGCATGGAAGATGAATTTTCCCTCGGGCACCTTGCCCTCCGCCTTGGCCTTGGCCACGATCTGCGGAACGTCGTCACCGATGGTTTCCGACAGGCAGGTGGTGTGCACGGCGATCACCTGGGGGTTGTAGACCGCGAAGATGTTGTCGATGGCCTGCACCAGGTTGGCCTGGCCGCCGAACACCGAGGCGCCTTCGGTGAAGGCGCTCGTGGCCGCGACCACCGGCTCCTTGAAGTGGCGGGTGAGGGCGCTGCGGTGATAGGTGTAGCAGCCCTGGGAGCCGTGGCTGTGGGGCAAGCAGCCGTGGACGCCCAAGGCGGCGTACATGGCCCCGATCGGCTGGCAGGTTTTGGCCGGATTGACGACCAGGGCACTGCGTTCTTTGATCTCGGTGGGGGTATGTCTCAGTAACATGTCGTTTATTGCCTCCTGCATTCGAGGTCGAGAATATCGACCGAAAACATCTGATGTTTCCGGTCCAGAAATGAGGATTTTTATCCAAGGTCAGGGAAATCAAGGAATTGCGCGGAGGCATACTTTTGTATGCCGCACAAGTAATTCCGCCAGACCTGTCACGCCTTGGCGTGATTGACGCCGAAATTGTGGAAAAGAGCCATTTCTGGACGGAAACCGATTACTCCCAGGCATAAGTCGCCGACAGCTCGGGGTGCTCCTGCCAGGGCGCGCGCATGTAGCGCCACACCCGGCTGCTGACCATGCGGTCGATTTCTTTATAAAAATTGACGGCGCCCCTGAAACCGGCGTAAGGCCCGCCGTAGTCGTAGCTGTGCAGCTGCTTCAACGGGATGCCGTGCTTCTGCACGGCGTATTTCTCCTTGATGCCGGCGCAGAAAAGGTCGGGCTTGAAAATTTTGATGAGCTGATCGGTTTCATACTGGCTCAGGTCATCGATCACCATCGTGCCTTCCGGCATTTCGGGCATCATGCCGTCATAGCGGCCCAGGTCGAGTCCTTTGGCGGCCAGCTCTTCTTTGCGGGCCGCGCTGACTCTGGGATTGTACCGATCCGGGTCCGCCGTCACCTCGAGTTCTTCGATGTTGCGGCTGTCGGCATCCACCTTGATGTCGGGCAGCACCTTGCGGCCTTCGTAGTCGTCGCGGTGGCCGAACTCATAGCCGGCCGAAAGTGTCTTCATGCCCATTTCGGCAAACAGCTCCTGGTAGTGGTGGGCACGGGACCCGCCCACGAACAGCATGGCCCGTTTCCCTTCAGTGCGGGGGCGGACATCGGCACAGGCGGCTTCCACGGCCGGCATCTCGGCGGCGATGACCGCTTCGACCTTGTCGGTGAGTTCCTGCTTGTCGAAATACTGGGCGATCTTGCGCAGGGATTTGGCCGTGGCGGCCGCACCGATGAAATTGACCTTGATCCAGGGCACGCCGAATTTGGTCTCCATCATCTCGGCCACGTAGTTGATGGAGCGGTGACACATGATCAGGTTCAGGTCGGCGGTGTGGGAGTTGGCGAAGGCATCGATACTGGAGTTGCCGCTGTAGGACGACACCAGGGTGATGCCACAGAGCTCGAACAGGCGTTCGATTTCAAACGCGTCGCCGCCGATATTGTACTCTCCCAGCAAATTGAGGCGGTACTTGCCCCCCTTGATGGTATCATCCAGGCCCACCACACGTTTGAAGATGCCGTTGTTGGCGATGTGATGGCCAGCGCTCTGGCTGACACCTTTGTATCCCTCACAGGAGAATCCGAAAACATTGATGCCCAGCTTGGCTTTCATGTCGCGGCAGACCGCGTGCACGTCGTCACCGATGAGACCCACCGGACAGGTGGAGAACACGGCGATGGCCTTGGGGTTGAAATTGTCGTAGGCTTCCTGAATGGCCTGCCGGAGCTTCTTCTCGCCACCGAAGATGATCTCTTCGTCCTGCATGTCGGTCGAGAAGCAATAGGGCATGAAGTTGTGGCCGTCGGCGCTGCGGTCCGGATCGGTCTGGTTGCGGCGGGTCAGCCAGCTGTAAAAGCCGCAGCCGATGGGGCCGTGGGTGATGTTGATGATATCGCGCGTGGGGCCGAGGACAACGCCTTTGCACCCGGCATAGCAGCAGCCGCGCTGTCCCATGAGCCCGGGCACTGTGCGGACATTGGAGCTGATCACCGGCACGCTGCCGTCGGGATCGACGGTATTGATCACGATCTGTTTGGTGCGTTTACGGGCCACCTTGGAGGGGTATTTGGCCAGCAGCCTGGCCTTTATCTTCTCGGGATCCTGGTTGTCCAGCTTGATATCTCTTATCGGTTTTTCTTCTACTGCCATGGAAGTTCTCCTGTCGATGGTCAGGTGATGTTGACCTCTGATGTATACCGAGGACTGGTTTCAGCCGTCGTCCAGCGTGTCTTCGCCCCGTTCTCCGGTGCGCACCCGGACCGCCTCTTGGCAGGGGAGCACAAAAATCATGCCGTCACCCGATTTGCCGGTGCGGTTGGTCCGGATGATGGTCTTGACCACATTTTCCACCTGCTCATCGTTGACGACCATCAGCAGGGCGCGCTTGGGGATGAGGCGCTGGCTCTGGCCCAATTGGGCGATCGCTTCTTCGTAGCCGCGTTCGGCGCCCTTGAACAGCTGCAGGTCGACGATGCCCTTGCCGCGCCCCAGGGCATCGCGCGCGGTAATGGACCCGAGTCCGGCATCGGCCAGGGCCTGCTTGGTCTAGTTCATCATGTTCATGCGCGCAATGGCGATCAGCTCTTTCATATTTTCACCTCTTCGGTGTTGCCGTCGGCCGTTTCCCTGATGCCAGAGCTGATGGTGTAGGTCTCTTCGACCGGCACGACGAAAATCCGGCCGTCGCCGAAGGCGCCCTTTTCGCCGGTGCGGGCGGCTTTGACAATCGTGCGGATGGCGAACTCCTTGTCGGTGTTCTTGACCACGGTCAGCAGCATTTCCTTGGGAATCTCGTCATATGTGACCTCGCCGATCTTGATGCCGCGCTGCTTGCCGCGTCCCACGACGGACATTTTGGTCACGCCGGGAAACCCGGCCTCCATGAGGGCCGCCAAAACATTGTCGACCTTTTCGGGACGGACGATGGAACGAATCATGATCATTTTCATTTCCTCCTGATTAAATGAGGCTTTTTGGGTGAGCTGCCGGGTTCCTCGGTGCGTCAGCCCGTCGAAATTTTACGGATCCAAGGCTGCTTGCCAAGTGAACGAACAGGTCCGGCGATCATCTTCACATTAACGTTGCCGTATTTTTGAGTGAGCCCTTAGACCCCGGGTGTCAGGCCGCGATGCCGTAATCGATGAGCAGCTATTCCAGTTCGTCGATCGCCAGCGGCTTGGGGATGATGCGCATCTCATTGGCGTCGATTTTCTTTGCCAGGGTGCGGTATTCATCCGCCTGCACGTGCGTGGCGTCGAATTCGATGACGGTCTTGCGATTGATCTCGGCGCGCTGGACCATGTTGTCGCGCGGCACGAAATGGAGCATCTGGGTGCCCAGCTTGTCGGCCAGCGCCTCGATCATCTCCAGTTCGTTGTCCACCTTGCGGCTATTGCAGATCAGCCCGCCCAGGCGCACGCCGCCGGCCTCGGCAAACTTGACGATGCCCTTGCAGATGTTGTTGGCCGCATACATGGCCATCATCTCACCCGAGACGACGATGTAGATTTCCTGGGCTTTGCCTTCCCGGATCGGCATGGCAAAACCGCCGCAGACGACATCGCCGAGCACATCGTAAAAGACGTAGTCGAGTTTCTCGCTCTCGGCATAGGCGCCCAGCTGCTCGAGCAGGTTGATGGAGGTGATGATCCCGCGGCCGGCACAGCCGACGCCCGGCTCCGGGCCGCCCGACTCGGTGCACATGGTGCCGCCGTAGCCCAGCTTGCGGACGTCGTCCAGCTCGACGTCTTCGCCTTCTTCCCTGAGGGTGTCCAACACGGTCCGCTGGGCCAGGCCGTTTAAAAGCAGGCGGGTCGAATCCGCCTTGGGGTCGCAGCCGACGACCATGATTTTTTTCCCCATTTCGGCCAGTCCGGCCACGGTGTTCTGGGTGGTGGTCGACTTGCCGATGCCGCCTTTGCCGTAGATGGCTATCTTTCGCATTTTTCTCGCTGCTCCTTTTGGAATGGTTCCTGGTTGTGCTGCTGTCGACGACATACTATAGGCTTTAAGATAAAAGGTTTGGCTGCGTTATGGGTCGGTAGCGTATGACTTATAAAGCCGCCGCCCGCTGGACTTGCCAAAACCTTTATCTTACAAACTTATATCAACAAGCGTGCCACAAACAGGAAACCGGTGCGAAGGATAGCAAAAGCTTCCGATACCACAGGGAAAAATAAATAAACGGGCTATCGCGGGCCGAGAGGTGCCGGCCGGGTGGTTGACACTATAGGTGCAACATTTTTGTAGATCACGACATTAATGTCGAGTTGAAGCACGGGTGTGACGAATGGTAAAATGAAGTATGAGGGGCGGCAGCTGTAAAGGTTCAGGGCTTTTACCGTAGAGATCGCCCTATAAAAACAAATTGGAGATGAAGTAATATCGTATCGGCTATAAACTCCGCACATCGATGGTGTACTTCTTAATGCGGTAGCCGAGCTGGCGCGGAGTGATGCCGAGCGTGCGGGCGGCTTTTTGCTGCACGAAGTCATTCGTTTTCAAAGCCTGAATGATGCGGCGCCTTTCGAGAACCGCAACTTCGCCGTTCAAGCCGGCCGAATCGGCCCGGTCGGGGTGGGTGAGGGGCGCGGTCGTGTCAGCGGTGGCGGAAACGATGTTGGACGGCAAATCGGCGGCGGTCAGTAGGCTGGCCTCGGTCATGATCACCAGCCGCTCGACCGTGTTGGCGAGTTCCCGGACATTGCCGGGCCAGGGGTAGGCGGTGAGAACCTCGATGGCCTCCGCATCGAGGCGGACGCTGCGACCGAAAGTCCGGTTGAATTTTTCCAGGTAGTGGTTCAGCAGAAGCGGGATGTCTATGGTTCTCTCCCGCAGCGGCGGCAGAACAATCGGAACGACATTCAAGCGCCAGTAGAGGTCTTCCCTGAAATGTCCGCGCCTGACCGCTTCGAGCAGGTTGCAATTGGTGGCCGCGACCACGCGGGCATCGACGTGCATCGGATGAGAGGAGCCGATGCGCTCGAAGGTCTTTTCCTGGAGCACCCGCAACAGTTTGACCTGCAGCGCCAGGGGCAACTCGCCGATCTCATCCAGGAACAGCGTGCCCTTGTCGGCATGCTCGAAGCGGCCGATGCGCCGGGTGGTCGCAACGGTATACGCGCCCTTTTCGACGCCGAAAAGCTCGACTTCGATCAGGTTTTCCGGCAGGGCCGCCAAATTGACCGGCACGAACCGGCCATCGGACCGGTGGCTTTGGTAGTGAAGTGTTTGGGCGATGAGTTCCTTGCCGGTGCCGCTTTCGCCGAGCAGGATGACCGTGGTGTCGGTGGCGGCTACTTTTTTTACGCTCTTCAGCACCTGTTGAAAAGGCGGCGACTCCCCGACGATATTCGGCAGGCTGAATTTTTCGGCCAGTTGAGAGCGCAGTGCGCCGCACTCGTATTCCGCCTTGATGAAGTGTTCCCAGAGCTTGACGAACTGGGCGATCAAGGAGGCCATGATGCGCAGCACCCGCAGGTCGTCTTCGACGTTGCCGTGTTCGGCCATGTAGATCCGATCGACGCTGATGACGCCAAAAACCTCGCGGTCCAGGGCGATCGGCATGCACAGAAACGACACCCCGCCCTTGTGCAGCCGGGAGTCAGTCTTGTTCAAAAACTTGGGTTCGTCGCCGATATTGGGAATGAACATCGGCTCGCCGGACTCGATCACCTGGCCGACAATCCCCTCGCCGAAGCGGTATTTGCCCCGGTGGATGGCCTCGCGCGACAGGCCGTGGGCGGCAACGATCCGAAGCTCCCGTGACAGCGGATCGAGAAGAAAAACGCATCCGCGCTGCATTTCCAGATGCGATGACAGGATCCCCATGGTCGCCGCCAGGTTTTTCTCCAGGTCGAAAGATGCCGTCAGCACGCGGCTGACTTCCAGGATGGCGGACAGCTCTTCGTTTTTTCGCAGTAGTAGGTCCATAAGCAATCCACCACTATTGAGCACGGTTCGTGCCACAATGGTTGTTCCACAGGATATTTAACTTAATCGGTTGAAATAACATCTATAAATCTGAAAGTTGCATAAAGAGAAGGCGCAGAAAAATATAACATAAACGTAAAATAATACATCATAGATAACAATATTGAAAAAATTATAAAAACCGGAAGGGGGTTTCTGATGATAGCTGTCTTGCTATGCGCCGGTTTTGCGACGCGCCTGTATCCACTCACCCGCGACTTTCCCAAGCCGCTGCTGCCCGTCGGGGGCCGGCCGCTGCTCGACTATCTGATGGACCAGGTTGCCGGGTTGCCGGGGATCGACGAAATCCACATCGTCACCAACGCCAAATATTCAGTTCGCTTCACTCTTTGGAGCCAGGGGTGGCTTCCCCTGCTGTCGGCGCGAAACATCGTTTTTAAAATTCACGACGACGGTGCGACCTTGGCCGATAATCGCCTCGGGGCCTGCACCGACCTTCGGTTGGCTTTCCGAGTAGCCGGCCGGGCCGGTGCTTACTTGGTATCCGCCGGGGACAATCTTTACCTTTTTAGGATCGCCGATCCGTGGAGACGATTTCTTCAGGGCCACGGGCACAGTCTCATCGCGCTGGCAGAGAAAGATC
>JBAPSB010000169.1:0-1545 GCA_049281435.1 Desulfobacterales bacterium
GGCCGCGGCCGCTCACCCCGCTTCCGTCACGGTCCAGGAGACGGTGACGGCGCCGGCCGCCGCGCCGGCTTCAAGCTCTCAGGCCTCGGCTGTGGCGCGCCTCAAGGAGCTCAAGTCGCTTCAAAAACAGGGGCTCATCACGGAGGCTCAATATCAGGAAGAATCGCAAAAGCTGTTGAACCAGATCGCGGAGTGAGGGGGCCTGACAATCAGGCCAAGGTCATTATGAGAAGAATATTCGACTGATAAAAAGTGGCATTTTGGTTTTGCGTGCAGCGAAATAACCACAGATCAATGCCGCCTTCTTGTGCGAGAAGGGCGTGGAAGTTCAATTGCTGCCCAAGACCGAGGGGATCAACCTGAAGCTTGCAGCAGAGGGTGTCCATTTCACCCTTGAGACAAAGTAGCCCGCGCGAATTTACTGCGCAGTCTCGACGCCCTTTACGCTTCGGGCCATGAGATCGAAAAAATCCGGAAAGAGCTCCCCGCACTTCAGTGTCCGCATGGCGTCGGCACTCGGGCGGATATTGAACAGTATTTACGCGAACCCTCCGGCGGAATGCCCATTCATTGCGGGATTTTCATCGTGCTGGCGGTGCTGTTTTACACGCTGCGACGGCAGGCCAGCCGATGGGCGCCGGGAGAGGACGCGTCAGCGGTCATCGGCGCGGTGGCACCCCCCCTGGCCGCGGCCCTTGTCGCCGCCCTGCTCCTCGCCCACTTCGCCGGTACCGCCCATTGTGCGGAACCTGTTCGAGGCCCTGACCCTGGCGCCGATGATCCGGGTGATCAGGCCGGCGGTCGACCAGCGGGCGGTCTTCGGGCTTTACACCCTATGGCTGCTGTTTTTCCTCGACATGCTTGATCAACTTCGACCTGCGGGTCTGGACGGATCGGTTCGCCGACTGGTCCAAGATCAGGAGTGAGCTGGCCGTAGCCGTTCACGACGCGGTGCGGGCGGCGGGCATGTCATTCCCGTTCCCACAGCGCGAGGTTCGCCTCCTTGGCGATAAAGAGGCATGCTGCAGCTTGAATTTCGATGCGAGAGACTGCCGGCCGCAAGGGCATCGGTCTGATCAGTAAAAGGGATTTCGCAGGAAATACAATAACATTTTCCGGGACCGGCAAGAAATTGCGAAGGGAGGGTCGTCGTGATAAGAGCCATGAAATACGTCACCGTCCTGTCTTTCTGGGCCATCGTTGCGGGTCAGGCAGCGGGCCAGGACTTGATCTATTATCCGGCCAAGGGACAGAGCCAGAAGCAGATGGAAAAGGACAAGTTCGACTGCTATTCCTGGGCTAAGAAGCAGACCGGTTTTGATCCGATGCAGGCACCGGCGCCCATACCGGCGCCGCCACCTCAGCCCTATCCGGGTTCTGCGGCCGGGGGCGTTGTCAGGGGCGGCGCCGGCGGCGCGGCACTCGGAGCGACCGTCGGCGGAATCGCTGGCGGCTGGAGCGGGGCCGGCAAAGGAGCGGCTATCGGGGCCCTCACCGGCGGTGTTTTTGGCGGGTTGAGGAGCCAGGCGCGGAACTACCACACCG
>JBAPSB010000170.1:0-1849 GCA_049281435.1 Desulfobacterales bacterium
CCGCAATGGTTTTCAGGCGCCACAGCTCCCACTCGGTCTTGAGGCGCTCCGCCAGAGTGTCCAGCGGGCCGTGTTCGGCCGGGTCGCGCGGCAGGTGGCCGTTATGCCGATCGATAACGGCGTGATAGAGATCTTCCATTTTTCCGGCACAAGCCTTGCGGGAAAATCGTTGCGCGGTCTTACGGGCCCCCGAGGACCACTGCTCCGCCAGCTCGGGATCTGACTGAAATCCCTGAATCGCCGCGGCAAAATCTTTAGGGGACGCATCGGCGGGCAGCAGGCGCCCGTTTTCCCCGTCGCGGACGACCTCCCGGCACCCGGAGGCATCCAGGGCGATGACCGGTTTTCCTGCCGCCATGGCCTCCACCAGCACCATCCCCTGCGTTTCGGACTTGGACGAGAAAACGAAAAGATCCATCGCGCCGTACGCATCTCTCAAACGATCGCCGGAGGCTTCACCGGCCAGGCGCAGCCTGTCCTCCAGGTGCCGCTCCGCGAAAATCCGTGCAATCTCGGACCGGCTCGGGCCATCGCCAATCACCAGAAAATGGACCGCCGGCACTTTCTCCATAAAAAGCGCGACGGCCTCGGCCAGGTAAACCAGGTTTTTTTCGGGGGCGAGGCGGCCGAGGTGGCCAATCACCAGCGCCTCTTCGGGCAGGTTTATCTCCTGCCGGAATCCCCGGCCGTCGCCGGCGGCAAAAAAAGAGACGTCCACCCCGGTGGGAATTTCCGCGATCGGCCGATGGACACCGCGCCGGCGAATCAGGTCGGCGATGCTTTGGCTGGGTGCCACCACCTGGCAGCAGAGATTGGCGTACAGGGTCGGGAGGCGGGTCACGAAACCAACCAGCGCTTCCGAATCCAGCGGCACGTAGTGCGTGTACTGCTCGTAGAGAGTGTGATGGGTGAAGACCAGCGGCAGGTTGCGCTTGCGGGCCACCCTGACGGCGGCATCGCCGAGTAGAAACGGGTGATGGCTGTGGACGATATCCGGGACAAACTGCTCGATTTCCTGGTCGATGTAGAGCGGCAGGGGAATCCGCACCGAAAAGTCGCTGCCGTTGAAATGCTGGATCGCCGGGACTCGCAGGACTTCCGGCAGGCTCCGCGCGGCCTCGGCCTGTTCGGTAAAGGTGGGCGCCACCACGAGAACGCGATGCCCTTTTTCAATAAGGTCCTCCCCAAAAAACTGGACCGAGCGGGCCACACCGCCGACATGCGGCAAGTACGTGTTGGTGAACATGCAGATGTTCATTTTTTCTCTTCTTGTCACACCCAAATTGTCTGAACGGCCGCTTCCTGAAACCTCAAAGTGCTTTTCATCCGTCACCCCTTACATGAAACTTCATGTAAAAAGTTTCTTTAACGATCAAACTGGGCGTTTTACAGGTTAGCGGCAGGGCTGAACGTTGAATCCCGCCCAGGCGGGAAACCGGGAACTTTATTCGCTGGTCACTTGCCCCGCTTTAGGCGGTCGAGAATCTTCAAGTTGACCCAACGATAGTGTCCTTAAACCGGGTCGTACATACGGCAGATTGCTGATATTGGAAAAAAGCACACACTAAAATTCATTTTGCCGAAACGGCCTGGATCATGGGTGACAAAGCGCCCGGCTTTAATACTCCCCGAGATTGCCGCCGAAACCATCCTGCACTTAGAGTGTATACCGTTCTCTGCCACGGCGTGTACCGCAAAACCCCCATGTACAGGAATAAGGGGGGTGCTATGATAGTGTCCATCTATAATTGGTCTTTTTTCCACTGATCTGCGTTTTCCGCAGATTTCCGGCTGTGGCGTACATAAAGTACGCCTCGCCGCAAATCCTTGTGCGGCCTTGCTCAGCGAA
>JBAPSB010000171.1:0-32018 GCA_049281435.1 Desulfobacterales bacterium
GTGATCCCTTCCCCGAGCTGGTACCTGACCCGCGACACGGCGCTCCTGGAAATGCCGTGGGCGACCTCGATGTGGATCTCGTTGCGCAGTGGATCGAGAATCGTGATCGTGCCGCGCTCCATCTTCAGCGAAGTGGACAAAATGTCCAACACTTTGTACAGGGACTTCTTGAGATCCAGGTGCTCGTTGAGCGCCTTGCTGATTTCATAGAGCAGCGCGGTCTCTTCGAATCGTTTGATATCATCCATGGCGATCGGTTCACCTTCAGCGGTCGATGGTCAATGGCAGTTTCTTCCCCAAACGGCGTCACCTTTTTTTCAGGTACTCGGGCAGCAGGCAGGTAAGGGCTTCAAGATAAAGATCTTGGCTGCTGGTATCGGTCGTTGGCGTATGGCTATACAGCCGCCTCCCTCTGGCCTTGCCAAAACCTTTATCTTAAAGCCTATAGAAAATTCAATAAGGCGGATCTTTCAAATCCGGTCGAAACGCACCAAGTTAATACGCAAATGTAATTTTTAAACCCCTCCGCAAAAAAAATCAGTCAGATTCGATGTGGGAACCGCTTTTCAAGTCGGCGCAGGAGGTGCTGAACCACTTTGGCAGGATCGAGGTCCGTGCAATCGATGCTGAACTCGGCGTAGTGCAGATACAAAGGGCGACGTTCGGCGTAAAGCGCTGCGAGGCCCTGGCCCGGCGCCATGGCGATACCGCGGCTCTCCAGGTTGTCGATGCGGCGGAGCAGGCAATTCGGATCGGCGTCCAGGTGGCAGATGGTGCCGATGGCGTTGAGGTGCTGCATGGCTTTCGCGCTGTACACCGCGCTGCCCCCGGTGGCGATCACGTGGGCGTCAACCGCCAGCGCCAGAATCACGCGCTCCTCGATCCGCCCGAAAGCCGCCCGGCCGTCGGAATCGATGATTTCCTGCAGGCGGCGGCCTTCACGCGTCTGAATCGCGATGTCGGTATCCAGGAACGCAAAACCGAGGCGCTCGGCCAAAAGAACGCCGACGGTGGTCTTGCCGGCCCCGGGCATTCCGATCAGTATGAGGTTGCCGCCGACCGTCATTTGGCCGCGGGCGCGGCCGCAGAGCGCCGGGCGGCCGTCAATCGTTCGACCAGAAATGAAATGAAAAAACCCGCACCGGCCACCAAAATGATCGTGGCCCCCGAGGTCAGGTTGAACCGGTAGGCCAGGTAGAGGCCGGTGATGGTGAAAAAAATGCTCAGCACGCTCGAATAGACCATCATCCCGGTCAGCGAGCGGGCATATTTTTCGCTGATGAACGGCGGAATCGTCAGAAGGGCGATGACCAGGATCAAGCCCACGACCTGAATGATCATCACAATCGATAGCGCCACGAGCCCGATCAACAAAAAATAGAGCCGGCGCACCGGCACGCCCCTGACCCGGGCGAATTCCTCGTCGTAGGACATGGACAGATAGTCCTTGTGGAAATAGGTCACCACGCCGATGTTGACCAGCGCCACGGCCAGCATGACCCAAAGATCCGACACCGGAACCGTCAGGATGCTTCCGAAAAGATAGCTCATCAAATCGACGTTGTAGCCCGGCGTCAGGTCCAGCAGAAGGACCCCCAGGGCCATTCCCACCGCCCAGAGCACGCCGATGATCGTGTCCGAGCGGTGCTTGGCCTTGACGGTCACGGCCGCCATGGTCATGGCGACCGCCAGCGAAAATCCGGTCGTGCCGGCCATGTAAGGCCAGCCGAAGAAAAAAGCGACGCCGATGCCCCCGTAGGCGGCGTGGGCGATGCCGCCCGCCAGGAAAACGATCCGGTTGACGACCACCAGGGTGCCGATCACGCCGCAGATCACACTGGTCAGCAACCCGGCCGCCAGGGCAGTGCGCATAAAATCATACTGAAGAGCATCAAACATGGTAACCGGCCACTATCGGAGACACATGCTCCTGAATCGGTTTCCGCTCACGCCCATGAGCGGTTAAGAAACTTGAAACTCATTATCATTAACTTAAAGAATTTTTTTGAAAGTCCTCCTTTGAAAAAGGGGGATTTAGGGGGATTTTAGAGGGTCATAAGAAATCCCCCAGCCGCCCTTTTTCAAAGAGGGGAGAATTGAGCCTTAAGTAAATGGCATTGACTTGAAACTCAGAACTCGAAACTCGATACCCGCGGTGACGAGTAACGGCTGAAATTCGACAACAACAGCCTCAATGGGCCAAACGGGCCTAATCCCGCTGGTGCGGGGCCAAACCGATTGTCACGTATCGTGGCGGCCCGAAGGGCCACGGCGGTTTGGTCCTCAAGCGCTCGTCTTCGAATGCTCCTTGAGCACCCGGTGCGGTATTCCGTGCGCAATCAGTTCCACCGGACAGTTTTCGTCCAGTGAACAGCGATACATCGTCGTGATCATCTCCGCGGTGATTTCGCCCTGGTCGTGGTAATGCAGGCTCCGGTTGATGCAGGCCACGGATTTCACGTAACGGGAGAGCGCCATCAGATCATGGCTGGCCAGAACGATGGTCATCTCGCGGCTAAGGTCGTTCAGCATTTCGTAAAAAGCATGCTGGCCGGTGGCATCGATGCTGGCCGTGGGTTCATCCAGCAGGAGAATTTGCGGTTTGGTCACCAGCGCGCGCGCGATAAAAACCCGCTGCCGCTGCCCGCCCGAAAGTTCACCGATGCGACGATCACGGTAAGCCCCCATCTGCATTGTTTCCAGTGCCCGTTGCGCAGCCAGCCGGTCCTGACGCGAATGCCGCGCCCACCTCTGGCCGGGGTTGAGCAATCCCATGAGGACCACATCCAGGGCTGAAATCGGAAAGCGCTGGTTGATGTGAACGTTCTGGGGAACGTAACCGACCAGGTGCGACACCGTGCGCGGCGGCCGGCCGAGGACCCGGACCTCACCCCTGTCCGGGGTAACCAATCCGAGCAGGATCCTCAGCAGCGTGGTCTTGCCGCCCCCGTTGGGCCCGATCATGGCCATGAAATCACCGGCCTTGATCTCGAGATTGACATCCCTGAGAACCGGTTGTCCGTTAAAGGAAAAATCGAGATCGTGGATTTCGACGACGGGTTCGATCATGGTCTCACCACCCATGTATGGATGGGCATTGTCCACTCATTCGCAGGCCGCCGCAGGCGTGTCTGCGCACTATAAATAAACGGCACAATAATGCGGATGTCAACCGAATGTCCAGAGACGTTTTTGATTTTACCGTCCAGCTGTGTTACGAATCGATCAACCTTGCAAAGACGGCTTGTTAAAAAGGCACGGCGGCCGGTTATTTGCGCGGAATCAAACCTCTCGGACAGCGACTGCGGGGGACCGCCGGAACATGGAAACGCTATTGATCGTCAACGCCCGAATCGTCAACGCGGGCGAGGTTCGACCCGGCGATGTCTATATCGCCGAGGGCCGGATCGAGCAAATCGGACGGGACCTGTCATCCCGGCCGGCGGCCAGGGTCATCGATGCCGCCGGCCGCACTCTGCTGCCCGGAATGATAGACGACCAGGTCCATTTCCGCGAGCCGGGGTTGACCCGCAAAGGCGACATCGCCAGCGAATCGCGGGCGGCCGTCGCCGGCGGCATCACCAGCTTCATGGACATGCCGAACACCAAGCCGCCGACCACCACGCGGCATCTGCTCGAAGAAAAATTTTCGCGGGCGGCCGGGCGCGCCCATGCCAACTATTCATTTTACCTGGGAGCCACCAACGACAACATCGAGGAGATCATGGCTCTCGATCCGCGCGCGGCGTGCGGCGTCAAGGTTTTCATGGGTGCCTCGACCGGCAATCTGCTGGTGGACGACCCGCAAGCGCTCGAAAACATCTTCACCCGCTCGCCGACCCTGGTGGCCACGCACTGCGAAGATACGCCGACCATCAAAGCCAACGAGGACCGCCTGCGGGCCCGCTACGGCCAGGACATTCCGATGGCGGCGCACCCGCAGATCCGCAGTGCGGAGGCCTGCTATCGCTCCTCGTCCCTGGCGGTCGAACTGGCCCGCCGCTGCGGCACGCAGCTGCACCTGCTGCACCTGACCACGGCCCGGGAGATGGGCCTGCTGTCGGCGGCCGCTCTGGACGACAAGCGCATCAGCGCCGAGGCCTGCGTGCATCACCTCTTTTTTGATGAAAGCGATTATGCCACCCGGGGCACCTTCATCAAGTGCAACCCCGCCATCAAAACCGCCGGCGACCGGCAGGCCCTGCGCGAAGCGGTGAAAAGCAACCGGATCGACGTGATCGCCACCGATCACGCGCCCCACGAGCGCGCAGAAAAGCTACGGCCGTATGTCGAGGCCCCGGCCGGGCTGCCGCTGGTGCAGCACGCCCTGGTAAGCCTTCTGGAACTCTTCCACGACGGGATCTTTTCGCTGCCGCTGATCGCCGAAAAAACCGCCCACGCCCCGGCGCGCCTGTTCCGCTTAAAGGACCGCGGATACATCCGCGAAGGCTACCGGGCCGATCTGACCCTGGTCGACCTGAACCGCCCGCAGCGCATCGACGAACAGCCGGTCCTGTACCGTTGCGGCTGGACGCCCTTTTCCGGCCTGACGTTCCGCTCCTCGGTGGCCGCCACCATCGTTTCCGGACACCTGGCCTTTCTTGAGGGGCAGATCGATCCCCGTCCCGCCGGCAAGCGGCTGGAGATCGCCCGCTGACCCTTGCGTGGAGCAGAACGCCGCATGTCGAACGTGATCGAAGTTCGGGACCTTCTGAAACACTTTGACGGCATCCAAGCCGTCAACGGGATTTCGTTTGCCGTGGCCCCGGGCGAATTCTTCGGCCTGCTGGGCCCCAACGGCGCCGGAAAGACCACGACGATCCGGATGCTCTATGGGTTCGCGCCGCCCACCGGCGGCAGCCTGAAGGTCTTCGGCCTCGACATGCAGGGCCACTGGCGGACCATAAAATCGCGCATCGGCGTCTGCCATCAGGAGAACACCCTCGACCCGGACCTGACGGTCGAACAGAACCTGCACGTCTACGCCCGCTATTTTTCGATCCCGCAGAAGGAGGCCGCCGGGCACGCCCGCGAACTGCTCGACTTCTTCGCGCTGGCCCACAAGAAAGACGCCAAGGTCATGGAACTCTCGGGCGGCATGGCCCGGCGACTGATCCTTGCGCGGGCCCTGATCAACCAACCCGACCTGCTGATCCTGGACGAACCGACCACCGGCCTCGATCCGCAGTCCCGGCATCAGGTGTGGGACAAGCTGGAAGCGCTGAAGGCCACCGGCCTGACGATTCTGATGACCACCCACTACATGGAAGAGGCCTCGCGGCTCTGCGATCGCCTGGTGATCATGGATCACGGCCGCATCCTGATCGACGGCAGCCCGGCGGAGCTTATCGCGCGCCACGCCGGCAGCAGCGTGGTCGAAATCGACGGCCCGGATCAGGCCCTGCGGGATTACGTCAAGGAAAATAAAATCGAGCACGACGATCTGGGACGGCGCCTGATCCTCTACGTTCCCGAAGGGGCGGACCCGCTCCAGACGATCCGGGACCAATTTTGTTCCGCAAAATGCATTTTCCGCAACAGCACCTTAGAGGATGTGTTTCTGCGCTTGACGGGAAGGGAACTCCGGGAATGATCGACTGGTCGGTCTTTTCGTGGCGGTTTTTACGGGTGTGGGAGCGCAACCTGGTGGTCTACCGCCGGATCTGGAAGGTCAACTTCATAACGCCCCTGCTCGAACCGCTGTTTTACATACTGGCCTTCGGGCTGGGATTCAGCGGGCTGGTCGGCACCGTTTACTACGACGGCCTGGCGCTGTCCTACACGGCGTTCATCGCGCCGGCGCTGGTCGCAACCGCCGTGATGTGGAATGCGTTCTTCGAAACCACCTACGGGTCTTTCGTCCGCATGTACTACCAGAAAACCTTTGACGGCATGCTGGCCACGCCGCTGTCGCTGGAGGAAGTCATCATCGCCGAAATCGTGTGGAGTGCCACCAAGGCGGTGGCCGCGGCCGCAGTCATGCTGCTGGTCTTGGGCGTGCTGGGCTATGTCCGGTTTCCGCTCGGCCTGCTGCTGATCCCCATGGCGCTTCTGGGCGGCCTGGCCTTCGGGGCCATCGGCATGTTTTTTACCGGCATCCTCCCCACAATCGACATGTTCAACCTGCCGATTTTTTTGTTCATCACCCCCATGTTTCTTTTCAGCGGGACTTTTTTCCCGGTATCCAACCTGCCCGCATGGGCGCAGCCGGCGGCGCTGGTCTTTCCCCTCTACCATCTCACCGAACTGGCGCGCTGCTTCAGCCTCGGCGCTTACGAGACGCCGCCGGTGCTCAGCATCCTTTACCTGCTGTTCTTCTTCCTTATTTTCGGTGTTCTGGCCCTGGGGGCCATGCGCCGGCGGCTGATCCGCTAATATAGGCTTTGAACACCTTCATCCCGTCCTTGACATCCTGCACCGTGTAGCCGAGAGCCTGAATTTCGTCGCGCAGCCGGTCCGAGGCCTTCCAGTTCTTTGCGGCCCGGGCCTGCTGCCGGGCCTCCATCAGCTTCACAACCTGCGCCGGCAGAGGCGCAGCATCGCCCAACGAACTCAGATCCAGCCCCAGAACACGGTCGAAATCCAGCACCGTTGCCAGCCGGTCGGCCTCGCCGCGATCAGCTTTCAAAGTTTCCTGCACGGCGGCCATGGCCCGCGGCATGTTCAAGTCATCGTTGACGGCTTCGAGGAACCTGGCCTTGAAATCCGGTATAATCCGGCCCTCTCCCTTTTGCAGGTCCATCAGGCCGCGAACCTGGTTCTGCAGGTGGGCCAGGCCATTTTGCGCCGCTTCCAGGGATTCGTCGCTGAACTCCATCGGCTTGCGGTAGTGGGTCAGAAAGGCGGCAAAGCGATAGGTGATCGGACTGATGCCGTTTGCAGTAAAAGTGGCATCCAAGGTCAGAAAATTATCGGCGCTCTTGGCCATTTTCTTACCGCCGGCGATGTTCAGAAAGGCGCCGTGCATCCAGAAGTTGAAAAACTTTTTGCCGGTGGCCGCCTCCGACTGGGCGATTTCGTTGGTGTGGTGCACGTCGATGTGATCGGTTCCGCCGCAGTGGATATCCAGGTGGTCATCCAAAAACTTCATGCTCATGGCCGAGCACTCGACGTGCCAGCCCGGAAACCCCGTGCCCCAGGGCGACTCCCATTCCATCTGGCGCTGGACGTTGGCGGGCGCGAATTTCCACAGGGCGAAATCGGTCGGATGGCGCTTGGCGGGATTTTTTTCGACCCGCGCCCCTTCCTGGAGCGCCTCCAGGTTCTGGTTGGACAATTTCGCGTAGTTCTCGACCCGGGACGTGTCGAAGTAAATCCCGTCGGCGGTCTCGTAGGTGTAGCCCTTTTTTTCCAGGATTCGAATCAGGGCGATCTGATCGGGTATCGTATCGGTGGCCCGGCACCAGATATCCGGCGGCAGAATGTTCAGCTGCGCGATGTCTTTTTGAAACGCCCGGGTGTAGAACGCGGCGATATCCCAGGCGGTTTTGCCCTCGCGCGCGGCGCCTTTTTCCATCTTGTCCTCGCCCAGGTCGCGGTCGCCCGTCAGGTGGCCGACATCGGTGATGTTCATCACGTGCTTGACCTTCAAGTCGTTATAGAGCAGCACGCGCTTGAGAACATCTTCGAACAGGTAGGTTCGCAGGTTGCCGATGTGGGCGTAGTTGTAGACCGTCGGGCCACAGGTGTAGAGGCCGGCGTAATCCTGATGCAGCGGCCGGAAAGGCTCCTTGCTGCGCGACAGGCTATTGAAAAGCGTCAATGTCGTCATGAACTATTCCGGTTTCTGGAGTGGTGCGAAAATAAACTCGTGTCCATTGACTCAAGCCAAATTTCATGTTCCAGGGCCGCCGGCCGCAACAGGCGTGTTCAGCACGACAGCACCAGCGTCAGCCCGCGGTCTCGACCATCCGCCGCCGGCGGTGCAGATACGCCAGCAGCAGGCCGCCGCACCCGATCATCAGCAGACACAGCACCTGCCCCATCGAAAACGACAGGAGAACAAAGCCCAGGTGGGCGTCCGGCTGCCGGAAGTATTCGATGAAAAACCGCACCGTGCCATATCCGATCAGGTAGAGACCGAGCATGGCGCCGGGCGTGCGGACCCTGCGCCGCACCCCCCATAACACCAGAAAAAGAAAAACGCCTTCGAACAAGGCTTCGTAGAGTTGCGAGGGATGCCGCAGCTGGCTGCCGGTCGCCAGGGGAAACATCATGCCGATGGGAGCGGAAGTGACCCGGCCGTAAAGCTCGCCGTTGATGAAGTTGCCGAGGCGCCCGAAGGTGTACCCCAAAGGAATGGCGGGTATGAAAAGGTCGGCCATCTCGAGCAGGCTCAGGCCGTTTTTGCGGCAGTAAAGCCAGGAGAAAAGAATACCGCCCACCAGGCCGCCGTGAAAAGACATGCCGGTGATGCCGGTGAACGTGACGCCGTTTGAAAAATCGAACGGCAAAATGATTTCCAGCGGGTGCGCAAGGTAGTAGGACAGGTTGTAAAAGAGCACGTACCCGAGGCGGCCGCCGACGATAACCCCCAGCATCATGGCGGTAATCAGCGCCTGGGCCTGATCGGCGGTCACCTGGAAGCGCGCTTCGTGTCTGAGCCGGTAGGTGACCAGCAGATAGGTCACGATAAAGGCGACGACATACATCAACCCGTAGTATTGCAGTTTGAATCCGCCGAAACTGAAAATCACCGGATTCAAGTGCTGGGGGATGTGCTGCCACCAGTGCCAGAAGCCGCTCATCTCCTGCAAGCCCGGCCGCTTCGGCCCGTGGGCACCGGCGTGAAGCTGCGCGTCAAGCCCCCTGCCAAACACCTAACCGCAAAGGACGGGCTAAATATGAAAAAGTCGTTGCACACTCTTTTTTCCGTCATGCCGACACTCGATGGGTGGCCGCACCGGCGTTGCGCGCAAATCGATTTACCTCACCGCCGGGTTTGACATCCGGCGCGCATCAGGCGATTTTTTCTTCCATCGCCGGGCTGTATTTGCCGAACCGCGCGGCGCCGTTGCAAGCGGCCCGATGGGAAAATGCCTTCTGGCCCGCAGCGACAGAATCCGAACGCCCCTTCCAGGCTTTAAGGGCGTGCTCCTGAAGGGCCCGGCCGTAAGAAAAGCTGAGTTCCCAGGGATGTTTCCCGAGAGTGTTCATCGCGTTCAGGTGCTCGGTCGCCACCGTCGAACTTTGGCCGCCCGACAGAAAAACGATCCCGGGCACGGCCGCCGGCACGACCTGCCGAAAGGTGCGCACCGTTCTTTCGGCCACTTCCGTAACCCCGGCCTGGGAGGTACAGTCGGCTCCGGAAAGGACCATGTTCGGCTTGAGTAGCATACCTTCCAGAAGGACGCAATGTTCAAAGAGGGCGGCGAAAACGCTCTTGAGCGTGGCGGCCGTGACATCCTGGCAGCGCGCGATGTCGTGACCGCCGTCCATCAGTACTTCGGGTTCGACGATCGGCACCAGGCCGGCCTCCTGGCACAGCGCGGCGTAGCGGGCCAGCGCGTGCGCGTTGGCGTCGATGCAAAACCGCGTCGGTATGCCCTGGCCGATCGTGATGACCGCCCGCCATTTGGCAAACGCTGCGCCCAGGTCCCGGTAGGCGGCCAGACGCTCGCGCAAACCGTCCAGGCCTTCGGTGATTTTTTCACCGCCGAACCCGGCCAGGGGCTTGGCGCCCTTGTCGACCTTGATGCCGGGCAGAATCCCTTTTTCGTTCAACAGCCGCGGAAAGACGGCACCGTTCGCGGATTTCTGCTGCAGGGTTTCCTCGAACAGAATCACCCCGCTGATGTGCTTCTCGGCATCCGGGGCCGTGAACAGCAGGTCCCGGTAAGCCCGGCGATTTTCCTCGGTCGGTTCGACCGCGATGGTGTCGAAGCGTTTCTTGATGGTGGGCTGGCTCTCGTCGGCCGCCAGAATCCCCTTGCCATCCGCCACAAGCTGCCGTGCCACAGATTCGAGCTTAGCGCGATCCATACATGACCCTCCTTTTTGGGTTTACCGTTAAGGGTTCACGAAAAAACAAGTTCGCCATTTCAGGTGTTGAGGCCCCCGGCCGGCAAGGAGCGAAAACGCAGGATAATCCGGACATTCCGGGTGTTCGCCATGCCGCCGGACGGGATGGATCGACATCTGACATGGGATGTTATTCTTGCGTGAGCCCTGACAACGACCGGAAGCCGCATATGGTGAAGATAGTAACTCTGATTGACTCGATTTCAAGTTCGGATCCCGATTTACAAAATTCGTGCGCCATGCTAAGCAGGGCCCGAACCGTGAATCGATGCGATATCGCCGCCGGGTTGCCGGCGGTCGTGGCGCGAGGGTTTACCAAATCACCAGTGCGGCCATCGCGCCGGGAAAAGGAGCCGGGATATGACTGTTGAGCGGGAATCCATTGATTTCGATGTGCTGTTCGTCGGCGGCGGGCCCGCCAATCTGGCCGGCGCCATCCGGTTGATGCAGCTGGCGCGGGAAAAAAACCTGGGCATCGAGGTGGCCTTGATCGAGAAGGGGGCCGACATCGGCGCGCATGCGGTCAGCGGGGCCATTCTCAATCCGCGGGCCCTGCGGGAACTCATGCCGGATCACATGGACAAGGGCTGTCCCGTCGAAGGCACTGTCGGCCACGACGCCTTTTTTTACCTGACCCGCGACCGCGCCCTGCGCGTTCCCGTGGTGCCCCGCTATCTCCACAACAAGGGGTTCTACATCATCAGTTTGTCGAAATTCTGCCGCTGGCTGGGGGGCATCGCCGAGGAAATGGGGGTCAATATCTTCCCGGGATTTGCCGCCAACGAGATTTTGACCGATGACACCGGTCAAACGGTGACCGGGGTGCGCACCGGCGACAAGGGCCTCGGCAAGAACGGCGAACACAAGGCCAACTTCGAAGCCGGAATCGATCTCAATGCCAAGGTAACGGTTTTTGGCGAGGGGGCCCGGGGCAATCTTTACCGGCAACTCGCCGACAAACTGAACCTGACCTGTGGCAAGCTGCCCCAGGTGTATGAGACCGGCATCAAAGAGGTGATCCAACTGCCGCAGGGCCATGGACTTGCGGCCGGAAACGGCGATGACCTCCATTTTCTCGGCTACCCGCTCGGGTTGGACACGCCCGGCGGCGGCTTCATCTACGCGATGAAGGACAACCAGATCGCCATCGGCTACCTCACTGCTCTGGGCTATGAAGACCCGCGGCTCGACCCTTACGAGATGTTCATCCGGTTCAAACGCCACCGGTTTGTTTCCGGCCTCATCGCGGGCGGCAAGGTCATCGAGCAAGGCGCCCGGACGGTGTCGACCGGCGGGTATTACAGCATTCCCCGGCTGGCGGTCAACGGCGCCCTCTTCGTGGGCGGCAGCGCCGCGATGCACAACACCCCGGCCCTTAAAGGCATCCACGCCGCCATGAAATCCGGCCAGCTGGCCGCCGAGGCCATCACGGCCGCCATCGAGCGCAACAGCTTCTCCGAACACTCCCTGGACACCTACCGGCAGTTCTTCGAGACCAGCTGGCTGAAAGAAGAACTCTACGCGGGCCGAAATTTCGCCCCGGCGCTGGCCAAAAAGGGCCTGGTCAAGTTCATTCATCTGGGGGCCCAATACGTCACCAACGGACGCGGCCTGATCGAGCGGATACCCCTTCAGGAGGACGCGGCGACGCTCGAACCCGTCGAGACCCGGCCGGCCGCCGGCGGCGCTGGCTTGGAAAAATCCGTCTACGACGGTGAACTCTATGTCGACAAGCTGACCGGCGTGTATCTTTCCAAGACCAA
Organism: Desulfobacterales bacterium; assembly: GCA_049281435.1. Taxonomy (GTDB): domain Bacteria; phylum Desulfobacterota; class Desulfobacteria; order Desulfobacterales; family SG8-13; genus JARFQH01. The sequence continues at coordinate 11,784 of JBAPSB010000171.1, forward strand.
ACACCGCGAGGATCAACCCTCGCATCTGGTGGTGCACGACACCCGCCTGTGCGTCACCCGATGCTTCGACACCTATCGCAGCCCCTGCACGCGCTTTTGTCCCGGCAATGTGTATGAAATCGAGACCGACGCGGCGACCGGCGAAAGACGGCTCAAGCTCAACCCGTCCAACTGCTTCCACTGCAAGACCTGCGACATCAAGGACCCCTATCACAACATCACCTGGACCTGCCCCGAGGGCGGTGAGGGACCGGGGTACACGGTGGTATAGGTATAGGCTTCAGCAGAATAAAGGTTTTGGCTGCTGGTGTCGGTCGTTGGCGTATGCTGAATTGAGGGTTCAAGGTTCAAGGGTTCAGGGTTCAAGGGTTTTATGATTCTGACTTCCGCAGCTTCATCCACCATTACTTGGATTGACCGCTTTGATCCATCGGGTGCAAGGAATTATAAGCACCACAACCAAAGTCAATTTTATTCAGGATAGGAGCATTTTAAGCGCTTTTCAACCCGGAACGCTCGTATGAAACTATGCCAGAATGGCACAGTTTCTTTAACGATCAGACTGGCCTCTTTTCAGGCCAGCGGCTGGGCTGAACCCTGAACCGCTCAACCCTGGATACAAACCGCCTCCCTCTGGCCTTGCCAAAACCATTATCCTGCTAAGGCCATCAGTGTCCATCGATGTAAAGGCTTTTTTTTTCCGCCGGTCTGCGGCCGCAACGGGTTTCCGGCTGCGGTTTACATAAAAGCACGCCTCGCCGAAAATCCCCCCGTTTGCGGCGTGGCCCAGGGAAACAACTTCAACATGTGCCGGCTCGAATTTTAGTCATTGTGAGCGGCCGGAGGCATCGCTGAATCCTCAAACCGCTTTCAGCCCTCAACCCCCACAAACCGTGAACCTTATACCCTTTACCTTGTACCTTATACCTTATACCTTGCACCTTGGACCTTGGACCTCTTTGCCTGGATCTTTACAGCCTTCCCTTGCGCACAATCGCCACCAGCAGCCAGATGCCCATCAGCGCGGCGGCGGTAAACCCGATGATACCGATCAGGGAGATGCCGTAGAACAGCGGGGGGATTTCGGAGATGACGATCAACGCCGAACCGACAATCAGGGCGGCGATGATGATCGAAAAGGACAGGCGGTTGCTGATCTGGTCGTGGGTGGCCAGCGTGCGGTCCAGGCCCCGATTCTCGATTTTGAGGCACAGTTGCTGGCGGCGGGCCAGGCGGGCGATGTCCAGCAGGTCTTGAGGAAAACGCCGGGTGAATTTCACCAGGTCGGCGGTCAGCTGAAACGCCTCGGCCGACAGGCGCTCCGGTGAATAGCGTTGCTGAAGGACGTTCTGGATAAAAGGGGCGGCCCGGCCGAAGATATCGAATTCGGGATCGAGCATGCGCGCCACGCCTTCCACGGTGGTCAAGGATTTCATCATCAGGAAGATATTGGGGGGAATCAGCAGCCGGTGGCGCGCCGCCAGTTCCAGCAGATGCTGTATCAGTTTGCCGACGCGGACTTCCTGCAGGGGCCTGAAGAGGTGATAGGCCATGAAATCGGTGATATCGATTTCAAAGACGCGGCTATCAGGCTCTTCCTCCCAGTCGGTGAGCTGCAGCAGGACCCGGGCGACTTGGGCGGTGTCCTTTTTGACGATCCCGTCGAGCAGGTCCCCGAATGTTTCGCGCGTCAGGCGGTCGACCGAGCCCACCATTCCAAAATCGATCAGGCAAATGACGTTGTCCGGCAAAACGAAAATGTTGCCGGGGTGGGGGTCGGCCTGGAAAAAACCGTGGTCGAATATCATGCGCAGCAGGATGTCGGCCCCGCGCGAGGTGATCAGCGCACGGTCGAGCCCGGCGGCATCGAGCCGCTCGACGTCCGAGACCTTGATGCCCTTGACAAGCGCGGTGGTAATGATCCGGGCCGTGGACAGCTCGCGAAAGACGGCCGGGATGCAGGTGGTGGGGTCGCCGCTGAAGTTGCGGGCCGCCCGCTCCATGTTGGCGGCCTCGAGCAGGTAATCGAGTTCTTTTTCGAGCGTCCGGGCAAATTCTTCGACAATTTTAATCGGCCGGTGAAAGGCCAGCTCCTCGATGTGGTGTTCCATCAAGGTCGCTAAGTGCAGCATGATCTCGAGGTCGACCTCGATGACTTTCTGAATGCCGGGCCGCTGGACCTTGAGCGCCACTTCCTGGCCGTTTTGCAGCCGGGCGCGGTGCACCTGGCCGATGGAGGCCGAAGCCAGCGGTGTATCGTCGAACCGGACAAACAGATCGTCGAGCTTCACGCCCAGCTCGGCCTCGATGATCCGGCGGGCGGCGGAGGCAGGAAACGGGGGCACTTTGTCCTGGAGCTTGGCGAGTTCCTGCAGAAAGTCGACCGGGATCAGGTCCGGACGGGTGGACAGGATCTGCCCCAGCTTGATGTAGGTCGGGCCGAGTTCCTCCAGTGCCATCCGCAATCCCTGCGGCCGGGTGAGCTTTTCGACCTTTATCGGCTGTTTTCGCGAAATCAGCTGCAAACCGGCGGCAACGTACCGGTCGAGTTTCAGCAGGTCCACCAGGTCGCCAAAGCCGTATTTCAGCAGGACGGCCAGGATCTGGCGGTAGCGGTTCACATTGCGGTACGTGCGGCCGATGACGCCGATTTTTCGAATGCTCAGCATGGCGGCTGTCGCTTGCAGATGTCGCGCCCGCAAACACAGGCGCTCGCACAAAATGGGATCACCGGTTCAGGTCCGGGGGAACCGGCCTGCAAGGACTTGAAATCCTGCACTATTTGGATGTTCACCCCCTTGAAACCCCAACCGGAGCAAAGGTGGCGGCGCGCTGAAGGAAGTCGGTTTTCGAGTTTGCCGCCCAAGGCGACCACCCGGTCGGGGACGATCAAACGGTTTCGGTGTCCTTGGTGATCGCCTTCTTCAACTCCCTGATCTCTTTTTTGATGGCCTTAAGTTCCTCGCCGGTAACGACATCCATTTTTTTGAGAATGTCCTTGACCGATTTTTCAACCCGGTCTTCCAGCTTGGTCTGCACATCTTCATATCTTTTTTGCAGTTCGTTCAGAAATTTCTTGCCGTCCTGTTCGGTCATTTTCCCTTTGTCGATGACCTCGCGTGCCAGCTCTTCCATCTCATCCTTGGCCAGCAGGGCCATCCCGATTCCGGTCATCATGGCTTTCTTGACGATATCCAGCATGGCTTTCCTCCTTAAAAAATTGTCCCTGACAATTTTTTTCTATTTCAGTTTGCCCAGCACGGCCCCGGCGATGGTGTTCTTCTGGATCTCCTTCGTGCCTTCGTAAATCTCGGTGATCTTGGCGTCCCGATAGAACCGCTCGACTTCATACTCGGTCATGTAACCGTAACCACCCAGCAGCTGGATCGCCTCGTCGGCCACCTCGACCGCCGTGCGGGCCGCATACATCTTGGCCATGGAGGTCAGCTTGGGATCGATGCGGCCCTGGTCGAAATTCCAGGCCGCCTTGTAGGTCATCAGCCGCGCCAGCTCGATTTTAGTGGCCATGTCCGCCACTTTGTGCTGGGTCACCTGGTACTGGGCGATTTTCTTTCCGAACTGCTCGCGCTTCTTCACATAATCGAGCGCCCGGTCGAAGGCGCCCTGGGCGATCCCCAGCGCTTGCGCCGCAACCTGGATCCGGCTTTCGTCGAAAAAATGAAGGACATGGTAAAAGCCTTTGTTGTGTTCGCCGATCAGATTTTCCGCCGGCACGCGCACGTCCTTGAGGTTCACTTCGGTCGTGGCCATCATGTGAATGCCCATTTTGGGCCCCACGTCGGCGGTCGTCAACCCCTCGCGATCGGCTTCGACCAGTATCAGGCTGATCCCGCGATAGCTGGGCTGGGCCTCCGGGTCGCTCTGGCACATCACCGAATAAAACCCGGCCAGCCCGCCGTTGGTGATGAAGGTCTTGGTGCCGTTGATGACCCACTGGTCACCCTCCCTGACGGCGGTCGTGTTCATGCAGGTGATGTCGGAGCCGTGGTCCGGTTCGGTGAAGGCCCCGGCCGAGAGCATGCGGCCTTCGGCCACCGCCGGCAGGTACTTCTGCTTCATTTCGGCGCTGCCCCAGTGCAGGATGATTTCCGAGGCGAAACTCGACAGGGCGATCGCGCTGCCCATGGTCGAATCGCCCCGGCAAAGCTCCTCGACCACCAGAATGTCCTCGAGGCAGCCAAGCCCCTGGCCGGAAAACTCTTCCGGGAAATGTACGCCGATAAGACCGAGATCACAGGCCTTGCGCCATATTTTTTCAGGAAATTCGTGTTTTTGTTCCAGCTCCAGCACCAGGTCTTTGTCGAACTCACCCCGGGCGAATTCCCTGACCGCTTTCTGAATATCCTTCTGGGTCTTGTTCAGCTCGAAATCCATATACCTCTCTCCTCTTGTCGTTTAAGGGTCGCAGACCCGGCCAAAAGGGGTGACCGGCAACGCCCACGGTTGCCCGACCGGCCGCCATCACGATTGCCCCGCCCCAACCGGCTCCGGTTTTCGGGGCGGCGTATTTTTTCAAGAAACCGTTATCATTGAATTTAAAATAATTTCTACCAATTAGCATATGACCCGCGTCTTTTGCAAGAAATTTGAGCTGCCGGTCTCGATGGATTTTTTGCCGATCAGAAGGGTAGCGAACCCAGCGGTGGCATGGTCGAAATCAGCGCCCGGTCGACCCGCTGACCGATGCCCCTTGACTGTTTGGTGGATGTGGCCTAAAGAAATTAAAAACGACCGCAATCTGTGCTAATGTCGAAGGTCTTATCAGGAGGAAACCAAGGGAGAACAAACAGATGACGTATTCAATCGCCCTGGCCGGAAAGGGCGGAACGGGTAAAACGACCCTGGCCGGCCTGTTGATCAAATATATGGTGAAACAAGGCCGCACGCCCATTCTGGCGGTTGACGCCGACTGCAACGCCAACTTGAACGAAGTGCTGGGACTGAACGTCGCGTGCACCGTCGGCGGCGCCCGCGAAGACATGAAAAAAGGAAGCGTGCCCAGCGGCATGACCAAGGACATCTTCATGGAAATGAAGATCGAGGAGGCCATCGTCGAAGGGGACGGTTACGACCTGATCGTCATGGGCCAGCCGGAGGGGGCCGGGTGCTACTGCGCGGCCAACAGCCTGCTCATTAATTTTCTCGAACGCATCCAGAAGAACTACCCCTACGTCGTGATGGACAACGAGGCCGGAATGGAGCACATCAGCCGCCTGACCACCAAGAACGTGGATGTGCTCCTGGTGGTTTCCGACACGTCGCGCCGCAGCATCCAGGCGGCGGTTCGCATCAACAAGCTGGCCAGCGACCTGAACATCGTCTTCGGCCGCAGCTATGCCATCATCAACCAGACCAAGGAGCCCCCCTCGGCGGCGGTGCTCGACATATTGAAGGACGGCGGCCTCGAGCTGGCGGGGACCGTTCCGGCCGACGACGCGATTTATGATTTCGACCTCAACGGTCGTCCGACCATCGAGCTGCCGGAGGACAACCGTTCGGTGCAGGCCGCTTTCCAGATCTTTCAGAAGATCTTCAGATAGGGTCACCCCTTGACCGCGGATGGGCGTATGCGAAAAACAGGCTTCCTGTACGATGTCAGATATCTGCTCCACGAAACCGGGCCATACCATCCGGAAATACCGGAGCGTCTCACCGCCATCTACCAGGGCATCGAAGCGGGCGGGCTTCTGCCCAAACTGGTTCGCATCGAGGCCCAGCGTGCCCGCCGGCGCTGGATCGAAGCCGTCCACGACGGAGCCTACATCGATCGCTTCGGCGACAGCTGCCTGGCGGGAAAAAAGATCTTCGAGCATCCGGACAACCAGATGTGCCCCGACACCTTCGAAGCGGCATTTCTGGCCGTGGGCGGCATCCTGCGCACCATCGACATGGTGATGGCCGGTGACATCGACAACGCTTTCTGCGCCGTGCGCCCGCCCGGCCATCATGCCGAACGGGACCACGCCATGGGCTTCTGCTACTTCAACAACGTGGCCATCGCGGCGCGCTACCTGCAGCAAAAATGGCACATCGAAAAAGTCGGCATCATCGACTTCGACGTGCACCACGGCAACGGCACCCAGCACATCTTTGAGCAGGATCCGAGCGTGTATTACTACTCCATCCACGAGCACCCCACCTTCGCCTACCCGGGCACCGGCCGGGAGTTCGAATACGGCTCCGGGGCCGGTTACGGCTATACCAAGAACCTGCCGGTCCTGCCGGGCCAGGGCGATGCGGAGTTCACGGCTCTGGTGGAGGAAAACCTGGTCAAGGACTTCGAACGGTTCAAGCCGGAGTTCATGCTGGTGTCGGCCGGCTTTGACGGGCACAAGGACGACGACATGTCGGACATGAATCTGACCACCCCATGGTATACCTGGGTCATGAAACGGATCATGGAAATCGCCGACTCCCACTGCTCCGGCCGGATCGTCTCGGTGCTCGAAGGCGGCTACTGCCTGCAGCGCCTACCGGAACTCGCCCGCAACCATGTCGCGGTCCTGTTGGGAGATGAAACCATTTGATCTTTGCCTGTCCTTTACACCTAAGCTATTTTAGGCACACACGGGAGGTGGCTAATGTTTGTCAACCGATCGATGACCAAAAAGGTAATTACAACCGCTCCCGAAGCGGATGTTTTTGACGCCTACGAGAAAATGTCCCGCAACCGGGTCCGCCACCTGCCGGTGATCGACGCCGACGACCGCCTGGTCGGCATCGTGACCGATCGGGACATCCGCAGCGCCATGCCCTATACCATGTTCAAAACACCGGACCGCCTGACAGATGCGGAAAAGGTAAAAGATCTCAAGGTCAAGGATATCATGACGGCCGCCCCGAAAACGATCGGCCCGCACAACACCATTCAGGATGCCCTGATACTGATTCAGGAACTCAAGGTCGGCGCCCTGCCGGTCGTGGACAAAGAAGGCAAACTCAAGGGAATCATCTCCGTCCGAGACCTGCTGCGCGCCTTCATCAACGTGCTGGGCATCGGCCAGCCGGGCACCCTGCTGTGCATCCTGGTGGAGGAAAAGGTCGGCCAGATGAAGAAGATCGTCGATGCCATCACCGAGGAGGGCATTTCTTTCGGCAGCGTGCTGGTGGCGCGCTACTTCGAAAAAGACAAGCGCGCGGTCTTCCCGTACCTGCTGACCCAGAATGTGGCCCGCATCAAGCGCAAGCTCAAGGACCTGGGCTATACGCTGGTCGACCCGATGGAGTGGTACCTGGACGAATTGCCGAGACATGACAAGCAGTAACCTCCCGGCGGCGATTGTGGGGGGACCCGACCAGACGCTGAATATCTACTATCTCAAGGGCCGCATCGCCCCGCAAACGGACCTTTCGGGCCCCGGTTTCATCGGCAACTGGGAAGAAGACGGCTTTTCCTTTCTTTTTTACAACCGGTCCTGCCGGCCGAAAATCGATCGGCTCCTGGCGGCCCAGCCCCGCCTGGAACTGATCGACGCGTATCAGATGACCTATGCCGAGTGGCTGGGAGAACGCCCGGCCACCTATCGCGTCGGCCGGTTCGATGTCGTGCCGGTCTGGGAAACCGGAGGAAAGGACGGCGGCCCCGCAACAGATCGTCACCGGCTCGTTTTGGACCCCGGCGTGGTCTTCGGCAGCGGTACGCATGCCACGACGCGTGACTGCCTTCTGGCCCTTGACGCTGTTTACCTCGAAGGCCGGCCGCGGACCGTCATCGACCTGGGCACGGGCACAGGGGTCCTGGCGCTCGCCGCCGCGGCCCTTGGATGCCGCTCGGCGCTGGCGGTGGATCTCAACCTGCTGGCCGTTCGCACCGCCGCGGGCAACATCCGGATCAACCGCATGGAAGATCGCGTCCTGGCGGTGCAGGCTCGCGCCGAGGCGTTCATCGACCATCCGGCGGAACTACTGGTGGCCAACATTCACTACGATGTCATGCGCCGGCTGATACCATCCGCCGGGTTCCGGCAAAAAAGATGGTTTGTCCTCTCGGGCCTGATGCGCAGCCAGGCGGCCGCGGTGGCCGAGCAGTTGGCCGGCGCCGGGTCCATCCTCCGGGGGCACTCGATCGGCACGGACATCTGGCATACCTACTGGGGAACCAATCCGCCGTGAGAACGCCGGTCTGGAATCATAACCCCGCGAAAGCGACCGAGGCGCAACGATGATCATCAAATGCTGGGGATCCCGCGGGTCGATACCTGTTTCCGGGAAAACCTACCTCAAGTACGGCGGCGATACCACCTGCATCGAAATTCGACCCCAAAGCGGCGAGATCATCATCATCGATGCCGGAACGGGCATCCGCCGCCTCGGCAATCTGCTCATCAGAGAAAAAAGACGCCAGTTCCACTTCATCTTCACCCATGCCCACTGGGATCACATCATGGGCTTTCCCTACTTTAAACCGCTCTACCTCAAAGACGCCGATTTCTGGATGCACCGCTGCCCCTTCCACAGCAAATTCGTGGAAACCATATTGTCGAAGGTCATGGCGCCCCCTAATTTTCCCGTGAAATACTCGGATATAAAAGCCCGGCTGCATTACGAGGAGGCGTGCCCGGTCGAATTCAACATCGGATCGGTGCAAGTGGTCCCGATTGCCCTCAGCCACCCCAACGGGGGCAGCGGCTACAGGTTCATCGAGAACGGCCGGAGCTTGGTCTTCTTGACCGACAATGAACTGGGATACGTTCACCGGGGCGGCCGGGCCTATCGGGATTATGTGGAATTCTCGAGCGGGGCCGACCTCTTGTTCCACGACGCCGAGTATGCCCCGGCGGAGTATGCCGCCTTCATCGAGTGGGGTCACTCGGTATATACCGATGTCCTGCGCCTGGCCGGCGAGGCCGGGGTCAAGCGGCTCGGACTGTTCCACCTCAACCAGGACCGCACCGACCGGGCCATGGATAAAATCGTCACCGACTGCCGCAAAAGAATTGCGGCCGCGGGTCACCAATTTAAATGTTTCGGGGTGCGGTGCAACGCAAAATTCGACCTCTGAGCCGATTGCGGGCGAAGGGGGGTGGCCGGACAGACGGCAAAAATCGATGGCGGCGGTGGCCGGCAGCTGACACTCGCGAAACGAATCTCACGCCGGTGAAAAAAAGTCATGGATGACTTGATCAGAAAAGCGGCCGGCGACCTGGCCGCGGCCAAACACGTCATCGCCTTGACCGGCGCAGGTATTTCGGTGGAAAGCGGGATTCCGCCCTTCCGGGGCCCGGGCGGGCTCTGGGAAAAAATCGACCCGCTGGAATATGCCCACATCGATGCCTTCCTGAGCCAACCGGCCAAGGTCTGGGATGTTCTCATCCGCGGGATGAAAGAGGTGGTCGACCAGGCACTGCCCAACGATGCCCACCGGGGCCTTGCGCGCCTGGAGGAACTTGGGATCCTCAAGACGGTGATTACCCAGAACGTCGACGGCCTGCACCAGGCCGCGGGCAGCTCGGATGTCATCGAGTTTCACGGCAATTTCGCCTGGCAGTCCTGCCTCGACTGCGGCCGGCGCCGGCCGACGCGGTCGGTCGAGCTGGACCGGCTGCCCCCGCGCTGCGACTGCGGCGGCATCCTGCGCCCCGAGTGTATTTTTTTCGGCGAACAAATTCCGTTCCGGCATCTCGAACGCTCCCAGCGCCTCGCGCGGCAGTGCGACGTCATTCTGGTCGTCGGCACCTCGGCCATGGTGCAGCCGGCGGCGAGCCTGCCGGTCATCTCCAAGCGCTCCGGCGCCCGCGTGATCGAAATCAACACCGAACCGACACCGCTCACGCTCGGCGTCAGCGACTATCTGATCACGGGCGGCGCCGGCGCCACATTGCGGGCCATCGTGGCCGAAGTGGAGCGGACAAGATAGGATCGGTTGAGTCCGCTGCGTCCCGCGGCGGGAGTAAACCGGCAGGGGGCGGGCCTCGTGTCTGCCCTCTTGCCTGTAAGGGTACGCACAAGGGGCGCCCTACCTGCACCCATGAGTGCGCGGAAACCAGTCTATAGAGTCTTTAGATAAAAATTTTGGCGGTGTTATCGGTCGTTGGCGTATGGCCTATACGGCCCGCCTCTCTCTGGCCTTGCCAAAATCTTTATCTTAAAGCCTATATTTTCGTTAAATGGGTAAGAACGGATGGATCAGCGCGAAGACGGCTGGGTCAAGGTCCTGAAACTGCCCTCCCCAAGCCTGCAGAACAACACGGCCGATGCCGATCGTCTGATCACGACCCTTAAAAAAGAGTTGGCGGTACCGCAACTCGAGCTGACGATCGACCTGGAGCTGCTGCAGCGGCTGCCCTTGCTGCTGCGGGAGAACGATGGCCGGGTCTGCTGCACCCTTTTCAAGGATCACGGCCACTGGGTCCTGGTCGGGCTCGATGGGCGGCCCGCTGAAAAAGCGCCGCTGGGTCTGGCCGTCGACCTGGGAACCACACGGGTGGTGCTGCGGATCGTGGATCTGGTCAGCGGCTCCGCGCTGGGCGAAGCGGCCTGCGACAATCCTCAAATCCGGATCGGCCCCGATATTCTCGCCCGGATCCACTACGCCGATTCGCCGGGCGGCCTCGAGCACCTGCAGCAACTGATCCGCGAAGAACTCAACCGGCAGGTTGCCGCGCTGTGCCTTACCTACGCGCGGCGGCCGCAGGACATCCAACTGGTCGCCGTGGCCGGCAACACGGCCATGTCCCACCTCCTGCTGGGGCTGAGCCCGCACTGGATGATCCGCGAGCCTTACATCCCGGTCACCAACCGTCCGGGCCTGATCCCGGCCGCTGCGCTCGGCCTGCAGGTGAACCCGCGGGCGCGGGTGTTCGTCTTTCCCAACATCGGCAGCTACTTCGGCGGCGACCTGATCGCCGGAATCCTTTACGCCGGCCTGCACCGAGCGGATGAACCGGCCCTGCTGGTCGATGTCGGCACCAACGCCGAGGTTGTGCTCGGCAACAGCCAGTGGTTGATGGCCTGCGCCGGCGCCGCCGGACCGGCATTGGAAAGCGGGGTCAGCCGCGTGGGCACGCTGGCCGCGCCCGGTGCCATCGATCGGGTGCGCTACGATCGCACGTCACGGCGTTTCGAACTCCACGCCATCGCCGACCGGCCGCCGCACGGCATTTGCGGCTCGGGACTGATCGACCTCGCGGCCCAGCTCTTTCTCGGTGGCCTGATCGACTTTCGCGGCCGGTTTCGGCCCCGGGCCTGCGACGGCCGGCTCGTCGACATCGACGGCACCGCCCACCTGATCGTGGTGCCGGCCGCAGATTCCGCCACCGGTGAAGCCCTGACCATCAGCCAAACGGACCTCGACAGCCTCATCCGTTCCAAAGCCGCAATGTACACGATCCTTGAAACCATAACGGGTACGGTCGGCATCCGCCTGGAGGACATCACGACATTTTACGTCGCCGGCACCTTCGGTACCTTCATCCAGCCCGCCTCGGCCATCGCCATCGGCATGCTCCCGGACCTGCCGCTCAAGGCGTTCAAACCGCTGGGAAACAGCTCCCTCGGCGGGGCCACCTTGCTGCTGACCGCGGCGGGTTACATGGAAGAAATCGATTGGATCCGGGACCGCATCACCTATCTCGAACTCAACGTCAACCAGGAGTTCATGACCCGCTTTTCGGCCGCCAGGTTCCTGCCCCACACCGACCGCAACCGTTTCCCGTCCGTGCATCCGGCTTTCGACGAGTAAAGAAACCCATCACCGCTCGACAAGAAAGAGGTGAATGAACCGGGGGTCGAGGTCCGCCATGTCCACCAGCCCGTATTCCTCTTCGATCTCCGCCAGCAGGCGCTTAACAACCGGCTCGATTTTGGCGGCCATCTCATGGTCGGCCAGCCCGGAACGCTCGCCAAGCCATGAGGCAAAAGCGTGCTTCATTTCTGCGGCGACGCGGCGCGGCCGTTGCCCTTCCTGCCAGAGCTGTCCGAAAAAACGCGCGAATTCCTCGCGGGTCAGATACCGGTCTTGCCCGCCGCCGGCGGTCCGGTCCAAGGCCCAGAGGGTCAAAACCAGGGTTTTATAGGTGAGAAACCGGCCGGCGGAGAGCAGCCCCGGCGTTATCTTCAGCAGCGAAAACAGACGGTCGCAGGCCATGACGACCTCCAGGACCTCGGCTGCCTGCCGCAGCTCCTCGAGCGTGGCGAAATCCCGGTACATGCGGCCGGAAGCGTAATTGTCGAAGAATACCGGCTTCTTGACCAGCAAGCCGCCCAGAACCCCCAACCAGTCCTCACCCCAGAACGTGAGCGAAAGTCCCTGGCCGGCAAACCAGGACCGATCCAGCCAGCGCTGCGCACGCCACTTCAATTCAAGCGCCTGACCGTAGCCGATCCTGAAGATGTCGGACAGCCGGTGGCGCTGAATCAACGCCAGCGGGACATCGCGGGCTGATGGGCCGTCAGCCTCCGTTTCGGCCGCCAGGACCTGCAGGCCGATCGACAAAAAGCCGCTGGTTTTTTGCACCACCACCCGCAGGTCGTCCTTGCGGTGCACCGGGGTGACGTCGGCGGCGATGATCCGGTTGCACAAACCGGCGAATTCGGTTTGCAGCTGCTCCAGCAGGGCCTCGGTGTCGATTCTGGACAGGGCTTCGGCAAAGAGGCTGCCGCTGTCGAGCACGCCCGCCGGGTAGAGGGGAACGGGCAATCCGGTCGCCGGCACCGATCGCGCCAGGAACTTGCGGTCCCGCTCGGGGAGTTGCCGCGGGGCAAGGGGCTGATAGACCCCGATGGCCTCTTCGAAAGGCAGGAAACCCTTCTCGGCCAACCTGACATTTCGCAGGCGGTAGGTCTCTTCTTCGTTTTCGGACGGTAAAATATAAGCCGCCGCCTCGAGCAGCAGCATCTGGTAGGCGATGTGATCGAAAGCCGCCAGGCTGTGGATCAGTTTCGTCAAAAATTCGCGATAGCTTTCCTTCTCGATGTCACCCAGTTCCGATTCGGCGGTAAAGAGCGGGCCCGTGATCCGCACGTAAAAGACGCTGTCGAGCGTAAAGAAGTCATCCCCGAAATCCGATGGGTCCTGATCGGGTTCAAGGAGTCTCACCTCGATATTCTTGAAGAGGTGCAAGGTGAGCAGGTCGGTTTTTTGCTCAATCAGCCATTTGACCGTGCGCCGGGTGCCGGCCCGGTAGAGCAGCTCGAACCACCGGGTCAGTGCCACCGGATCGAGACGGTCGCGGCGCCAGGTTTCGATATCCAGCAGGTACTCCCACTGCCGGTCGGAGGCCAGCGCCAGCAGCGGCAGCGCATCCTCAGGGCCGATGTCGTGAATCAGAAAATGAAAATCCTGCTCCGGGAAAGAGTGGACCAGGGCCGCCGGCTGAGCCGATTCGAGAATCCGCTGCATCGCCTCTTCGGGTGAAAATGCCTGCAGGTCTTTTCTTTGACGATTCAGCCCGGCCATGCGGGCCATCATCTTGTTATTGTCCGGGGTCTTTTTCATTCTTTTCTTCACAGGCCATCGCCGGCCGTTCCGGCGGGAGCGAATTTCAACAGCAGAAGCAGTCCGGGTGCGGCAATCAGGGCGCAGAAAACAAAAAAAGCTTCCCACCCGAAGACCTTGGCCAGAAAACCGGTGGGAGCGGCGGCGATGACGCGCGGGACGCCCATCAGGCTCGAGAGCAGGGCGTACTGGGTGGCCGTGAACTTCTTGTTGGTAATGCTGGCCATGAAGGCGACGTAGGCGGCCGTGCCCATGCCGCTGCTCAGGTTCTCGAAAGTCACCACCCCGGCCAGCCACGGCAGACTGGCCCCGATGCGGGCCAGCACGGCAAAACCGGCGGTGGAGGCCGCCTGCAGAAAACCGAAAAGCCACAGGCTGCGGCGGATGCCGATGCGGATCATCAAAAGGCCGCCGAACACGCTGCCGGCGATGGTCGCCCAAAAGCCGAAGAGTTTAACCACCGCCCCGATCTGCGACGTCGAGAATCCGATGTCGAGGTAAAAGGGGGTGGTCATGGCCGAGGCCATCGAATCCCCGACCTTGTAAAACAAAATAAACGCCAGCATCCACCAGGCGCCGCGGCGCTGGAAATATTCGATCAGAGGCTCCAGCGCGGCCTCCTTGAGGCTCAGGGGTGTTCCGGCCGGCGTATCGGGTTCGGGCGTCAGAAGGGTCGTCGCCACGCCGGGCAGCAGACAGGCGGCCATGACAAGGTAGACGGCCTTGAACGGCATGTGCCCGGCCATGATCAGACCGCCGCCCGAAGCCAGAAGCATGCCCAGTCGATAGCCGTTGATATACAGCGAGGAACCCAGGCCGAGTTCCTCGTCGGCCAGATCTTCCCGGCGGTAGGCATCCACGACGATATCCTGGGATGCGCTGAAAAAGGTGACCAGCAGGGCGCACGCCGCCACCATCCAGGTGTTGTGGGCCGGATCGGTGGCGGCGAGTGCGATAATGGCGCCGATCAGGGCCAGCTGACTGACCAGCAGCCAACCCCTCCGGCGGCCGAGAAGAGGCAGGGTGAAACGGTCCACCAGGGGCGCCCAGAAAAACTTGAGCGTGTAGGGAAGCCCGACCAGCGCCATCAAGCCGATGACGGCCAGGTCCACGCCGGCTTGTTTCATCCAGGCCTGCAGCAGACTCACGGTAAGCAGCAGGGGCAGCCCGCAGGAGAAGCCCATCAGAAGCGCCACAAGCATGCGCCGGCTGAACACGACCCGTGCCAGTGAGTGGCGCCCTTCGACAACCTGACGGGGGCGCATCACGGCAGCCCGCCCCGGCCCGTGGCCGCCGGATGTCTCAAACGCCCGGGTTCGCTTTCAGTAGCTCGGCCGGAGTAATCCTGGACCCGTATTTTCCTTTCAGCGCCAGCAGCCCCTCGCGCTGCCCGTTTAAAACCTCGAAGAGCCGGGCCGGCAGATTTTCTTCCTTGCCGTAGGCGTCGATCTGCAGGTCGATGCGGGCCAGAATATTGTCGACGTAAAGTGAAAACTGTTTGACGTAGAGATCGAGCGGATAGTCCTTGTCGAGGATCTCCTTGAACAGCTTCTTCAGGTCCTCGTATTGGGGCAGAAAACCGATCGGGGTGTCGATGGCGTCCACGTCACGGTAAGCGCGCCGGTCCAGCCATGCCAGCCAGACCTTGACGTCCCGCTTTTCACCGAGCAGTCTTTTAGAAGATCCCCCGCGGGCTTCGTCGGTCAAAAAGTAATTCAATCCGGCCATGATCGGCCGCTTGGCCTCGGCCAAATCCGGATGCCCGAAAAACCGGAACTGGGCATCCATGTAGTCTCCCAGTGACCCGGGTATGAACGGGGCGTTGGCCCAGGGGGAGCGCTTGACGCCGGTGGCGCCGACTTCCGTGGCGGTGGCGGCCGAAACGATGCAGGCGCCGATCACCACGCCCTGGTCGGCATTTTTGGCGACCCAGACCGGCGGCATGGTGTCGCTGTCGCGGCCGCTGTAGGTCACCACGCGCGTCTCGACGCCCGCCGCGTCTTCGGCGGCCGGCGAATAGTTTTCAAGGGCCGCGGATGACAGCGTGCAGCGGGCATTGGGATGCGAGACCGGAACCGGTTTGCCGTTCTTATCGACCATTCCCTGCTCCCAGGGGCCCTGGAAATTGATTCCGCGGGTGGGATTTTCCCCGTTGCCCCTCCACTGGGGCTCAGAGTTTTCATCGATGAGCACGTTGGACCAGATCACCTCCGTACCGGGATTTCGCAGGCACTTCATCAATTGGGGGTCGCCGTCCCAGTTGACGTCCGCCACGATGCCGAAGATGCCGCATTCCGGGTTGACGGAACGAACGCTGCCGTCTTCTCCGATCCACATCTGCGCCAAATCGTCGCCGACGAAGTGATTGCCGGCCATGGCCGTGGTGGTCTTGCCGCAGCCACTGGGGGCGGCGCCGGCAATCCAGGTCACGCGGCCGCCGGGACCGTCGATCCCGGTGATGAACATGTGTTCGCTGAGTTCCCGGCCCCTGTTTTCGTACACGGCCTTGTCGACCGAAAACCGGTGGTTGCCTTTTTTAAGCAGCAGGGTGTTGCCAGCGTAGGTGCAGTTGATGCTGTAGGTGGCCTGGTAGCTGCGGTCCATGTAAACCCGCGCACTCGGCAGGTCTTCGGGTCGGTTGAGGCCCTGGCTGTGAATGTTGGTGTAAAAGTGGCCCAGGCGTTTCACCTGTTCCTCGAAATGATCGAACGAATTGCGGTAAAGGATCTCGGCGCTGTGCGACACATAGGCCGAGCTGGTGATTTCGAGCGCCGGATTCGACACCGGCGAGCCGACCGGACCGCGCAGGTAGAACCCGACCACCATCGTCATGCCGGTCATGATGCCTGACATCTTCTCACGTATGTCTTTCAGCGCGTCGTTGCGGTCGATCTTGTTGGCCAGCGAACTGACCAGTTCGCCCGGATTGGTGAAGTAGTAGGTCCGGTCGATAATCCGTCCCTGCTCCTCTTTGAGATCGTAGTGAATGGTGTGCCCCGCCATGGGCAGTTTGGCCTCTTCGCCCCTTTCGAGCGCCAGCTCGCGGATGAACTGCCGGTCGGGCTCGGTTCCGGTGTTGATAAACACGCGCTCGGGCCGGCACATGGCAATGGCATTGGCGATTTTAAGCCTCACTCCCGGATGCGTAATCGGTTGCAGCCTCGCAAAGTGCTCGGCGTCCAGAGTTTCCTTTAAAAACCCTTCAGCGGCCTCCGGTGTGGTGATCCCGCCGATTTCAACGACAATGTCTGTTCCCTGTCTCTTCTTCAGCATAAAGCGGCTCCCTTTTGCGGCTACGGTGTTCAATGTAATTTTTCATAAACCGGCATGTGGTGACGAATCCAGATCAGGACTTTGTCCATTTCGTTTTTCAGTTCGGCCAGGGCTTTTCCCCGGTGGCTGACGCGGCTTTTTTCGGCCCGGGTCAGTTCGGCAAATGTTTTTCCCAACGCAGGATAGTAAAAAATCGGATCGTATCCGAAACCGTTGCGGCCCGAGGGTTTTTCGGCAATCACCCCCTCGCAGCGGGCTTCGTATGTCAGGGCCTGGCCGGTCGGCACCGCAATCGACAGGACGCACTCGAAGGCGGCCCGCCGTTCTGTTTTACCGGCCATTTCGGCCAGCAGCCGCTGGCACCTTTCGGCGTCGGTGGCCTGTTCGCCGGCAAAACGGGCCGAATAGACGCCCGGGGCGCCGCCGAGGGCCTCGACGATCAGGCCGGAATCATCGGAGAGCGCCGGCAACCCCAGGACCCTGGCCGTAAAGCTCGCCTTCTTGTAGGCATTTTCCTCGAATGTGCGGCCGTCTTCCTCGACGGCCGGCAACGGGCCGAAGTCTTCAAGGTCTTTGATTTTAATGGGAAAACCACTTAAAAGCTCGCGAATCTCGGCGGTCTTTCCCCGGTTGCGGGTGGCAATGACCAAGGTGACAGAATCTGCCATGAAGGCCCTCGTGGGTTCGTGGATGGTAAATAAAATATTAAATGAAAACATAATCCATGCCCGCATGTTTGTAAATGTTTATCAAAATTAACCTGCCACCCGCATCGGGCCACACGCACCCTCGGGTGAGTGCCGCAGGTGAAAAAGACGTCCGCCGGAAAGGCGGCTTGGGGGTGCGAAAGGCGGCTGCGGAACTTTACAAAATACGGGCCGTGTGGGATAAAAGCAGGTAAGAACGCCCCTGGCCGTTCAGGCCGCCAGGGTGCAGGTAAACAATGCGCCGGGGCCTTCAAGCCGCCGGGCCGCATGCGGCCTTTTACCAGGCACACCCTTTTTTCGATAATCCGCCTATGCTCCGGGAACTGTCCATCCACAACTTTGCCATCATTGGTGATTTGAGGATCCGTTTCGCGCCGGGTCTCACCATTCTCAGCGGCGAAACGGGGGCCGGCAAATCGATCCTCATCACGGCCGTCAACCTTCTGCTCGGCAGCCGGGCCTCGGCGGCCCTGATCCGCTCCGGCTGCGAGTTCGCCGAACTGGAGGCGCTTTTCGACGTCGCCCCGCAAAGCGAGACGGCCCGGATGCTGGAGGCCGCCGGATATGCATCCGCCGAAGGCTTGCTGATCCGGCGCATTCTCTCCCGGGCCGACACCAACCGGCTTTACGTCAACGGCCGCCTGGCCACCATGCAGCTGCTCGGCGCCATTACGGAAAATCTGGCCGGTATTTCCGGACAGCACGCCCATCAGAGTCTCCTCAAGGAGGACCAGCATTTATTGATCCTGGATCAATTCGGCAAGTTGCTGCCTCTGCGCCAGGCGGTTTCAGATACCTATCACGCCGTCTTGCCGTTGATCGAAAAGCTTGAGCGGCTCAATTCGATCAAGGAACAACGGGCCCGGCAGGTCGAGCTGCTCCGATACCAACAAGCGGAAATCGAATCCGCCGGTCTGCTCGAAGCGGAAGACACGCGCCTGGAACAGGAACGCCAGCGGCTGAAACACAGCGAGCTTCTGTTTCAGACCGTCAGCCAGGCCGTCGACGAAATTTACAGCGGCCACGGGTCGGTGGCCGAAAGGCTGACGGAAGTCCGCAAAAACCTCGAGAAAACCGAGCGGATCGACAGCGCCCTTGCGGCGGGGGTCGGCCATCTGAGCCAAATCGATTTTCTGATAGAAGAGCTGATCGACCATCTGCGCGGGTATCTCAACACCATCGAGATGGACGAAGGCCGCCTGGAGACGGTGGAGAAACGGCTGGATCTGGTCAACAAGCTCAAGCGTAAGTACGGCGGCTCGATCGAAGGGGTTCACGCCCACGGGGAGGCCGTTGCACGGGAGCTGGCCGAGGTCGAAAATGTCGACGAGCAGATCTCGCTGGCCGAAAAGCAGCTGGCCGGTCATCACCGGCATCTGGCGGACCTGGCGCTGGACTTGTCACGACAGCGCCAAAAAACCGCCGCTGAACTGGCGCAGGCGGTGGAAGCCGAACTGAAGAACCTGAAGATGGCCCAAACCCGCTTCCGGATCGAATTGCAGGCGGTGCCGTCCACCGACAAGACATCCGCCTTTCTGCGGGTCGACGGGAAGCAGGTCTTTGAATCGGGCATCGACCGGGCGGTCTTTAAAATTTCTCCGAATGTCGGCGAGGAACTCAAATCCCTGACCGCCATAGCCTCGGGCGGCGAACTCTCCCGTCTCGTCCTGGCCCTAAAATCCATTCTGGCGGCAACCGATGCCGTCGAAACGCTCATCTTCGATGAGGTCGATGCCGGCATCGGCGGCGGCACGGCGGATGTCGTGGGCCAAAAGCTCCGCAATCTCTCCGCGCACCATCAGGTCATCTGCATCACCCACCTGCCTCAAATCGCAAAATTCGGCGCCCACCATTTCAGCATTTCAAAGAAAATCATCAAGGGCCGGACGTTTACGGCCATCCAGGAATTGGATGAAAAAGGCCGCGTCGAGGAACTGGCGCGCATGCTCGGCGGCGTGGCCGTCACCCCGACCGCGCTGAACCATGCGCGCGAGCTGTTGAAACGGCCTTGAAATCTTTACAATAACGATTTTTTGAATGGCCGTCCGCGGTCCACGGCGGATTTCGACGACAGCATCCTTACCCCGCCCCGGCCGGAGCCTTGTCCCGCCGCCGACCGGCCCGGCACCCGGCGCGCGGGCTTCACCGCTGGTTATGAAGCGGATAAGTCTTTTCAATTCCTTGACATTTCGGGCCGAATTCAATATCTTTATCGCTTACATTACTTTTCGACCAAGGGGTATATCGATGCCGATCTATGAATTCAAGTGTTTGAAATGTAACGAGTGCTTCGAAATCCTCGTCATGAACGACAAGGATTCGGTGGAAATGCGCTGCCCCGGGTGCGGCGCCGAAGATTTCGAACGCATTCTCAGTTGCGCCAGTTATTCGATGGACGGCGCCTCCGCCGCCGGTCAGGGCGTTAAATCCCAAACGCGAAACTGTTCCGGGGGCGCCTGCACGACTCTCGAAATTCCCGGACCATCCCGATAGGACCTTTGCCGCCGCTTTACACCCTCTTTGCATGCACCAGCATCTTGGCCGCTCACGGTCTGTCCGTGAGCGGCGGAGGCCCACCGCTATCGATGGAAGTCCCTGTTTCCAAGCGACCGCTCGCGGGCGGGGTCACCATCGGCTGAGTTGACACTAAAATGATGCAGCAGATTCACAAACAGGAAAAAGAACAGTTCAAAAAGCTTTTCAAGCAGGAGCGTATCGATCGTTTCGAAGATCGTTTCCGGATTCTCGACATTTTTCTTAAAACCGAACAGCACGTGACCGAAACCGAGATGACAGGGC
>JBAPSB010000172.1:0-18375 GCA_049281435.1 Desulfobacterales bacterium
TGCCAGGTAAAAAAATTTCGAAAAAATAAGCACCATCAGGACCAGCATAGCCCCTATTACCGTGCGGGAAGGGAGCCTCTGCTGAGAGAACTGGGATTTGCCTGGCCGCTTCGCTCCCGATTGCTTGCTCTTGTACCAGCCGCCGACCTGCCACAGCACCAGCATGGCGAGAAGCGCAGCCAGTGAGAACCAGGCTATACTGTTTCGGCCATGCGGGATGACTATGAAGGCGGCCAGCAGCGGACCCGTTGCACTGCCCGCATTGCCACCCACCTGGAAAATCGACTGCGCCAGTCCATATCGACCGCCGGAGGCCATTCGGGCAACACGGGAGGATTCCGGATGGAAGATCGATGAGCCCGTACCAACCATTGCGGCGGCTATCAGCAGAATTCCATACCCGGGTGCGAAGGCAAGAATGATCAGGCCTATCAGGGTACATCCCATGCCAATGGACAATGAGTAAGGCTTCGGGTGGTGATCGGTGTAAAGCCCGACCATCGGCTGCAACAATGATGCGGTGATTTGAAACGTCAATGTGATCAGCCCGATTTGGGTGAAGCTGAGGGCAAAGGAGCTTTTCAGCAGGGGATAAATCGCCGGAAGCAGGGACTGGATCATGTCGTTTAGGAAATGCGAAAATCCGATGGCTCCCAGCACCTTGAATGCTGTATTTTCATCGCTCAGGGCGGGGATATCGAGCGTTGTTCGAGAGGTTGGCAAAATGATTTCCTTATGGGTCAAAAGCGGGCTGAGAGTTTAAAATCCTGAATGAAAATCATGTCCACGAGGTCATAGATTCAAATGGACTCCGTAATTCGGGGCAAATATACAACGCGGATGGGCACAGGGCAACGGCATCATCAAAAAGATCAATACCGAGGTCAGGGAGAGTGCGTACGTACAGAAAATGTTTTAATTAACGGCGGTTATGACAAAAATCGGAAAGAGGGGAAGACGGCATGAACTATAGACGGTATCGGCTGAAAATCAGGCTGCGCGACATCGAATCCGAAATCCGGCGGCGTTTTGTCGTACCGGTCGATATCACCCTGGACCGGCTTCACGAAATACCTTCAGCGCCAGCAGTATCGATCGTGCCGGTCGGCGGACAACGGTCGGTGGAGCCGGTTTTCGAACGGGATCAGGCCGCCCGTGACGCCATGGACGGCGGCGCCTGCTTGAGCTGGAAACGCCTGATTTTCCCGGTGGCGGTTTTCGTGACCGGTCCTCAGAGATGAAAAAATCGACTGCGCTGAAACGGTCCTCGAGTTCCTCCGGCCGGTATCCGAAGCATTCGAATCCCGTCCGGTTGGCAAAGGTGAACCGCCCCAGGGCATCGATTTCAAAAAGCGTCTGCGGCAGAAGTTCTACCAGGTTTCGGTAGTCAGGTTCCGCTATTTTCCGTGCCGTCACGGTCATAGTCTTTTTTATTTATTGGAAAGAAACTCGATTGTGTAGGGATCCAAGCCGAACGGATGATTTTTTGAATATTTTTTCAATAAACTTGAAAGCTTACCGAACTCGTGTCCCGATATGGTGTGGGGGACGACGATAAGGCCGCAGTGCGGCCTTAGTTTTTCAAAGAACTGTACGGTTAAGGTGATAAAGTCATCTCTGTTTCTGGTCACCATTGCCCGTCCATTAACGGCGGCAAAGGAGAGCTGTTCCTCGTCGGAAGCTTCGAGCATGCCCGTGTCATGGGCGCTCACCGCGTCTATTCCTCTTTTTCGCAAGATGCCGGCGACTTTGGGGCTGATATCCTCATCCAGGTATAACTTCATTATTCACCGGCCGGCTTCGCCAGAAACGGAAACCGCTTGAGTACCTTCTCCTCGGTGAGCCCTTCATTGCGAGCGATTTTTTCATCTATTTCATCGGGGTAGAGGGCATAAAACGATAGCGCCGCGCGGACCTGTTGATCGCTCAGCCAGTGATAGGTTTCTTTCAGTTTGTCGTAACGCTCTCCCAAAGCCTTGAACGTGGCGACAAATTCCCAGATGTCGATGCCGGTGCCCGCAATTCGCGCACGCCTGCCGGTAGGACCATCTGCAAAAATAACCCCGGGGCATCTCCTGATTTTAACTGCTTCGATGAGCAGATCTCTGGCGAAACCAGAAAAATCCCTTCCACTATGCGAGGCCAAAGCCTCGATTTCTTTTACGGCCTTTTCCGGCAAACGTAAACTCTTTTGCACAGTTCTCATTTTTGAACTCCTCTCGAAATGATTGTGACATTCTAAATCGGGAGTTTACGCATGTCAATGACATTCAATGAATGCTTACGTATGCCTATTCAACAGAAACCGTTCGTGCAGAACGTGCTTTATACGAGCACTGGTACGAAAATTAAAACCCACGGCAAGATTAGCAAGATTAGATTCCCCCGTGGTTTTGCATTATGTCGCGGGCTGCGGGGTATCGAACGGAAAGAGATATTTTTCAGACGGGTTGTCGTTAAGGCCCGTGGGTCAAATTCCTGGATTGCGGGCGGGGAACTCGGCTTTTCCGGTCCGGAGAGATGGCAAGGGGCGAACCGGGCAAGTCGCGAAATGTTCAGAGTGCCCAGAAAGACGGGCACGACGGCGGGGACGAAAAAAATCGGAAAGGAGGCAACACAACAGGAACGAGAGACAGTATCTGCTGAAAATCAGGCTGCTTGAAATCGAGCCCGAAGGACGGTCGCGATATGAATTTCAGCCGGAGTGCGCGATATCCATTCCACAATATCCGAAATAATGGGTCAATCCCTTTCCGCCGCGGCCCGCCTCGCAAAAGAACGGAAGCGCTGCGCCTCGGTGGAATTGCCCCGGGCCGCATAGATCCGGCTGACCCGGTCGAAGTAATGGGCCGCGCTTTCCGGGATCTCCCGGGCAAGGGCGAGGTACATCTCCAGGATCTGGGTCGTATACACTCCGTCGGCGAAACACAGCTCCGCATAGCGGTGCTTGATCTCCGGATCGATGCGGGCGCGGCAGCCGTCACAGCGGCCGATGATCTCCCGGTAGACGGCGCGCGCCGCGGCCGATTCATTCAGGGCTTCATGTGCTTTGGCAAGTTCCCGGGCCGCCGTATCGTTCCAGTCATAGACTTTCAGGAACTGCCGGTAGAAATCGCGGGCGTCTGCATGGCGGCCGGCGCGCATGAGCGTTTCGCCTTTCAGCAGCACTGCGGCGACGGATTCGGCCAGCTCCTCCGGCAGGGATGCCAGCAGGGCATCGGCCCTGGCAAAATCTTTCGCCTCCCAATGGATTTCGCACAAGAGCTGGTAGGCGGGAAGGGCATAAGGGTGATGGTCGAGAAAATTTTCAAGCAGGTCACGGGCCGCGGCCGGTCGGTCCAGGTTCAGCTCGGCCGAAGCCAGTTCCAGGGGGACATAGCTCTCCGGCTGCGGGTTTTGCGCCATGGCGCGGGAAAGGCTTGCGGCTGCCTCCTGAAAGTCACCGCGATTCAGTGCGATAAAGCCGCGTTTAAAGTCTTCGCCATAAGCCAGATACGCATCCCGCACTTCCTCCGGCAGTGTGGCGCACAACACCAGGAAGTAATCGTCTTCCGATGTTTCATCGAAAAGAGGGTCTTTGTCTTCCAACCCGGCGGCGGAAACAATCGGCGCCAGGCCGTCGGGATGGTTCCGGGGATAGGTCAGCGCCTGGAGTTGAGCGCCGAGTTCCGCTTTGAGCTGCGGGTCCGCGGCGACCTCCGCAGCCAGCGCCAGCAGAGCCCGCGCCTCTTCGTCATACCCGCCTTCGATCAGATTTTGGGCTGTCTGTCGATGCTCACCGGCCAGCGCATCGGCGGCTGCCCGGATCTTTTCCGCAAGCCGGCGTTGGGCGTCGATGTCCTGTCCGGATCGCTTCCGCCGTTTGTCGAGTGAGCCCTCGTAGGCCAGCTTGGCCCGTCCCCACTGCCCGGCTGCAAAAAGGGCGTCGCCTTTTTCTTCGAGCTTTTCCGGCGAAGGTCCGGAAAACAGTTTCAGGAGGGACATCGTCGCGGGCTCCTCTTCCCGGCGGGGCATCAGGAACGGATGTCAGATTGTAAACGGATATTGTCTTGTTTGGTCACACGACTGACGCTGAAAGCTGCCCATTCCCAAAATTAATCGCTCGTCGTACCGAAAAAACAGAATGCTTTAGAACTTGACCCCTCATCCTTATCCTCAGTGTCCTCAGGCTCGTTGTCCACAATTACAATAGAGCTGAAACCGGGTTGGTTCGTTGATAAAACCGCACCGCCATCTTGCCCGGTACTCGATTCAGCATCGATTGCAAATAAGCCGGCATCTTCCCAATACATTTCTTTGGAACTTGCAGCGATAATGATTTGTGGGTCGACGGGATCCTCAGTGCCATTGGAATGAATTGTCTCAGCGTCTAATAGAAGAATGTAATCTTTTTGCTCCAATGCCTTGAAAGGATCGCTGACAACAAGGGAATTATAATCAGGTTTGGTCGAACAAAGGATAATGACGTCGGTTTCGTCCGGAAACCTTTCTTTCGCATCATCAACAACATGCGGTAGAAAATCTATATCCTGAGGTCTTGACCCTGGTTCGGCATAAAAGTTGACAATGGTGAAATCAAACGCGCCCTCGTCTATCTTAAATCTGGCCACGAATGGTTCCCATGTAAAATTGTATCCATTTGAATCGTCATATGAGTACCACTGCACAGGGGACACGATATCAGCCCGATAGATAAAAGCGTAGTGGGTTAGGGACTCCGCAACAATAGGGCCTGAAAGGTAATCGTATCGGTTTCCATAGTGATTCAATTCCTCAACCAATTCATTGAGGGCCGCGTCTGAGTCTTCATCTCGTACGCCCTGAAGCGCTGCAATCTCAAAACTGGACAAGATGTCTGCTACGGCCCTGATGGTGTCAGGATCTGTAAAATCAGCTGGTCCGGGATTGTAACTCGCTAT
The DNA here is from genome assembly GCA_049281435.1 of Desulfobacterales bacterium. Lineage (GTDB taxonomy): Bacteria > Desulfobacterota > Desulfobacteria > Desulfobacterales > SG8-13 > JARFQH01. The sequence goes on from JBAPSB010000172.1 coordinate 4,920, forward strand.
GGTGAACCGGTTTCGGGAATTCGAAACCCCGGAATCATACTCGTGAGAGGATATTTCCGTACCATTGAAGACCGATCCCCAAACCGAATAAAGCGACACTGCAAACAGCAGGATTTTGTATCTTGGCCTCATACTCAACAGCTTCAACGGATGTATTCATTTTCGTAGCCCTGGCAACCACCATAAAGGCGTTTCCATGGCTATAGACTTCAAGATAAAGAGTTTGGCTGCTGGTATCGGTCGTTGGCGTATTACAATACAGCCGCCTCCCTCTGGCCTTGCCAAAATCTTTATCTTAAAGCCTCCATATCAGAGCCGTGCTGACCGGTCAAACCACAAGGGTATGAACCACCGTATCAATTGATTGCAGGACGTCGAGTAAACCAAATTCTATATTTCTTTCAAAATATGTATTGCATTGTGTTATAATTAACATGCTCTGGATTAGGCAACAATCACCCAAAACGACGGATATAATCGATGATGATCACCCCATCCCGAATTGAATATACTTTCTGCCTGCTGATTTTGTGGGGAACTCTCTTTGGTTGCGGTGGCGCCGGTGGCGGGTCGGTCGAGAGCGGGGGCGGAGTTTCGTTTACTGACGGAAGTGCCACCGGAGGGCAGCGCAACGCAGTCTGCCTCGCGGGCACGAGCACGGGGGAAGTCGCCCGGCCGCTGTTTCTAATGAACCTGGCGGGACAAACGAGTTGGTATGCCTCGCCGATTGTCGCCGATCTGGAGGGCGACGGGGAAAAAGAGCTTATCGCGGCCTATTATTCCGTTTATGTCTTTGGACCTGACGGAACACTCGTTGACCGGGCCGACGGGAACGGCGGCCGGGTTTACACGCCTCACATCGTGGTCGATCTGGAAGGCGACGGCGTGGCCGAAATCGTCTACGGCAATCGACACGAAGTCTATGTCTACGAATGGCGAAACAGGCGGCTGGTCCTCAAAGCCGGTTGGCCGGCCGACACCTCCACGGCCGGAGAGTCTCCGGAGGTGCGGGGGCTGGCGGCGGCCGACCTCGACGGCGACGGACGCATCGAAATCGTGGCCGCCACCACCCAAACCCGGGAAACATCTGTCGGCGGTGCCCAGGTTTTTGTTTTTACCGTCAACGGCACGCTCTTCCAGCCCACCGGTCTGAGTTTTCCGGCCTGGCCGCGCTACAACACCTTAACCGGCGCGGGCGGCGATGCCGACCGCAACGGTCAGGGGCATTCGGGTTATGGCTCTTACGGACTCAATGTGGCGATCGGCAATATCGACGACGACAGCGACCTGGAGATTCTCGTGACCTACGACAACCATCACATCCAGGCCTTTGACATGGACGGTGTCGCCATCGATGCCGCCCCGTGGTTCACCAATCGCGCGAGCCAGTACCTGGACAACCGCTTGACCTGGGGGCAGTTCATCCGCTGGGCCGATCCCCGGGTGGAGGAGGATCACTACCATCTGCACGCAGGCGATTGGCCGCATCCCAGCGTTCAGGAATGGTTGCAGTGGACCGCATCGCCGCCGAACATCGCCGACCTGGACGGCGACGGTCGCAACGAGGTCATCGGGGTTCCCAACATAGAAAAGTACGAACCATACGAGACCCAGGCCTATGCCATCATGGTTCTGGAAGGAGCCCACGGCGATGGAAGTCGATCCGCCATGCGCAAAAGTGGTTGGGAGACCCTGCCCAGAGGGGGCGCACCCCTAGCGGTTGCCGGATGGTATCCGCCGAACGGTATTCCGGCAGCGGCCACCGTCGATATCCAGGGCGACAGCCGTCCCGAGATCGTCGTTTCGCTGAACGATGGATTGATCCACGCCTTCAATGCCGATGCGTTGGAGGTCTGGCGCTTCGACTTCAGGCATGGAAAACCGGTAATGTATGCCTCCGAAACCGTTGTGGCCGATCTCAACCAGGACGGCTCCCCCGAGATTGTTTTTACCACGTACGGGGACCCGGACGAGACGGACTCCGGGTATCTGGTGATTTTAGGTGCCGACGGCAGTCTCTTGCACGACATCGCCCTGCCCGATCCCGGCCATAACGGCAACGGGAACGGCGCTCCGGCCGCACCGGCCATCTATGATCTCGACGGTGACGGCCGGCTCGAAATCTTCGTCCAAACCTTTGACCACGGAATGGACGTGTTCACGGTTCCCGGATCGGCCTGCAACTGCACACCGTGGCCCACCGGCCGGGGCGGGCCACTCCGGATGGGCCAGCCGAACGGCAACGATCTGTGAAAAGGGGGGTGGTGGGGTCAGCTTTGAAGAAAAAGTCCAAGCTGTATACCTTGGAGGAACTTTTCGAGTAAATTATGACTTCGAAAGATCCGACTCGAATAAAACTCAGAGTGCCCGATGAAATCGTTGCCTTGATCAGCGGCTGTCACCCGCAGCTGAAAAGAAAAATTCGGGCCGGGTTGCAGTAAAAAATAATTCCACATCTTGCTTGACTTTTGACCCGTCTACGGCGTTACTTCCACCGCCACGTATCTCGATATGCGCCCTTGGATGTGCCTTGCAGACGGGCCAATATCCGGCGCAATCTTGTGGAATTATTTCTTGCCGTGAGCCTGAGTTCAGCAGCCCTTACCGGGTGAGCTGGGCGGGGGACCGCCGTCTGAATCATCAAATGGTCGCCTCTGGCCGCCGGCAGCAGGTATCATCCCGGGAGAATTCGCATGCCGCGCAGGCCGGGGAACCGTCCTCGGGCATTGAGCGACGGTCTTCTGTCAGGAAAGGGTCCAGGAGGTGCCGGGCGCGCGACAGTTTTTCAAGATCGACGCCCACCGCTTCGCCCTTGCCTGCCAGTGCTTTGACCACGGCCTCGGTGGCCACATTGCCCGTCGCGCCCGGCGCATACGGGCAGCCCCCGAGCCCCCCCACGCTGGCATCGAAGATTTGAATGCCGCAGGACCACGACGTCAGCACGTTCGCCACGCCGCGGCCGTAAGTGTCGTGAAAATGCATGGCCACCCGATCGGGTGAAATTACCCCCAAAATAAGGTCGAGAAGCTTTTTTACCTCTTCCGGTGACGCTTTTCCGATCGTGTCGGAAATCGACACTTCAGCGACACCGATATCGAAGAGTCTTTCCACCACCCCCATGACGGCCTCCGGCCGGATTCTGCCTTCGAAAGCGCACCAGAAAGCGGTCGAGACATATCCCCTTACAGCGAGTCCTGCGTGCTGCGCCCCCTTCACCACCGGCAGGAACCGTTTGATCGATCCGGCGGTCGATGTGTTGATGTTCTTACGGTTGAATGTCTCGCTTGCGGCCGTGAAAACGGAAATCTTGTCGGCCCCGGCCGCGATGGCGCGCTCTAACCCTCTTTCGTTTGGGACGAGGGCCGAATAGATAACGCTGGAGCTGCGGGAAATCCTGCGGAAGACGTCCTCCGCATCGGCGAGCTGGGGTATCCAGCGCGGAGAAACAAATGCGCTGACCTCGATCTCGCCGACCCCGGACAGGGAGAGCGCATCCACGAAGGCGATTTTTGACTCCAAAGGAATGACAGCGGTCTCGTTTTGCAGGCCATCCCTGGGCCCGACTTCCACAATTTTCAACATTTTCGCTTTCTTCCGATCGATTCAGCGCACGTGTCCGGTGCACTGCCAAACACCGGACGAAGGGGCGATCGCCGCAATTCGGACGACTTGCAGGACATACCCAACCTTAATTTCACGGACTGGCCTTTGTCAAGATTTTGACCGCAGAAACACACGGGTCGATGCAGGCCAAAGCATCGGACTTAAATGCCCTCTTCACCCTCCCTTTTCATTTCAGTTTTTGACCGATTCTGATAAATTTTATTGCCTTGTTTTACGTTTAGCGGACTCTGGAATAACCATCAAGCACCTCATCCCGGCGGATATCAGCGCTGATGATCACCCCATCACGCAGTGAACATGCTTTCTGCCTGCTGGTCTCTTTGGGGGAACTGAAACTTTATGCAACTGAGGTCCCGTTTGCTTACATCCCCCCTAAGCAAGGTCGGACCCAGGTCAAAATGGATGTTATTGACGGCAAGAGGCCGATCGCATATAGGAAAAGAAGAAACAGGTTTTAGCAAGGAGGGATCCAAAAATGGCAAAAAAAATCATGATCATCGACGACGACCCCACGGTGGTGCGATACCTTCAGGCCATTTTCAGCGACAACGGCTATGCTACCTGCACCGCGTCCAGCACTTCCGAGGCACTCGAGGTGGTCCGACAGGAAAAGCCGGACCTGATCACGCTGGACCTGCAACTACCCGACGAATGGGGCCCCCGGTTTTATCGTAAGCTCAGGAAAGAAAAGGACCTGAAAGAAACGCCTGTCATCGTCATCAGCGGCATCGACGGAGACCATGCCGTCAAAGATGCCATTGCGTTCATTGCCAAACCCTTTGACCCCGAGAAGCTGATCGGAATCGTCAAGAACACGATTGGCTGATGCCCTCATCCCGGTAAAACTTCACTCGTTACCGGCGGGCTTTGCTAAAAAAAACGGAAAGTCAATGCCGGTATCCTCAATTCTCGCACGCCTTCCGGTCGGATCATCTGCAAAATATTATCCCGCGGCATCTCCTTGTTTTTACAGCTTCGATGGGCAGATTCTTAGGCGAAAGCCCAAAAAACTCTTATATCTTTTGGGCCTTTTTCAAAACAATGGACACCTGTGACAGACTGGATGTATAAGCCGTTTTGAGGTGTTTAGAGGGGGGACGTCGCCGCGATCCGGAGGTCAAGATCGAGACCGTGCAAGCGGTATCGGAGCATGGCGGCGCATCGGCAACAATCGAACCGGACACCGGCACCTCGGCCGGACCACACCCCCTCGCGAAACGCTGCGACTGGTTTAAATAGCGGATTTTTCTGGAAAATAAATTTGTGTGGCCCTCATATGACCAAACCGTTATTTATAAAAAGGTGACGACCATGCCTGCCGAATACAGTGCCACCCTCGAAACCCTCGAACGGCTGCGCGCCGAATCCATGACTGCCGGCGATGCCAAAAAAATCGATGCCCAACACGGCAAGGGCAAGCTCAGCGCCCGGGAGCGGATCGATCTGCTTTTGGACGAAGGCACCTTCGAGGAGTTCGATGTGCTCAAGACGGGCCGGGGCGGAGCCCTGGGCGGTGAACGCAGTTATCCCGGCGACGGCGTCGTCACCGGCCACGGTTCCATCGACGGGCGCGAGGTTTTCGTGTTCAGCCAGGATTTTACCGTCGTCGGCGGTTCCCTGGGAGAGGCGCATGCCCAGAAGATCTGCAAGGTGATGGACCTGGCGGTAAAGGTCGGTGCCCCGATCATCGGGCTGAACGACTCGGGGGGCGCCCGCATTCAGGAGGGCGTGGACGCGCTGGCCGCCTACGGCGAAATCTTCCATCGCAACGTGCGGGCCAGCGGCGTCGTGCCCCAGGTCTCCTGCATCATGGGGCCCTGCGCCGGCGGCGCGGTCTACAGTCCGGCCATCACCGATTTCGTCTTCATGGTGCAGGAATCCTCGTACATGTTCGTCACCGGCCCGAGCGTGGTCAAGACCGTCACCCATCAGGACATCACGGCGGAAGATCTGGGCGGCGCCCGGGTCCATTCGACCACCAGCGGGGTGTCCCACTTCACGGCCCCCAACGACGTGCTGTGCCTGCGCGAGGTGCGCCGCCTGATCAGCTACCTGCCCTCGAACAACCGGCAGCGCGCGCCCCTTCTGGACCTGCGCGATCCGGCCGGCCGCATCGACCCGGCCCTGGACTACCTCATCCCCGAAAACCCCAACCAGACCTACGACATGAACGTCCTGATTTTCAGCATTCTCGACGGGGCCGAGTTCATGGAGGTCCAGTCCGGTTTTGCGCGCAACATCATCTGTGGTTTCGGCCGCCTGGGGGGTCAGACCGTCGGGCTGGTAGCCAATCAGCCGGCCGTGCTGGCCGGCGTTCTGGACACCGATGCCTCATACAAGGCCGGTCGTTTCGTGCGCTTCTGCGACGCCTTCAACATTCCCCTGGTCGCCCTGGTGGATGTTCCGGGCTTCATGCCCGGCCCCGACCAGGAGCACGGCGGCATCATCCGCCACGGCGCCAAGCTGCTCTACGCTTTTACCGAGGCCACCGTCCCCCGCATTTCCGTTATCGTCCGCAAGGCTTACGGCGGCGCTTACCTGGTGATGAATTCCAAGCACATTCATTGCGACGTCAACTATGCCTGGCCCTCGGCCGAGATCGCCGTCATGGGTCCCAAGGGTGCCGCCGAGGTGATCTATCGCAAGGAGATTCAATCGGCCGCGGATCCGGAGGCCGTGTTGAATGAAAAGATGACCAATTACCGCCGCACCTTTGCCAATCCGTTCCTGGCGGCCAAACGGGGCTACATCGACGATGTGATTTTCCCGCGCGACACCCGCCGCCGTCTGATCCGCACCCTGCAGGTGCTGGAAGGCAAGGAAGCCAAAGGGCCGCAACGCAAACACGGAAACATTCCCCTGTGAGGCATGCCATGTTCGACAAGATACTGATCGCCAACCGCGGCGAAATCGCCGTGCGCATCGGGCGCACCTGCAAGCGATTGGGCATCGGCACCGTGGCGGTGTACTCCGATGCGGACAGCCGCAGCCTGCACGTGCAAACCGCCGACGAGGCCGTGCACATCGGCGGGGCTCCCGCCCAGGAGTCGTATCTCGATGCCGAAAAGATTATTTCCGCAGCCGTTTCCACCGGCTGCCGCGCCGTGCACCCCGGGTACGGCTTTTTATCGGAGAATGCCGCCTTCGCCCGCCGTGTCGCGGCCGCCGGCCTGGTCTTCATCGGTCCGCCGGCTGCGGCCATCGACATGATGGGCGACAAGATCGCCTCCAAGAAACTGGCCGTTTCCGCCGGCGTGCCGGTCATTTTGGGGCACACAGATGCGTTGAAGAACGAAGACGAAGCCCTGGCGGCGGCGGAAGGCATCGGCTACCCGGTGTTGCTCAAGCCGGCGGCCGGCGGCGGCGGCAAGGGCATGCGCATCGTGCGTGCGCCGGCTGAAATGAACGCCGCCCTGGCGGCAAGCCGCCAGGAGACCAGCAAGGCTTTCGGCGATGAGCGGATTTTCATGGAGCGCTATATCGATGAGCCGCGGCATGTCGAAATCCAGATTCTGGCCGACGCTCTTGGCCATATCCTGCACCTGGGGGAAAGGGAGTGCTCCATCCAGCGCCGCTACCAGAAGATTATCGAGGAATCGCCGTCACCGGCCGTATCCGCGGCGCTGCGGCGGCGCATGGGCCGGGCCGCCTGCGATCTGGCGCGCCAGGCCGGCTACGCCAATGCCGGCACGGTCGAGTTCGTGCTGGACGCCCGGGGGGACTTTTATTTTCTGGAAATGAACACCCGCCTGCAGGTCGAGCATCCGGTCACCGAACTGGTGACCGGCCTGGATATCGTCGAGCTTCAGTTGCGGATTGCCGCCGGCGAACCCCTGGGCTTCGAGCAGGGCGGCGTGACGGTCAACGGCTGGGCCATGGAGGCGCGCATCTGCGCCGAAGACCCCGACCGGGGGTTCATACCGTCCACGGGCATGATTACCCGCTACGCGGAGCCCAGGGGCAGCGCTATCCGCGTGGACAGCGGCGTTCAAATCGGAAGCAGCATCGGCGTCTACTACGATTCCCTGCTGGCCAAGGTCATCTGCCACGGCCGCGACCGGGAAGAGGCCCGCATCCGCCTGGTCGAGGCCCTGAACGGTTACCATATCGAAGGGGTCGTCACCAACATCGATTTTGCCAACAGCATCCTGAGCCATCCGGAGTTTACCGAAGGGAAACTGACCACGGGGTTCATCGAGCGCAATTTCGAAAACAGCCGGCCGAAAACCCCGCCGGACCGCCGGGCCTTCGAGCTGGCGGCGCTGACGGCGGCCCTGATCTATCACGTCCGCATGGTGGCCGTGCAGGAGTCCCTGCGCCCGATGGCCTCGCGGATCGGCGGGGAAAAAACCGTCGTCCACGAACATCGGTACACCATCAGGTCGGGGGGTGATGTGCTGGAGGTGCTGCTCGAGGGCGTGACGGCCGGCCGGCATTGGACCATCCGCGTCGGCTCCGGCACTTACGCAGTGGAAACACCCGAATTCGAATTCTACCGCCGCCGGCTCAATCTGACAATCGATGGACGGGTCCACCGCTTCCGGCTGCGGCTGGAGCAGTCCTTTATCTTCGTCGCCTTCAGCGGCATCACGCGCGTGTTCGAGATCTATACGCCCAGGGAGTGGGAGCTGATGCACTACATGCCCGCCAGGGCCGAGCGGCCGGCCGATAACGTGCTCCTCTGCCCCATGCCCGGGCTGGTGGTGGCGGTGCCGGTCAAACAGGGTGAGCACGTCTTTCGCGGCCAGACCCTGGTGGTTCTCGAGTCCATGAAAATGGAAAGCGACGTGGCCTCGCCGGTGGACGGGGTCGTTGCCGAGGTTAATGGCGCTGTCGGCCAGGCGGTGGAAGCCGGCGACATACTGATCCGGTTCCAGGCTTAAGTGGCCCTATTCACAAATACGGTGGCATCCAATGACCGCTGCATCCCGACGCGCTGTGTTGCTACAGTTCCAGGGTTTCATGGCACTTGCCGCTTGCGGACCCGGGACTGTCGGCGTTGTAAAATCGGCGGCAGATATTTTTCATTGTTTCCTGGTCGCGGCGGGTAATGACCTGATTTTCCAGGCAGGTGATCAAGAGGCGGTGGAGCCTGTCGAGCGGCTGAATGTCATTCAGTGTTTCGTAATCGATCAGCCATACATAAAGCGATATGGTTTGGGAGGTGCTCAATTTATGGTCGGCTTCGATTCCATCGAAGTGTTCCCTGGCTCTTTCGATGGCCGGCCGAATGGCGGCTCGATCGACGGGCGGTCTCATGGGTGCTCCTTCGGTGCCGGTGTGATGCTGAATTAAAAATAGGTGAACCGGCCCAAAACCGTCAACGCCAATAAACCAAGTATGTATCACTAGGGGAAACTAGGGGTGAGTAAGCTTTTGTAAGACCGGGGAGACGCCCGGAAATCGTGGCCGACTGCTGGCGTGCAAGCGTGGGGCCGATCGTCAACAGGGGCGAAGCGCTCTCAATCCTATTCATATCCGTCGTTTGTTCCGGTCTCCGGCATCAAGACCGGTGCCGGTAACATCCGGAACGGCTATCGATTGTCGGCGCTGTCCATCCACTGCAACGCCCGGTTTTCCAGGAAGCCGTAGAAAGGGTTGTACCTCAAGCGCACCAGCCAGTCGTAAGATATCTTCAACAAGCCGCGCTCACCCTGAAGTGCCATCTGCCCTAAAAAGAGAACGGTCTCATTGCCGGGCGGGCGCTGACCGTAAAGCGGATCATCGGGTGGAAACGGCAGCGCCACATGGGATAAAGATATCACACCGGTCGGCCAGGCCAGGTGCAAGGATTGCGCCTTCGAGACATCGCTCGAAAAGGGGGCTTTTTGGCGGGCGGAAACCTGGGGGGTTTCCGGGTTATCGTTGCTGACCAATGTCAAGGTGAACGGCAGGGTCTTGTCGGCCATCAAGCGGTCGGTCAGCGGAGCCGGGTCGTCGATCAGCAGCTTGGTTTTAGCGGCAAATCGGTTGATGTCGAACAAAACGAGTTCATGTCTGTCAGGCTCCAGGTGCCGGAGCAGATTGTCGACCACGGCATTCGGCAAAACGGTGGCATCGACGGTCGATTTGAAAACCAAGGTCGGTGGAAAAAGCTCTGACGGACCGCTTTGGGCCCGGCCGGAAATACGCTTGGACACCGAGCGGGTCAGGCGGTGGACCTGGGCCCCGGCATTGGTGGCAAAAGAGTTGTACTTGAAGGGATCGAATTCGGGTTCAATCGACAGCCAGGCGAGGCGCCCCAGGCCCGGGATGTTGGACAGCCCATCCTTGAAGCCGGCCAGTCCGGCCGCCCAGTGGACCCCTATGGCTGGAGAAATCAGAACCAGGCTCGCCGGTAAGGGCGATGCGGTTTTTTCGAGGGCATCGAGGCTGTAGTTCAGAGCCAGCGGTGCTCCGGTCGAATAGCCCACGATGTGGATCGGCTTTTGGCCCACCTTGGCGGCCAGGTGCGTCATGCCCAGCTGCACCACGGCGGCCATGTCCTGCCAGGTCACGAACCTGAGTCCCGAAGGTGCTGTTCCGTGACCGGGCAGGCGCACACCGACAACCCAGTAATGGTGCTGATTGAGGGTCTGGGCCAGGGCCCGGAGGCTGTAAGGCGAATCCGACATGCCGTGCAGCAGAAGGGCACCGCCGACAGGTGATTCGGCGGGTAGTTCGAAGGTGTGGTTCCAGTTGGGGGTCCGGTGCTGCGGATCGGCCTGGCTGCCGGCACTGTAACGCACGAGTTCATATTCGGGACCGGTTCCCGTAGGAGCATAGACTTTTTCTGCCAGCTGCGCAAACAACCGGTCTTCCAGTTTCACATAGTCTTCGAGGGTCCGGATCTCAGCCAGGCTTTTAACCGTGAATTCCTCGGTCAGCCTTTGGGTGTGCCAGGGCTTCAACGTCGGGCCGTTGCAGCCCTGAGTGTACAAAATCATCGCCCCCACGATGCAGCCGAACACCCCCCAGGTGATCTGCCACCTTTTTTGCCCACAGACGAAAGCGATATGTCGCATGTCTCAATCCTTTAGGTTTTGGCTGCTGGTATCGGTCGTTGGCGCATGCTGAACCGAGAAGTTCAAAGTTCAAAGGTTATATGTTTCTGACTTCCGCAAGGTCATCCACCGTTACTTTGGATAGACCGCTTCTATATAGTGGTTGAACGGAAACTTTTTTTTCCTCACCCTTGAGGGGGAGGTCTGGGGTAAGAGGATTAAAATTCAGCAGTTACATCCCCCTCCCCCGACCCCTCCCACTTGGGAGGGGAGTTTTCGGTCAGGCACTATCCAATGAGATCAGCCCGGTGATGACAAAATCAAGCGGCGGGTCAAATTTTGCGGTGTTTTTTTGACGCTGCAACGCCGGGAATACGAAACCAGCAAAATATACACGCCCACGGCCGAAGCGAGGTGTTTCAGTGTGTGCCCACTGACGAAACCCAGAACCCCGAACACTTCTTTGTCGAAATGCTCGAGCAATTTGGCGAGGGCATAGGCCGCCAGAAGCCACCAATAACCGCTCACCTTAGTAAAGACAGAGGGGAAACAAAGGCGGATGACAGGGATCACGATCATCGGCAGAAACTGGACGAGTAAATAGGGCCGCAGGTCACCGCGACCGGCGGCCTCTGTAAAGTACCAATACAGCACCGACAGGATGCCGGCCGCCACGAGCGGGACCAGGAGCTTCACGCCGGATCGTATCGACGCAAACTCGCTGACGATAATGGAAAAAAGCGCCATAAAGGCCACCGCCATCGGGATCCGGTCCCAAACCAGCGTGGCATTGGTGGGCGCCAGGTGATAGTAGCCGGAGCCTAAACCGACCAGGACCACTCCCGTGAAAAACACCTTATAGCCCGCTTTGTTCTCGTCAACAATACGAAGTGTGCCGCTTACCGACAATTCATAGAGGCCCAGCACTCCGATCAGCACAAAAAAAGAATTGGAGGCGACATCAAAAAAATTCGGAATGCCCCACAGGGTCCTGGTATCGGCAAAGGCATGGTAGCCCGGAGATTGGGGAATCGGCCCATGAACCCACAAGGCGAGGACGACCCCGAGAGTGATCAGTGAAATAAACCCCAACCCGGCCGTTTCTATTTTTGTAAAGGAAGTGTTCATGGCCCCTCCGCAGAATGGGAAGAAGGTGTCTAACATTACAAATATATCCACAACCATCGACAAAAGAAAAATGTCTCGATCACGCCCGATGATCACCTAAAAAGTCATAAAGATCCCTTGCAAAAGCAGCGCCCCCGGGACGGGGGCCGCGCGGGGCGCCTTGCATCTGGCGCCCGCCGGCGGGCCTTGTTTTCAATCGTGTTTATGGGGTTGGACGCCATATGGATGTGCATGCACATGTTCATGGAGGTGGACGGCGGTGTCCACTTGAACCCGACCGTTTTGAAGGGTGTAGATCCTGTCGGTGATCTCGGACAGAAAATCGAACTCGTGGGAAACGATGACGTAGCTGATATCCAGGCTTTTCAATATGTCGACCAGCCTGTTTTTGGTGGCCTCGTCCAGTCCGGCGCTCGGTTCGTCCAGCAGCAGGGCGCACGGCTCCATCGCCAGGACCGTGGCCAATGCCACCAGCCGCTTTTCACCGCCGGAAAGCCGGATGGTGATGCGGTCCTCAAACCCTTCCAGACCCAGAAAAGAAAGGGTTTTGCGGGAGATCGCAATCGCCTCCGCCTTGCTTTTTCCAAGATTGAGCGGGCCGAAAGCGACATCCTCCAACACCGTCGGGCTGAAGAGCTGGTCGTCGGCATCCTGGAAAAGCAGGCCGATCCGGCGGCGAGCGGCGGCGAAGTCCGCTTCCACTGCGGCAGGCCGCCCGAAAATTTCGATCCGGCCCGCGTCCGGTTTGAGCAGGCCCATGATGATGTGGAAAAGGGTGGTTTTACCGCTGCCGTTAGGGGCGATCAGGCCGATGCGGTCACGCGCGTAAAGGGTAAAGTCGAGATCTTTCAGCACGGGCGCGGCGCCCGGATAGTGAAAGGTGATGCCCTCGAGTTTGATGATCGGATTTTCTGGCATTGGCTGCTCGACTCTCGGCGCCTCCGGGCCGCGTTCAGCGGGGACCGCGCGGGCGGATTGAATCGCCCTGCGCGTTGATTCGGCGCACCATTTTAACGATAGGGGCCAATGTAGTGTCGAATTCGGTAAAACGCAACCGGGTTACAGGAGTCTGCCCCACTCCAGAAAGACCAGGGCAAAAACGGAAAGCGCCATGAGAGCCGCAAATACCCAGTTGGCGGGGTGGGGGGGAAAGTCGGCCAGGCAGTAGAGACGGCCGTTGAAACCGCGGCAGCGCATGGCGCGAAAGACCCGGTCGGCGCGGGCCGCCGCGCGCACGAAGAGCATTGCGACAAAATAGGCAAATGTTTGGTACGTGTGCAGGTTGGTCCCCGGCCGGAATCCGCGGATTTTGGCTGCCCGCACCAGGCGCTGATATTCCTGTTCGATGACGAAAATGTAGCGGTAGGTCATCAGCAGGAGATGGACGAATTTGCCCGACAGGTGCAGCCGGTCCAGGGCATGACCCAAGGTGGTGATGTTCATGGTCGTGATAAGAGCGATGAAGGCCAACAGAATAGCCAGCGACTTGAGCGAAATCTGGGCAGCCAGAATCACCCCGGGACGGGTAAGAGTCAACGGTCCGATACAGGTGAGCGCGTCCCCCTCGAAGGTCAACGGCAAGAGGACCCACACCAAAACAAGAAAGCCGATGACGACCAGAAGCCGGCCGCCGACGGCTTTCAGATTCAGATGGGCTGCCAGCGTGAGGATGACGGCTGCAACCAGGGCAGCGAGAAGGGTAGGGAATCGATACGATACGG
>JBAPSB010000173.1:0-19712 GCA_049281435.1 Desulfobacterales bacterium
ATTCTCCGCTCGTCAATTCCGACCTGGCCCTCAAGCGCCGCGACATCGTGCTCAAACAAATGGTCGCAACCGGGATCATTACCCCCGCGGCCTTCCGCGCGGCAGCCGCTGAAACGCTGCGGACCACCGACCGGCCGTCGCACGTGACCAAGGCTCCCTACTTCGTCGAATACATCCGCAAACAGCTGGAAGAAATCGTCGGACCGGCGCGGCTCTACAAGGAGGGGCTGACGGTATTCACGACCCTGGTCTATTCCGAACAGTTGGCGGCTGAGGCGGCAACCGCCGAAGGATTGGCGACGGTGGAAAAGCGCACGAGCACCGGCAAACCGGGCCGCGGCGACCCGCAGGCAGCGCTTTTGGCGCTCGATGTGGCCGGGGGCGGCATTCGCGCCATGGTGGGCGGCCGTGATTTTTATGAAAGCCCCTTCAACCGCGCCGTCGATGCCGTCCGTCAGCCCGGTTCGGCCTTCAAGCCGTTTGTCTATGCCCTGGCCGTGGAACGCGGGTTTTCACAGGACCGGCTGATATTGGATGCCCCGGTGGCCTTTACCGGGGCCGGCGCCGACCTTGACTGGCAGCCCGAAAACTACTCCCGGACCTTTGAGGGCGAGATAACCCTGCGAAGTGCCCTGGTGCGCTCGAAAAATATTCCGGCCGTACGGTTGATCGAGACGCTCACCCCGGCAGCGGTGGCAAGGTTCAGCCGGGAGTGCGGAATTTCAACGCCGCTGACCGCGAATCTGACGCTGGCCCTCGGCGCCTCCGGCGTCAGCCTGATCGATTTGACGGCCGCCTACGCCGTCTTCGCGAACCGCGGGCAGTGGATCGCGCCGCAGGGCATCCTGGAAATCCAGGACCCGGCCGGCCGGGTGATCTGGCGCGCCCGACCGCAAAGAAGAGTCGTCATGTCCCGTACCGGCGCGGCCATTGTGACCGATATGCTGGTGGGGGTCATCCAGGAGGGCTCCGGGCGCAGGGCGGCGGCGCTGAAACGACCCCTGGCCGGTAAAACCGGGACGACCAACGACTACCGCGACGCCCTTTTCGTCGGGCTCTCGCCCTTGATTGCCTGCGGCGTGTGGGTCGGTAATGACCGCAACGAAACGCTGGGGGATCGCGAATCCGGTGCCCGCGCCGCCCTTCCGATCTGGATGGCCTACATGCGGGCGGCGCTCGCGTCTCAGCCGGTCGATTACTTCGATATTCCGGACGATACCGTGCAGGTCCGCATCGAGCCGATCAGCGGAATGCCGGCGGCGGATGCCACCCCCGGCGCTGTCGTGGCCTTGTTTAAAAAAGGAACCGAGCCCCATGCCGCTCCTGACCAGTGACATGCGACCTCTGCACCGCGGAGGACAGCCACAAAAAGCCGCTTGATTTATTGGTAAAAAGAATCAATAAAATTCAGGATCGCCTTCAGGCTGTATTGACCGACGTGGATCGGCGCGTCGTGCGCTTAGAAACGATGGTGGAAATAGCCGGCGGCTCAGGCCCCAAGTTGATCAGATAATCCGTGCTACTCTGCCAAAACAGATCGGGCCCCTGTAAAAAGGGGCCCGATCTGTTTTAAACATGTCCGTTTACGGGTTACATTTGACGAGAGCCGGCAATAGCGACAGTGAATCAACGGCGCCGAGTTCGCGGCCGGCCGGAACCTGCCTGGAACCAGGTGATCACACCCGCCAGTATTAAAAGGACACTGGACATCCAGCGCGCGGGCGACATCGAGAACATGCCGACGGCTGACGTATCCGCCGCACAGTGATCCATGGAGGCCTGGATGAAACAGGCGCTTTTCGCACTATCGATGGCCGATTCCACATCGCCGGGACCAGCAGCATCTAAACCGTCGACGGATTCCATCCCGCTTGATATTTCCGCCAGGCCGATGGGGTCGACGATGATGCCATTTGCGACACCGTCGGCGTCGCCCTTCTGACCGTCGGTAATCTCGACCACATATTTATCGCCGACGATGGCCACCGGATATTCATACCACCCGTTGATCGAATCGTACTTGTACCACTTGGCCGCGGGGTGCGGTTTTTCCGGCATATACAGTTCGAATGTTGCCGTCGCTCCGGGATGATCCACTGTCACGTTGAACACCATCAAACCATACTTGAGTTTGAACCGGCGTTCGACCGGAATACTCGCCGGGTCGATACCGGTGAAACAATTGATCCGGCTCACACCTCCGACGGCATTGATGCCTAAGGCAGCCTGGCCTTTACGGCTCTTGAAAACCCTCATCAGCGGCTGGTCGTTGTCGTTCTGACCATCATTGTCGAGATCGCAATAGTCCGGTTCCTCTTCATCCGCCACGCCGTTGCCGTTGACATCCTCGCGTCCGATGGCAGTCGCGAAGGCAAAGGGGTCCGACCAGCCGGACCAGTCATGCGCGTCCTTTACCGCGGCGCGCCAGTAGTACTTCTGATCAGCGCACAGCGCGCCATCCGGAACCAGAAAATTGACCAGGTAGTTGTTGGAACCGCTGGTCACATCGAGAACGAGTTGCTCGAAGCCCGCGTCCATGGCAACCTGCCAGCGTGTGGCACCGTGATCGTCATCTTCCGGATCCGTAAACCCGGTTATCTCGAGCAGCGGCGTCAAGGAAACATCCAGCGCGCCATCGCTCGGCAGCAGCAACTCCGGCTGTGCCGGCGCCTGGTTGATAAATTCCTGCTTCGGCGTGACGGCCGGCGAAACAACACCGTTGGTGCCGGTGGCTGTCCCGTCTGAAGAAGACGTGTCTGAAGATCCGGAAGGGGTATCACCGGATGCGGAGCCGGTTGAGTCCGCCGCATCCGAGCCGCCGGAACCCGAGGCCGGAGGAGTGTCCTCAGGTGGCTCCGGCGCGATGACCGCCACCGGTTTAAAAGAGGCCGTGATTGAATGGTTGCCGGAGACGCCGTCGAATTTATACGTGCCAATGGCTCCCCGGGATTGGCTGTCGACGATGACATCGGCAATTTCAAACCCGCCGCCGGCTGCGATCGTAAAGGATTGGCTGCTGCCATACGGCACGGAAACCGTTCCCGGCGAAATGCTGCCGTTGCTGCCGGCTGTGGCGGTTATGTTAAACATTTTATGTTTAAAGCTGGCTGAAATCGTGTGGTCTTTGGAAATATTGAGAAACTCATAGCTTGATTTTGGTCCTACCGATTGCCCGTCTACCAGAACATTGGCAATATCGTAGCCCGTGTCCGCAGCAATCGAAAATAG
Organism: Desulfobacterales bacterium; assembly: GCA_049281435.1. GTDB lineage: Bacteria > Desulfobacterota > Desulfobacteria > Desulfobacterales > SG8-13 > JARFQH01. Next base: position 3,229 of record JBAPSB010000173.1, read on the forward strand.
TTTATTCGCGCCGTCATCGACCGTAACCGTGCCGAGCGGCTTTATACTACCGTGATCATCGTTAGAAGCGATGATCTTGCGCAAAGTGGTGACATTCGGAGCAAAGGTTGCATATATGGTGTGGTTTGAAGATAGGGCTTTGAATGTGTAGGTAGATGAGTCTCCAATGTCATTGGTGTCTACCAACACGGTGTCGATATGATAGCCGGTGGAGGGGCTGATGGTATAAGTTTTGCTCTGCCCCTCGGTCACGCTGCTGGTCCCGGAAGGCGAAATGCTTCCACCATTGCCAGCCGAAGCCGTAATCGAAAATGTTTGCAAGGCCTCCGGCACGGTGTAGGTAACCGGATCGGAATAGACGCTTTGCCCGACGCTGTTATAGGCCACGGCAGCAAAATGGTAGGTCTGCCCTTCAACGAGATCGGAAACCGTGCACCTCGTATCTGAAGTCTGACAGCCCTGGATGGAATAGGTGCCGCTTTGAGTTCCGTAGAATACGCGGTATCCGGTTACTGCCACGCCGGACTGCGATACGCCGTCCCAGGCCAGCGTCACGTCGGCTGAATGTGAAATGCCGGCAACCAGAAAAGCCGACATCGACAGCAAAATAAACGTCACGGTCTTGAAAACTACCGTCTGAAAAGCTTTGAATCGAAAAGGTGACATCGCAAATACTCCTCTGCTTTGTTTTTTTCCCCAGAGCATAAGAGCAATTTGGGTGCCACCACCGGCAGCAAGACGGTTTTAACGACGGTTCTTAAAGGTTTGCGTCATCGTGGCGGGTCAACGAACGAGCCAAGGCTTTGAAATAATGTTAAATCTAAATCAGGATTTTTTTTCGCAACCGAAATGAAAGAGCGGGCGGCAGCACCGGCGCGTCAGCATATTGACGACCAGACGATTACGGTGGATCCCCCGCTTCAGTAATCCGGATTACAATATTGATTTTGCCGGCCGGCTCGGAAATAGTGTTGAAAGTGGTTGAAATAAAGCGTAAACAGGAATGTTTGACCGCAGAGGTAACTCTCTCGTTTAATCGGCTCAAAGGAGCGTTCGGTTAGCGAACGAATACATGATGATCCGCAAGGCAACGATTCAAGATGTCAAGGCCATCCACAAGCTGCTGCAGCTCTATGGCTCCAAAGGGGTGCTTCTGGCCCGGCCCCTGAGCGAACTCTACGATCACGTCCGGGACTTTTTCGTCTATATCGACCTCGGCCAAAACCGGGTGGTCGGCTGCTGCGCCCTGCAGTTCTGCTGGGAAGACCTGGCCGAAATCAGGTCGCTGGCCGTCCAACCCGACTATGCGGGCCGCGGGATCGGCCGCGCGCTCGCGGAAACCGTCATCGCCGAAGCCCAAAGCTTCAAGACCCGCAAAATCTTCACCCTGACCTACGAGCCGGGGTTCTTCGGCAAATTCGGTTTCGCCATAATCGATCGCGCCGAGCTGCCCTTGAAGATCTGGGCCGACTGCATCACCTGCGTGAAGTTTCCCGACTGTGACGAGACCGCCATGATGAAAGATCTTTGAAGAGTCGCTGCGACGGGCTGAGACCGTTTTCGCGGCCCGCCTGTTCGAGTTCCTGTTCACGGAACTTCATCGGCACCGCTTGGGATACCCCCCGCTCCTAAATTCGGATCAGCGCCCGGCTCTCGCTGCTGCCGGCATAAATTGGTGGAAATGCACGGCAGCCGTTTGAGATACCGGGCCGCTATGACCGCGGCCGTGCGCCGGCCATGACAGGCAGGCCCTATGATTTATTCCCTGCCCCAAGGACTTTCTCTCCACCCGCTCGTCTGACCGGCCGCGGCGAGGCGTTTTGTCCGACCTACCGGTCGAATTTTTCTATCCAGCGATAGAGTGCTTCCCGATAACGATAGGCCGGAACAAGTAGCACCAGGCAAACGATCACCAGCACCGCCAACCAGAGGTAGTGCCGTTCGAAGAGAAGCGCTCCCTGCAGGCTGAGCATCAAGGTGCCGGGCATTCGGCCAATGGTGGAAATGAGCACGAACAGCCTGGTCGATAGGCTGCCGATGCCGAGGAAAAGACAGAGGTAGTCTTTCGGAAAGCCGGGCAGAACGAAAAGAAAAAAAACGATGATCACGCCCTGATGCCGCAGGAAACGATCGAAACGCATGAGGGTGTTCTCGGGCACGAAACGGCGGATGACGTGCTGGCCCAGGTAACGCCCGATCAGGAAATTGGCCAGGGACCCCAGGGTCAGCCCGATGGTTGAAAACAGGAAGCCCTTGCCGGCGCCGAAGATGTAGCCCCCGATGAAGCCGGAAGCTTCCCCGGGTACCGGGGCGAAAACGACCTGCAGGAATTGAAACGCGATGAAAACGAGCGGCGCAAAGACGCCGAAAGACTGGATGGCGGCGGCCACCCGCTCCTTGTCCGCCAGAAAGCGATACGCCGTCGTCAGCAGGGCGCCGAGCGCTTCCCGGTAGACGAACCCCGCCACCAGAAGGATGATGAGCACTGCGGCCGCGATGTACCAGTAGCGCCGATCAAACAGTCCCGGGGCCGGCTTGCGGTTGTCTGAATCGGCCATATGGCTCCGATAATCGATGGGGACGTCTATGATTTCATGCGCTGCGTCCCGATATCATCGCAAAAAAGTTTCAACCCTGCGCACACCGGCGTCATCTCGGGAAAACGCCCGAAATCGTCATCGCGGACGAGGCCAGCGGCTGAAGCGGTCGGATATCGCCGGCGCACGCCGCGGCCGACACCCCTTTTCAGGGTGCCTTGGCGGAGACCGCTTCCAGGGCGGCGACGGCCGGCAGCGTCTTTCCTTCCAGCATTTCGAGGAAGGCGCCGCCGCCGGTCGATATAAAGGATATCCGCTCGGTTTCCCCGGCCATGTGAACCGCGGCATCGGTATCGCCGCCGCCGACGATCGTCAGGGCATGGGCCGCCGCAACACTGGCAGCCATGGACGTGGTTCCGCGACTGAAGGCATCGATTTCAAACATGCCCATCGGGCCGTTCCACACGATCGTGCGGGCATCCTGCAGCGCTTCCCGAAACAGCAGCGCAGAGGCCGGACCGATGTCGAGCGCCATCCAGTCGGCCGGGATCTCCTGGGCCGGAACGATCTTGGCGGGCGCCTTGGCATCCGGGGCCGGCGCAACCACCACGTCGACCGGCAGATAGAACCGCGCGCCTTTTTCGGCGGCCTTTTTCATGACGTCTCCGGCCGCGGCGACACGGTCCTCTTCGATTTTGGACTTGCCGACCTCATAGCCCATGTATTTTAAAAAGGTGTTGGCCATCGCCCCGCCCACAATCACCGTATCGACGTGCTGCAGCATGTTGTGCAGGGCGGCGAGTTTGGAGGAAACCTTGGCCCCCCCGACGATGGCCGCCAGCGGGCGGCGGGGATCGGCCATGGCCTTCTCGATATAGTCGATTTCCTTTTCCAGCAGCAAACCGGCGCCCGAAACCGGCGCGTATTTCGTTATGGCCACCACCGACGCGTTGGCGCGGTGGGAAACCGCAAAGGCGTCGTTGATGTACACATCGCACAAAGCGGCCAGAGACTTGGCAAAAGCATCGTCATTGTCCTGTTCTTGTGCGTGAAACCGCAGATTTTCCAATAATACCACGTCCCCGGGCCCCATGCCGGAGATCAGATCCGCGACCGGCTCGCCGATGCAGTCTTTGGCCATCTTGACACCCGTTCCGAGCAGCTCGCCGAGGCGTCTGGCGACCGGCGACAGGCTGAATTCCGGTGCCGGCTTGCCCTTCGGACGCCCTAAGTGACTGGCCAGAATCAGCCGGGCACCCTTTTCGCGTGCGTATTCAATGGTGGGCAGCGCCGCCCGGATGCGCGCGTCATCGGTGATCTGGTGCTGCTTGTTCAGGGGAACGTTGAAATCGACCCGGATAAATACCCGTTTGTCGCTGATATCGATGTCTTTAATCGTTTTCATGCCGCCCTCCTTGCCCGTTGACCGTCTGTTTGTGCTGTTTCATCCGTCGGTGCAGATCTTTTTTCCTGGACCAGCGCTCCAGAAAACCGATCGCACCGGCCGCCTGCGCCCGCTCCAATTTTTCCGCGTGGACCTTCAGCCCCTCGGATTTTTGCATGGCCGCCCGCAGGCATTCGGTCTTATACAGGCAGGGCCGGCACGATTCAGGCGTATGCCGCAGTCCGTCGTCGCCGAGTGGAAACACCTGGTCCAGCTTCGAAAAACAATACGGATAGTCGGTTTTCTTTTGGTTGGGGTCCGCGGTCCACATCTGTCATAAATCCTTTGCGGAAAAACAGGTCAGGCCGCGCGCCAGCAAAACGCCGACGGCCGCTAATAAACACTTCGAAATGGCTTGCCACACTGGCGTTCAACCTAATTCATCGGCAGGTCAAAAGCAAGTGACAACCTTTTTGGATCGGCAAAGCGGTGCGTTTCAGGCGGGTAGCGCACGCGGTGGTTTCAAGGCTGAAATCCGTGGAAATCGAGGAAGGCACAAAGATAAAGGTTTCGGCAAGACCAGAGGGAGGCGGCTGTATTGTAGTGCCCCACCAGTTTTGTCAGAAACGAAAGACTATCCATGCGCTTCATATTTTACCTCTGGTGAGCGCAGAAAACTGTTTGGGCGAACCGAGCCGGCCGAGGCGTCGCAAGGATCGACGAAAGTTTTACGGCCGGCACGTGGTGACCCGGCCGCATGTCTCAGGTGTCGATCCGGTCGAATTCACGGTTCATGCGGGCGATGTGGCCCTGGTCGGCGAAGCTGAAATAGCGGTTGTTGCCGATGATGAGATGCTCGTGCACGGTGATGTTCGTTACGCGGCAGGCGAAGATCAGCCGCCGGGTGATGGCGATGTCGTCCGCCGAAGGCTGCGGATCGCCCGAGGGGTGGTTGTGCGCAAAGATCAGGGCCGCGGCCTGGTGTTTGAGTGCCGCGTGCACAACTTCGCGCGGATAGACCGAGCTGGCCGTCAAGGTGCCCTCGAACAGCGTCTCGCTGGCGATCACGCGGTTCTTGGCATCGAGGTAAATGACCCTGAAATGCTCGCGCTGCTTGTCGCGCATGTGCTGGTAGAGAAACTCGAACAGGTCGCCTGAATTGTTGAGGGGATTCTTGTTCTCGATTTTACGTTCCTGGTAGCGGTCCGCCACAGCCTTGATCAGCTTGATCCCGAAGAGGTTCAGAGGGCCGATGCCCGCGACCTCGCAGAGTTCCTCGGGGTCGGCCTCCAGCACGCCTTGCAGGCTGCGGAACCTCTCCAAGGCGGCTTTGGCCGCAGCCTTGCAATCCTTGCGCGGGGTGGCCAGGGTCAGCAGCAGTTCGATCACTTCGTAATCGTGAAAACCCTTCAAGCCGGAAGACAGGAACTTCTCCCGCAGCCGCTTGCGGTGGCCGGCGCCTTTGTGGGATGGATTGCCCGGCAAAAAGTCTCTCCTCTTTTACGTCAAAACGATTTACTTAAGGCCCAGTATTCCTCCCTTTGAAAAAGGGGGGTTAGAGGGGATCCCCCTTTTTTAAAGGAGGACTTTCACAGGAGACTTGACGTCACTCTTCGTCCAGTTCGTATTTGAGTTCGCGCGTCATCAGGAGCCGGAGAGCATCGGCGGGGGCGAGGTCCTCGTACAGGATGTGATAAATCGCATCGCAGATGGGCATGTCGACGCCGATTTTCCGCGAAAGGTTGTAGACGGACTTGGCCGTCTTCACCCCTTCTGCCACCATGCGCATTTCGGCCAGAATATCCTTCAGCTTCATGCCGCGCCCTATTTTCTGGCCCAAGGTGTGATTGCGGCTGAGCGTGCCGGTGCAGGTCAGGATGAGATCGCCGATGCCGGCCAACCCCGTGAAGGTTCGCGGTTTGGCCCCCAGAGCCACGCCCAGGCGCCGGATCTCGGTCTGGCCGCGGGTGATCAGGGCCGCCCGCGTATTGAGTCCCAGGCCCAGACCGTCGATGATGCCGGCGGCGATGGCGATGACGTTTTTCACGGCGCCGCCCAGTTCGACGCCCAGCACATCGTCGTTGGTGTAGACCCTGAAAGAAGACGTGGCGAACACCTGCTGAACCAGGCCGGCCACGGCCAAGTCGCGGCCGGCGACCGTCACGGCGGTGGGAAAGCCCAGCGCGACTTCGCGCGCGAAACTGGGTCCGGAGAGCACGGCCAGCTGCTCCTGCGGAACCTGCGGCAGGGTCTGCCGCAGCACACCGGTCATGGTCAGGTGGGTGGCGTTCTCGATGCCCTTGGAGGCGGTCACCAGAATGCTGTCGCGGGCAATACACTCGCGCATCTGCGCTGTCGTCACGCGCATCACATGCGAGGGCACCACCAGGAGCACCAGGTCCTTGCCGGCGGCAGCCGCAGCCAAGTCGGCCGTGGGGGTGACGCCGGGCAACAGGCGGATTCCCGGCAGAAACACCTTGTTTTCCCGCTCTAACTCGATCTGATCGATGACCTCGCGTTCATAAACCCATAAATCGATGGCGTAGCCCTTGCCGGCCAGCAGGTTGGCGAGCGCCGTGCCCCAGCTGCCGGCGCCCACGACGCCGATATTCAGATTGTCTGCCGCCATATCTTCCGGTTTCACGTCCGTTGCCCTCGCACCGTCAGGAGTTATTCAAGCACCCATCCGCGATCTTTTTTGGACACTGATCAATCGAAGCGGTTCGAGAACCGCCTATTCATCTTCTATGCGGGCCGCGCCAATGACCTTTTCGCCCTCTTCGATATCGATCAGCTTGACGCCCTGCGTGTTGCGGCTGATGACCGAAACGCCGTTAACCGGGATCCGGATCAACTTGCCGGCATCGGTCATCAGCATCACGTTGTCGTCTTCCTCGACCAGCAGCAGCGCCACGACTTTGCCATTGCGCTCGCTGGTCTTGATGGTGATCACCCCTTTGCCGCCGCGTTTTTGAATGGGGTATTCGTCCACCGAGGTCCGCTTGCCGAAGCCTCTCTCGGTCAGGGTGAACAGGGTCTGGCCGTGGCTGAGCACCGCCATGCCGACAATGCGGTCGCCGGCGGTCAGGCTCATGCCCTTTACCCCCTGCGAGGTGCGGCCCGAGGGTCGGACGTCGGCTTCGTGAAAGCGGATCGATTTTCCCATGGCCGACACCAGGAACACGTTGTAGGTGCCGTCGGTCAGCCAGGCCTCGATCAGCTCGTCGCCGGGCAGCAGGGTAATCGCGATGATGCCGCCCTGGCGCGGCCGGCTGAAGGCCATGAGATCGGTTTTCTTGACCAGCCCGTCGCGGGTGGTCATCAGGATGTGGTGACCGGGTTCGAAAGCCTCCACGGCCATCACCGCGGTCAGCTTCTCGTCCGCCGCCAGGTTGAGCAGGTTGATGACGGCCTTGCCGCGGCTGGTGCGCCCGGCCTGGGGAATGTCGTAGACCTTGCGCCAGTAGACTTTGCCCTGGTTGGTGAAAAAGAGAAAGGTGTGATGGGTCGAGGCCACGAAGAGGTGTTCGACAAAATCCTCTTCCTTGGTCCCCATGGCGGTCTTGCCCTTGCCGCCGCGCCGCTGGATGCGGTAGAGCGTGATCGGATTGCGCTTGATGTAGCCATCCTTGGAGAGCGTGACCACCATGTCCTCTTCGACGATCAGGTCCTCGATGTTGATCTCGGTGGTGTCGAGCACGATTTCCGAACGGCGCGCATCCGCAAACTCTTTCTGGATTTCGGAGACCTCATCCTTGATGATGTCCAGCACCAGTCGCTCGTTGCCCAGAATTTCCCTGAACCGGGCGATGTCCTTCAAAACGGCCTCGTATTCCTCCACGATCTTTTCACGCTCGAGCCCGGTCAACCGCTGCAGGCGCATGTCCAGGATCGCCTTGGCCTGAATGACCGTCAGGCCGAAGCGGTCGATCAGCCGCGTGCGGGCATCATCGGGCGAGTGCGAGCTTCTGATCAAGGCCACCACCTCGTCCAGGTTGTCCAGGGCCACCTTCAGGCCTTGCAGGATGTGGGCCCGCTCCTCGGCCTTGCGCAGGTCGAAGCGCGTCCGCCGCACGATGATTTCCTTGCGGTGGTAGATGAACTGCTCCAGGATTTCTTTCAGCGTCAGCAACTCGGGACGCCCCTGGACCACGGCTAGGAAGATGATCCCGAAGCTGCTTTCGAGGCGCGTGTGCTTGTATAGCTGGTTGATGATCACCCCGGCGATCTGGTCTCTCTTCAACCCCAGCGCGATGCGCATGCCCTCGCGGTCCGACTCGTCGCGCACGTAGCGCAGTCCTTCGATCTGCTTGTTTTTGACCAGATCGGCGATCTGTTCGATCAGCCGGGCTTTGTTGACCTGATACGGCAGCTCGGTGATAACGATCGTTTCGGACTGGGTGCGCTGGTCTATTTCGACCAGCACCCGCCCCCGCATCCGCACGATGCCGCGGCCGGTGCTGTAGGCATCTTCGAAACCCTTGGTGCCGTAGATGATGCCGCCGGTCGGAAAGTCGGGTCCCGGGATGATCTTGTTCAGCTCGTGCCAGTCGAGTTGCGGGTCGTCGATCAGGGCTTTTGTGGCTTCGCACACCTCGTTGAGATTGTGGGGCGGAACGTTGGTGGCCATCCCGACTGCGATGCCCGAAGACCCGTTGATCAGAAGCGACGGAATCTTGGCCGGCAGGACCGCCGGCTCGGTCAGCGACTCGTCGTAGTTGGGCACGAAGTCGACGGTTTCCTTGTCCAGGTCGGTCAGCATTTCGTGCGCCAGGCGCGTCATGCGGATCTCGGTGTACCGCATGGCGGCCGGCGGGTCGCCATCGACCGATCCGAAGTTGCCCTGCCCGTCGACCATGGGGTAGCGCAGCGAAAAATCCTGCGCCATGCGCACGATGGTGTCGTAGACCGCCGTGTCGCCGTGGGGATGGTATTTACCGATGACGTCGCCGACGATGCGCGCCGATTTCTTGTAGGCCTTGTTCCAATCGTTTCTGAGTTCCCGCATGGCGAAGAGCACGCGGCGGTGGACCGGTTTCAGACCGTCGCGTACGTCGGGCAGCGCCCGACCGATAATCACGCTCATGGCATAATCGAGGTAGGATTTGCGCATCTCGCTTTCGATGCTCACCATGGGCGATTTTTCCGTTTGAATCATTTACGCATCCTTGTGTGGGTGGGACGTTGGTCCCGTCTGCGGCGGGACTTAGCTTGTTGGCTCGTTTGGCCCGCCTGTGGCGGGAATTAGCAAGTCAATGACCACCCTTAAAATTGGTGGCGTGATGTACGCCCTTGAAGGTCATTAGCGGTCATTCATTATACCGTCGATCGCCGAAGAGTCGAGTCCGGACTCATCGGGCCCACTCCCGCCCCAAGAACTAACGGTCTAAACCGGCTAAACAGGCTAACGGGCAAACCGGCCAACGGGCCCAACGGGCAAACGGGCAAACCGGCCAACGGACTCAACCGGCTCAACCGAATCTTATATCACGTTTTAGCATCTTCGACCAGATTCTGATAGCTGGCGTGATAGATGTCGGTAAGGGTCAGAAAACCGGTGACCACCAGCGGACCGTAGATAATCCCCAGAATGCCGAAAAGTTGCAGCCCACCAATGATCGAGAGGAACACCAGAAGGGTGTGCATCTGCACCCGCTGCCCCACCAGTTTGGGCTTCAGGAAATACTCGGTGCCACCCGAGAGCACCACATAAAAGACGATGAAAAACACGCCGGCCGCGAAGCGACCCTTTAAAAAAAGGTAAACCGCAGCCGGCACCAATACCGCCCCAACACCGAGGATCGGCAGAAAGGCCAGCAAGGCCATGACGACCCCCCAGAGCAATGGTGAGCGCAAACCGAATATCGCAAACACGACGCCGCCCATAAAGCCTTGCCCCACCCCGCTCAGACCGTTTCCGATCAGAATGGCGCCGGCCATGTCCTTGAATTTGCGAAACAGGATCTTGTCCTGCTCGTCGGGCAGCGGCGACAGGTTGAAAATAAAGGCCAGCAGGCGCTCCTGGTCGATAAACAGATAAAAAATAATGAGGAGCATGAAGAAAAAGTTGATCAAAAACTTTAAGATATTGGAGGTAAAAAACCGGGCCTGCTCGTAAAGAAAAAGTCCCAGGTTTTTGCCCACCTCGGTGATGGTGCGGTTGATCTCCTCTCCGGTAACGACGATGCCGGTGTTTTTCAGCAGCGTGTTGAGCTGTTCGACCACCGGGCTGTTCTGGATCAAGTGGTTGATCTGATCGCGCAAGGCCACGTTCTTAGCCACCAGATACAGCTCGTAGGCCTCGTTAGAGAGGATGCCGACAAGAAAAACGATCGGGATGAACAGCAGGAGAAAAATAATGCCGCAGGTGATCAGTGAGGCCGCTGTCGCAGGCAGCCTGCGGTTCAGCAGTTGGTAGAGCGGATTGAAGGCCCCGGTCACCGTCGCCGCCATGACGATCGTGGAGATAAAGGGCCACAGCAGCCATCCGAGCATGAAGAGCGATACCAGGAAGTAGACCAGGAACACCCACAGGATCAAGTTATGGGTGTGGAAACCTTTCCGGCTGTCGTTCATGCAGGGCCCCCGGTTTTTCTCGCGTTCGTGCCGGCGGGGCGGAAATCGTGGTGGTTGTCGGGATGCGCGATCAAAATAAGATCAAACCGGCCGCGCCCGTTCGGCGGCAATCCCCCCGCAGAGAACGACAGGATGCTGCTGCTCGCCTCCGCTCTTAAAGGGCCCTTTCCCATGCGATTAGACCTCCTGTCATGCCGGCGCGCAAGCGTGAAGGCCGACACTGTGGGAAGGGGCATTTGTGAAAAACGGGCTTTGCCCTTCTACCGGGCGATATAGGCGCCCACACCCAACAGGAGGATGGTCTGATAAATGAAAATGGCCGTGAGGTCGCTGAATATGGCATAGACAATGCCGCCGCCGATGATGGCCGGCACCCCGCAGAACACCAGGATACCCAATTTTCTGGCTACGCTCATGCTCTTTCCCGCCTTTCTTTCCGGTCCTTAAGTCTCGATGCCTGATCACCCTCTGAAAATGTCCAAATTTTCTTGGCGCTTATAGCAGGAGAGCCTGAAAGTGTAAAGAAAAAAACAGGTCAGGCCGCCGGCCCTTCCACGAAGGGTCATTTTCACTTGACTAACCCCTGGTGTAGCTTTAATGTAGCTTTAAGTATAGTTTTTCCACCACCCGGAAGGGCCACTTACAGCTATGACCGCGGCGGCCATCCGTCAGCGGTTAAATAGTGCTCATCCACGATCTCTTATAGGCATTTTTAAGTGTCCAATTCAATATCGTTAACTTTAAGGAGAATTCCTTTGAAAGTCCTCCTTTGAAAAAGGGGGATTTAGGGGGATTTTAAATGATTACAAGAAATCCCCCCTGGCCCCCCTTTTTCATCTAAGTGCAGCATTTTTCCCATCCACGTTGAGGGGTTCTCTATGGCGCCAAAGGATAAAACTCCCGAAATACCCGAAAACAAGGACCCCGCGGCGGAACTTCCCGATAATCGCGTCAAATTCGAGATTTACGGCGAGGAAATGATTGAGAAGTGCGTCAAATCCAGCGGAAACAGCGGGCGGGTCTACCTGCCGCCGAACTGGGTCGGCCACCAGGTGAAAATTATTCGAATCGATTGACGGTATCCGCGGCCACAGCCGGCGACCGCTCCCTCAACCCATCCCCGACGGCGAGGAATTTTTCAGTGGAAAATGTGACCATCAGGAGATTGAAGCCCGCCGATACCGACGAAATCAGCCGTATCTACAGCGCCATCACCCAGAAGCCGGCTCGCGCCGATTTCAGGCACCTGGTCGAGGAGCACGCCCTCAGAACCGGAGACGCCTGCTTTGTGGCCGAACTGGACGGCGTGGTGGCCGGGTTCATGATCAGCTACATCATGACCCTTGGCTTCGGGATCGAAAAAAGCGCCTGGATCGCATCGCTCGGGGTGAACCCGCGCCACATGGGCCAGGGGATCGGGGCGGAATTGGCGCGCGAAGTGTTTAAATTTTACCAGGCCGAAGGCATTCACAGCGTGTATACGTCCGTGCGCTGGGACTCGACCGACCTGCTGTCTTTCTTCAAAACCCTCGGCTTTGACCGCAGCAACTTTATAAACCTTCGTAAGGTATTGGAATAATGTAATATATTAAAAAACTTCATGAACCGGCTCCGATTTCCCGGCCCGATCCGGTGTCTTTTCGATTCCATGCCTCCCTGATATTTTCTCGATTTCGATTTCCACTGTTGATAAATTTAAAATCGCCTGATAGAGTCGCCCGCCATCGATTCGATCGACAGCAAGAAGATCATCAACACTGGCTAAGGGCTCGCTCGAAAATAACTTACCCATTTATTTTCTCGCAAGCTCTAAACAGGAGGTTTGTACCGACGTGTCGGCCGTCACGACGGGAGGCCGGCGGTCTTTGCATGCCAGAGGGGTGTGGGTCAACGATCTGCACCGCGAACCGGCTGTTTCCGTGGATGATGCTCTCCCCACCGCCGTTTCAGGCAGACCCACTCACATGCCGGCCGCACGCGATTTCAAGCGGCCACCCCTTTATCCGTCTGAACGCCGATCGACCAACGGATCGCCTTCGCATCGCAGCCCTTGCAGCTGCAAACCGCCGTCCCGTCCGAAGTAATCACCGGTGGCCCGCCCCGATTACCGCTCCGGTGAGGTTGTTTTCACATCTCGGGATGACCGCCGTTGCAATGATTTCTTCGACGCGGCAAGCGCCGGGGCACTGATCGTCAACCCGATCGATTCACGAAGTGACAGGGCAGCGGCGCCCCGGCCGCAATACGGCCGGCGATCGGGCGTGCGCCGGCAGCGGGAAGCCGGCGACATCTCCGCCTGAATTTACACCGGAAGAATAAGGAGCAGACATGGATAGCGCCAAGTTGATCGCGACACTGGACGAAAAGAACAGGCAGGCCGCCAAGGGCGGTGGTGACGAACGCATCCGGAAACAGCACGAAAGCGGCAAAATGACCGCCCGCGAACGGATTGAAAAACTCTTCGACTCGGGCACTTTCACCGAGATGGACCGTTTCAAGGAACACCGCTGCGCGGATTTCGGCCTGCAGAACCAGAAAGTCCCGGGCGACGGGGTTGTGACCGGTCACGGATTGATTCACGGCCGCCGGGCGTTCGTCTACGCCCAGGACTTCACCGTGTTCGGCGGCTCGCTCTCGCTGTCCCATGCCGAAAAGATCTGCAAGGTGATGGAAACGGCCATGAAGGTCGGCAGTCCGGTCATCGGCCTCTGTGATTCGGGCGGCGCCCGCATCCAGGAAGGGGTCATGAGCCTGGCCGGATACGCGGACATCTTTTTGCGCAACGTCATGGCCTCGGGCGTCGTGCCCCAGATCACCGCCATCATGGGCCCCTCGGCGGGCGGAGCGGTCTATTCGCCGGCCCTGACTGACTGGATCTTCATGGTGGAGAAAACCGGCCACATGTTCATCACCGGCCCGGAGGTCATCAAGGCCGTCACCGGCGAAGTCGTCACCAAGGAGGACCTGGGCGGCGCCATGGCCCACAACGCCGTCAGCGGCGTGGCCCACTTCGCGGCAGCCGACGACAGCGCCTGCCTCGAAGGCATCCGCGAACTGCTGAGCTTCCTGCCGCAGAACAACATGGAGGACCCGCCGCGCCTGGAGACCGCCGATGACCCGCAGCGCCACGAACCGGCTCTGCGGGAGGTGGTCCCGGCCGAGCCCAACAAGCCCTACGACATCCGCGATATCATCCGCGCCAACATCGACGACCGGTACTTTTTCGAAGTCCACCAGCACTATGCCCGGAACATCGTGGTCGGGTTCGCGCGCCTGGACACGATGCCGGTGGGCATCATCGCCAACCAGCCGAGCGTGATCGCCGGTTGCCTGGATGTCGATGCATCGATCAAGGGCGCCCGCTTCGTGCGCTTCTGCGATGCCTTCAACATCCCGCTGATCATTTACGAGGACGTGCCGGGATTTCTGCCGGGCACCCACCAGGAACACGGCGGCATCATCAAGCACGGCGCCAAACTGATCTACGCCTTCTGCGAGGCCACCGTGCCGCGCATCACCGTCATCACCCGCAAGGCCTACGGCGGGGCTTACTGCGTGATGAGTTCCCGGCACATCCGCGGCGACTGGGTCATGGCCTACCCGACGGCCGAAATTGCCGTGATGGGCGCCGACGGGGCGGTCAACATCATCCACCGCTCGGAAATAAAGAATGCCGCGGATCCGGGCCAAGAGCGCCAAAGGCTGGTCGCGGAGTACCGCGACAAATTCGCCAATCCTTACAAGGCCGCCGAGCTGGGGTACATCGACGAGATCATCGACCCGGCCGACACCCGTCCGAAGATCATCCAGGCCCTGCAGATGCTGCGGACCAAACGCGATGCGAACCCGTCCAAGAAACACGGGAACATTCCACTATAATTCAAGGAGACTGCGCCATGTCCTGGGACCAAGTCTACGAGCTGCTGATCAGCATCCTCACCACCCAGACCGGACTGCCGAATCTGATGCTCAAGCAGGTTGTCATGCTCGGGGTCGCGTTTGTCTTTCTCTACCTGGCGGTGGCCAAGAATTACGAACCCCTGCTGCTGGTGCCGATCGGTTTCGGCATCTTCCTGGTCAATTTTCCGCTCGTGCCGCTCATGGGGTTCACCGAGCACGGGGCGCCCGAACTCATCCGCGCTTTCTACAAATACGGCATCGAGTGGGAAATCATCCCCTGCGTGATCTTCCTGGGCCTGGGCGCCATGACCGATTTCGGGCCCCTGATCGCCAATCCGAAAACCCTGATCATCGGCGCCGGCGCCCAGCTGGGTGTGTTCATCACCTACATCGGGACCCTGGTCTTCGGCTTCACCCTCAAGGAGGCCGCGTCGGTGGGCATCATCGGCGGTGCCGACGGGCCGACGACGATCTATCTGACCGCCAAACTCGCCCCGCACCTGCTGGGCGCCAACGCCCTGGCCGCCTATTCCTACATGGCCATGGTGCCCCTGATCCAGCCGCCGATCATGCGCCTGATGACCACCCCGGCCCAGCGCCGGATCAAGATGCGGCAGCTGCGCCCGGTCTCGAGCACCGAAAAACTGCTCTTCCCGCTCATCGCCTCCGTTTTGATCATCATGCTCATCCCGGCCGTGGCGCCCCTGATGGGCATGTTCATGTTCGGCAACTTCATGCGCGAGTGCGGCGTCGTCAAGCGCCTCTCGGACACCGCCCAGAACGCCCTGATGAACATCGTCACCATTTTCCTGGGGCTCTCGGTGGGCGCGACCATGGAGGCCGAAAAATTTTTGAGCTTGAAACCCCTGCTGATCTTCGGGTTCGGATTGGTAGACTTCGTGGTCTGCACCTTCGGCGGCATCCTGACGGTGCACATCATGAACTTTTTCTTAAAGGAAAAGTTGAACCCGCTAATCGGCTCGGCCGGCGTGTCGGCCGTGCCGATGTCGGCCCGGGTGTCGCATTCCGAGGGGCTCAAGGCCGACCCGGACAACTGGCTGGTAATGCATGCCATGGGGCCCAACCTGGCGGGGGTGATCGGTTCGGCCGCCGCCGCCGGCATGTTCATCGCCATGTTCCAATAGGAGGGGGTATGAGACGCCAATCCATGATCTGGTATGCAAGGGCCGTGGCGATGTTTCTGGCCGTCGCACCCGCGCTTCTGCTGGTGCAGCCCGACCGGGCCCAGTCGTTCATCGTCGGCGAGGATGTCGAAAAGCCCCGGCCCGAGTTCACCCGTAACAACGACACGGTGACGGCCAAGCTGATCCCGCGCGCCAAGAGTAGCAGCGTCACCATTGATTTTCGCGTGGCCGGCGGCCGCCTGGCGGAGGTCCGGAGCGTGGATTTCGAGACCGCCACGCGGCCCGAGGTGGATGTAAAAAACTTCAAGTCGGCCCTGTTCGATATCCTGGTCGAGGACGTGCCGGTCGGCGGCAATATCCGGGTGTCGATACTCTCCGACTTTTTCACCCGGTCGACGGCCTTCTACGTCTTCAATCCGCACCTGCAGAGCCCCTGGATCCGCGACGCGCAGGGTGAAAATATCGATCATCCGGACAGGGTGCAGGAACTGGTGGTGCCGGTCACCGACGGCGGCCCCTTCGATGCGGACGGCGTCGCCGACGGACATATCCGCCTCACCGGCGGGCCGCGGGACTCCTTCTGGGGCTATGCCCTGGGGACCCTTTTCATCCGGTTCTTCGGCATCTTCATCGTACTGACGCTGTTGATGGTGGGCATCCTCTTCTCGGGGCGGATCTTCCAGTGGCTGGAGGGCCGCCGCACCCCGCCTGAAACGGCCAAAGAGCCGGCTAACGGGCTTTTGGCCACGCCGCGACCCGCCGCAACGGCCGAGCCGGCCGCCGGTGAGATTGCCGCGGCCATCGCGGCGGCGCTCCATCTGCACGCGGCCGGCCGCCGCGCCGCCCCGTCGCAGCCTTTTAAAATTTCTTCCCCCGATGCCTGGACCCTGAGCGGACGCAGCCGCATGATGGCGGAGCGCCAGCAGAACATCAGACGGGTTC
>JBAPSB010000174.1:0-2199 GCA_049281435.1 Desulfobacterales bacterium
GCTGAACACCGCGCGGCCTAAAAGCCCTTCTCCGTCAATCTTCCGTGGCCTGCTTTTCCTTGGCCAACTCTTCGGGCGACATGGTCCAGAAAGGCGTGCCATCCTTGGTCAACCGGACCTTGAGCGTAAAATAATCCCCTTTTTTAATCTTGGAAACCAGAAAAACATCGCGACCGTCGATTTCGGCCCAGACGCCGCGAATTTTTACCTTGTCGCCCCGTTTCAAACCAATGTTACCGGGCTCGATGTACCAGCTCGGGCACACCTGCACTTCGACGACCTCGTCCCCGGATTCCTTGACCTGCAACGCAACGCCGGGCGCCATGCCGGCCATGGGCACGACCTCCGCCACCTTGACCACCTCGGCCCTTAACGAATCCAGTTCGCTGGCCTTGTAGTGTTTGTTGTAAGGGCTGCCGAGTTCCCAGCCCCCCATCTCCTTGGGCGTCCCGGCGGCCACGGCCGCGGTGGCTGCCAATCCGAAAGCCATCAGTATGCCGATCGCCAGCTTGAATTTGTAATATCGTGTGTTCATCGCTCCTCCACAGCAAAAAAGTACTCCCCCACGCACAGGGCCTTTCGGGCCGTCACAGCCTGCGAATAAGGGTCACGGTAAGAAATAATTCCACAAGATTGCGCCGGATATCGGCCCGTCTGCAAGGCACATCCAGTGGCACATATCGACTGGTGTCAAAGGATGGTTTCCGATAACATACGGTCGTAATTTTGAATGTCGAGCCACTCGGGAAATATTTTGCTTTTCCGCCCCGAGCGCCGGGCGGGGTGCACCGGCTTCCGGCGAATGGGGTGTTAATCCGACGGCTGCCAGCGAAGCTTCTGGTTCTCGAAGTCGATGGTGTAGCCAGAATTGCGCAAAATGTTCATTCCCAGCAGACCGCTAAAACGAACCGCATTGTCCGGCTGCGCGTCGTGCTTGATCACCGTTGCATCGACATTTTTTAAATCGAGCGGTCCGAGCTTAAGATAATCGAGGATGATCAGGTCGGTTTCGATGAGGTTGCCACCGGCCACCATGGAAAGCCCTTTGCGGTTTGACACGACGTTCAGGCGCCGGGCCAGTTCGTCGAAAAGCACCAGTTGGGAAGCCCCGGTATCGAGCAGAAACAAGGCCTCGGTTTCCTTGCGACCATAGCCGATGGTGACCGGCACCAGCACCTGGTCGGCAATAATGGTGACATCGGTTTCCAGCCGTTTCAGACGCTCCTGCTCTTCACGCTGCGCGCTGAGCCGCTGTTCCTCCCGTCGGCGGTCGGCATCGGCGTCACGGTCTTTTTGTTGCATAACCGCTTTCTCGTCGTCGGAAAGATGGTCGTATCGTTCCGTATAGACCTTGGTTTCCTGCTGGTACTCTTCGGGCACCTGGCTGCGGTCGCCCACATAATGAACCGCGCCATCCCGGGTGACAAACCGATAAAATTCCGCCGCACAAGGCATCGGGCGCACAGAAACAACCGCCCCGAGGAGCAGCGGAATCAGGACCCGCAAGATCTTTTGTTTTCGCATGTTTATTTGGCCTTTGTTATTTGCGATTTGGAATTTTTCCCGAAAGCTTACAAGTTTCTTGTATGATTAGACTGGGCGGCCGGAGGCGTCGCTGAACCATGAACCTTGAACCATGAACCATGAACCTTGTTACGTGTCCACTGGCCTCGCTCGAGGTCGTCGAGACACGTCGAAAATGCCACACACCTGCCCGCCGATTCGATATTGTATCACAAAGGCCGTATTTAACGTGAGCGAGCGGTGAGACGACCCGGGATCAAGTCGGGTCGTTTACCCGAGAATTCCCCAGTAAAAAAGGCCGTCTTTAAAGAAAACTCCGGCAAACAGCACCAGAACAACTCCGAGCAGACGCACGACCATGACGTAGACGAAACTTTGCAGGAACCGGCGGCTTTGGCCCACCAGCACCGCAACGGCCAGCTTGGAGCCGACCAGAAACAAGTAGAACCCGCCGATAAACAAGGCCGCCGACCCATAACCGGTATCGGCGGCCTTCAGCACCATCGGCGCCCCGATCGAAAACCAGAAGAGATAGGGGCTCGGATTAAAAAAATTAGCGATCACTCCCTTGCGCAGGCCGTGGGGTCGTCGCGGCGCCTCCTGCACGACGCCAACCCCCTTGAACCGAATGCTTTCCCAGGCCAGGTACGCCAGAAAAGCCGACCCGCCAAACGC
>JBAPSB010000175.1:0-18161 GCA_049281435.1 Desulfobacterales bacterium
GCGCCGGGCCGACGAACGTCTCGTTTCTGGCCCCGATCCGATCGCCTCGCAGCTCACGGCCCATGGAGACCCAGCCGCGATTTTCAAGCGTTCTTAAAAGGGTGCGCGGCACCCGGCCTTCCAGCGCCGGGCCGATGTCCACCAACCGCCGCCGGCTCTTTTCGACCAGTTCCAGCACCCGGGCCTCTGTGCCTGCGGCCTCCTGTTGCAGGGCCCGTCGCCCGGCCTCCGTAATGGACAGCGTGGCAAAATCGTAACTGTTCAGCCCGCCGGGCAACGCACACTTGATGACCTCGCCGATGGGATGGATGTAATAGTCGGCGATCCAGCGGAAAAAAGGGACCATCGTTTCCGGGAAAAGCGTCACCTCGTCGAGCAGGTCCAGTACCGGTTTTATGTCCATTTTCCGCGGCGGCGACTGGAAACCGAGCACGTAGCCGGTGACCCGGCGCCGCCCGAAAGGAACCAGGACCCTCATGCCGGGGCCCGCCCGGTCTTTGAGGTCGTCCGTCAGACGGTAGGTGAAGGTGGTATAGACCGGCAGGGCGGCGGCCACTTCGATCGTCTGCGACCCGTCGGGCGTAGAATCAGGCATCTTGCCTCGTTTTGGCCCGCCCCCCGGCGATAGATGGAAAAAAATTCAGCGTGTTCCGGCCGGACGATGGACCCGTGTCAGTAAGAAAATTTGTCAACTAACTCCCACTATAGTATAATACGGATTAATTTTGAATCGGATGGGTATGGTCGTTTTGATCGGCAATCACAAAGGATAGAGGAGGACTATATGCATAAATTGATCAAACAATCCACGGTTCTTTTAATCGCGCTGTCCCTGGTTCTCATTCCCGTCGGCAGCCAGGTGATGGCCCAGGCCGAGGTTGAGGAAGCCAACCCCAGTGCCGGTTCCATGACCTATGATCTCCTGGTCATGCGGCCCCTGGGCGCCGCGGCCACCGTTCTCGGATCGGCTGTGTTCGTGCTTTCGATTCCCTTTACCGCAATCTCCAAAACCATTCCGACGGCAACCGAGAAGCTGGTCACCGACCCGTATCACTTTACCGTGACCCGGCCCCTGGGCACGTGGTGATCCCGCCAGCGCGGCATCTACTTTCTTGACATCCCGATATTTTCCCTATATTTGAGTGCACCGAGCCATTTGAAGGCGGGGACGCCGCACTGCGGCCGCCCCGCCTTCTTCCTGCCTCTTACCAAAAGCGTAAAATAATTCATCTAAACACGCACCCAAGGAGACTCAATGCCGGTCCATGTGGTCAGCCACCCCCTTATCAAACACAAGCTGGGGCTCATGCGGGAACAGAATGTCACGACCAAGGATTTTCGCGATCTGGCATCCGAACTGGGCAACCTGCTCACCTACGAAGCCACCAAGGACATGGAAACCGAGAAGGAAATCATTCAAGGGTGGGCCGGTCCGGTGGAAGTGGAAAGAATAAAGGGCAAGAAGATCACGGTCGTGCCGATCCTAAGGGCCGGGCTCGGCATGATGAACGGCGTCCTGAACCTGATTCCCTCCGCCAAGGTCAGTGTCGTCGGGCTCTACCGTAACGAGGAAACCCTGGAGCCGGTCAAATATTACGTTAAACTGACCGGTGCGATCGGGGAACGGATCGCGCTGATTCTCGATCCCATGCTGGCCACCGGCGGCACCGTGGTGGAGACGATCACCTTGCTGAAAACCGCCGGGTGCAAAATCATCAAGGGCCTTTTTCTCGTCGCGGCCCCGGAAGGGATCCAGCGCATCGAAAAAGTTTATCCCGACGTGGACATCTACGTGGCCGCTATCGACGAAAAGCTTAACGATATCGGATATATCCTTCCAGGACTCGGCGATGCCGGCGACAAGATTTTCGGGACGAAATAGTGTGCGCATCGGCACCGATCAACCCGACCCCGTAAGGAGGAAGACACCATGCCGCAGACGGATGCACCCACTGAAACCTATCTCGGATACAAGGGCCCGCTGGTGGGGGCCCAGATGCTCTTTGTCGCTTTCGGCGCCCTGGTACTGGTCCCGCTGCTGACCGGCCTCGATCCCAACGTGGCCCTGTTTACCGCCGGTGCGGGCACCCTTGTGTTTCAGGCGGTAACCAAACGGATGGTGCCGGTTTTTCTGGCGTCCTCCTTCGCCTTTATCGCCCCCATCATCTACGGCGTTCAGACCTGGGGCATCCCGGCCACCCTCTGTGGCCTGGCCGCGGCCGGCGGGGTCTACATACTGCTGAGCATCGGCGTCAAGTTTTTCGGACGCGGTTTTTTAAATCGCATCCTGCCCCCGGTGGTGGTGGGCCCGGTCATCATGGTGATCGGCCTGATCCTGGCACCGGTGGCCGTCCACATGGCCATCGGCAAGACCGGTGATGGATCGGCCGTGCTGGTGCCTGAAAAGACCGCCCTGATCGTGTCCATGTCGACCCTTGCGGCCACCGTCCTCGTCTCGCTTCTGGGCCGCGGGCTGCTGCGGCTGATACCGATTCTGATCGGCGTCGGATTTGGTTACCTGCTCTCGATCTTCTTCGGTTTGATCGACCTGTCACCGGTCGCAAAGGCCGCCTGGGTGGCCGTGCCGAACTTTGTCTTCCCGCGCTGGAACCTGGAGGCCGTCATCTTCATCGTCCCGGTGGCGATCGCGCCGGCCATCGAACACTTCGGGGACATCCTGGCCATCGGCAGCGTCACGGGCAAGGACTACCTGGAGGATCCGGGCATTCACCGCACCCTGCTCGGCGACGGTCTGGCCACGAGCCTGGCCTCGTTTCTGGGCGGTCCGCCCAACACGACCTACTCGGAGGTGACCGGTGCGGTCACTCTCACCCGCATGTACAACCCCCGCATCATGACCTGGGCGGCTGTTTTTGCCATATTGCTGGCTTTTGTCGGAAAATTGGGGGCTCTGCTGCAGACGATTCCGGTGCCGGTCATGGGCGGCATCATGCTGCTGCTTTTCGGCGCCATCACGGTCGTGGGACTGAACACCATGGTCAGGGCCGGAGATGACCTGACCGAGGCGCGCAACATGATCATCGTCGCCGTCATTCTGGTATTCGGCATCGGGGGAATGACACTGTTCACCCTGGGCGGGATCGGACTGGCCGGAATCAGCGGGGTGGTCTTGAACCTGGTGCTGCCAAAACAGCGACCGGCGTAGGGGCGAAAAATCTTTCGCCCCTACCAGGCGTCATCATTCAAAGACGGGCATGGTCCGGTCTTAGAGACAGTTGGCGGCAAGTTTCAGCCGCCGTTGGCGACCGTTCATCCGGGTGGAGGCGCCCACCTTTGTTTAGTTTCGCCGGTTGCAACTGTGAGGACCTTTGCCCCCCTGATCTTACCCTCTTTCAACTCCACAAGCGCCGTATTAGCGTCTTCGAGACGGTACTCCTGCACCTCGGGCTTTAGAGGAATCTCGGCCGCCACCTGCAGGAATTCACGGACGTCCTGCCGCGCCACGTTGGCCACGCTCTTGATTTCTTTTTCCATCCACAGGTGCCGCGGATAATCGAGGGCCAAGAGCGCATCCTTGTCGGCCTCCTCCTTGCGAATGGCGTTGATCACCAACCGGCCGCCGGCCGCCAGGTTCTCGAGCGCCGCCACGACCGGCTTCCAGGCCGGCGTG
This sequence comes from Desulfobacterales bacterium, assembly GCA_049281435.1. Taxonomy (GTDB): domain Bacteria; phylum Desulfobacterota; class Desulfobacteria; order Desulfobacterales; family SG8-13; genus JARFQH01. Next base: position 3,632 of record JBAPSB010000175.1, read on the forward strand.
GTGTCGATGATGCAGTGCAGTTTTTCCGGCGCCGCCTCCTGGCTGCCACCGGCCCAGACGGCCCCGAGGTCGAGGGCAAACGCTTGCTCCCGCGGGCTTCTGGCAAAGACGAAGACCTGTGCGTCCGGATATTTGTGGCGCACGGTTTTCAACACCAGGTGGGCGGACGCACCGAAACCGGTCAACCCGAGATTTTGACCGTTCTCGAGTCCGGTCAGCCGCAACGAGCGCCAGCCGATGGCCCCGGCGCACAGCAGCGGCGCCGCTTCGCCGTCGGTGAAGGCTTCGGGGATCCGGTGGGCGAAGTCCTGGCCGACTGTCGTGAACTCGGCGTAACCGCCGTGAACGTCCCGGCCGGTGGCCACGAAGGCCTCGCACAGGTTTTCCTCACCGTTGCGGCAGTGCCGGCACCACCCGCAGGCGGCGTTGATCCAGGCGATACCCACGCGGTCGCCGACTCGAAACCGGCCGGCCCCCGGGCCGTTTTGAATGACCCGTCCCACCACCTGATGGCCCGGCACCACCGGAAAGGCGGGCGGCGGCGTGCGGCCTTCGATTTCATCCAGCTCGGTGTGGCATACGCCGCAGGCGGACACTCTGACCAGCAGTTCTCCGGCTCCCGGCACCGGCGGCGCTATCTCGACCGGCACCAGGGGCGACCTGTTCTCGGCCAGGTTGCACAGCTGTTTCAAAATCATGGCTTTCACGAAGCTGCCCTCCGCTGATTTCCGGAATGCTCAAATCCAAAGAATCGTGGCCGTCCGGAAATGGTGGATTTCGGTCCCGGCCAAGGCCGCAGCGAATTTGCAACCGTCCCGCAATGCTTGCGGGACCCGGGCCGAAAGATGCCGGTTATGGATGGGCACCGATGTGGAAGCGCCAGGCACAAAAGTAATCCTGCGGATGCGAATCCGGCGGGCAGGCGATGCACTCGGTGGTGATGCGCGGATCGATCGCCCGGGCGAAATAGGTGTACTCCACCAGGCCGCCGGTTTTGCAGGGGTAATCATCGAGGCCCTTGCGCTGGCGCGCCGCCTGCACCCGGCAGGCATCCATGCGAAAAACAATACTCTCGGGCCCCTCATCGATAAAGGACTGGGTGTTGATGCGGGCGTAAAGCCGGTATTGCAGCGCCTTTTTCAGCCCCGCGAGGCCGGGGCGGTCGACCAGATCGAGCAACCGCTTGATCGACCAGGCCTCGAACGGTGAGAAATGGGCCCAGCAGGAGTCATTGCAGCGCTTGGCATCGTTCATGCCGTGCTCGAATTCGACCGCCTGGAACCAGACCCCGTCGTTGGCCAGCCAGTTCACCGCCACGGCGTCCAGCAGCGCAAGCAGCGACGCCTTCGGCAGGGTCAACAGCGGCGCGGGCACGCCGTCCTCCAAGGCAAACCCCAGCTGTTCGGACAATCGCTTGAGCTGAATGCCCCGGCTCCGTTCAGACGCCGTCGCCAGGGCCGAAAGGGCCGCTTCCATTCCCATCTGGTGCCGCACCTCGGTAAACCACAGCCCGTAATGAATGACGATGCGATGAAACAGGTCCATCAACAAACGGGCCAGGTCCTTCTGCGACAACTCTCCGATATCATCCGGCATCGATGCCATTGCACCCTCCGTTATGACACAGTTCGAGCGGTTATCTGGTTGGCTTTATACCGTCGTCGACCACATCGTTCAGGGGGGTCCCGACTGCCAAGTGCGGCGGTGAAGACCACCCGCCAGCCCAAGCAGCAACCGGCACTCCTATCGGCAGAGGATGAGCAGCACGGCCACTCCAACCCGCCAACTTGCAACTAACTGGCCGATCCCGCAGGGCGGGAATTTCGGCGAGGCATACTTTACGTGCACCACAGCCCACCAGCCAACGAGCCAAACCGGCTCAACGGGCCAACCGGCTAACCGGCACCCCCCTACCGGTATTTCTCCGGCAGCACCGCTGCAGCGCCCCACTCGCCGGGAAGTTTCTGTCCCGGCTGTTCGCCCAGTTTTTCCTTGCGTTTCCGCAGGCCGGGACGGGCAAATTCCGGATGGCCTTCCTTCAGGGTCCGGCCGTTTATGACCGCCTCGCTGCGCAGCCGCTTGCCCGCAGTGCGTTCGATCTGCCGGCCGAGCCAGAGCACCCGGTCGATGTCGTAGCCGTGGCTGATGCCCATCTCGTCGATCTGAACCAGCATGTCCTCCAGGCAGGTCAAGCCCACGTAGCGGGGGTCTTCGTAGTAGTACTCGCCGGTACCCGGCACCGGACAGTCATCCAGGAAGTTGGCCGGCTGCCCGCCCATGCCGCCCATGGTGGCCTCGAAATGGGTGATGCCGGCCTGCAGCGCGGCCAGGACCGATGCGGCGGCCACGCGCTTGGTTTCATGAAAATGGGCGATGTGAACGGAGGTGTCCGGAATGTCGTCCAGGATCATCGAAAAATAGCGGTAGACTTCCGGCGCCGAAGCGCTGCCGTCGTGATCGGCGTGTTCGATGTCGGAAGCGCCGATTTCAAGCCAGCGCTTGGTGAACTCCACGGCATCCTTCAGCTCGGTGGCCCCGGCAATCGGGCTGCCCCAGATGGTGCTGACCGTGCCGCACATCTTCAGGCCCGCATCCCGGCACTTCTTGATTGCCCGCTCGGCTTCCCTCCAGTATTCGGGCAGGGTCGTGCCGGAATTGGCGAAATGGTGTTCCTCTTCGGTGGAAACCATCATCAGGCAGCGGTCCGGACCGAGCCCCTTCTCCTTGAGCCGGATGGCCTGGTCGATAGCCCCTTCCCTGATCGTCACGGCCGTGATGCACACATCCTCGGGCTCGATGCCGCGCTTGGCGCAGCGTTTTTTGAAGAGATCGCTCCTCAAAGAGGCCAGCACCTCCTCGGCATCGCTGAACTGCGGCATGAGGTATGGGTTTCCAAGGTTGGTGACCTCGATGTTGCGGCAGCCGGCGAAAATCATCTCCTGCGCGTAAAAAATCTTCGCGCGCGTGGAAATAAATTTTTCCAGGTGCTGAAACCCGTCCCTAACGGTTATGTCGCCTATCGTCACCTTGCGCGGCATGCGTGGAAATATCTTCCAATAATCGTATTCAGTCATCTTTTCACCTCACCTGAAAACAAGTTCATATTTGGGCGACCAGCGCTGTTCACGAAAACCGAAACAGCTGACCTCCCCCCGGCTCAACCCCACAGCAGCGAAACACAACGGGCAAACGGACAAACCGGCCAACAGCCTAACTTTTCCCTACTTCCCCTTGAACACCGGCTTGCGTTTCTCGCGAAAGGCGGCCAGCCCCTCCAGGCGGTCTTCGGTCGGAATACAAACCCAGTACGCATTTGACTCGATGGCCAAGCCGGTGTGCAGGTCGGTTTCGAGCCCGTAGTTGATGGCGTACTTGGCCTGCTCGATGGCCACCGGACCGGTTTCGCAGATCATGGCGGCCATCTTCCGGCACTCCTCCAGCAATTCCGCCGGCGGGCAGACCTTGTTCACCAAGCCGATGTCCAGCGCTTCGGCGGCATCCACCCGCCGACCGGTGAAGATCAGTTCCTTGGCTTTGCCCTTGCCCACCAGCCGCGGCAACCGCTGGGTGCCGCCCGCCCCCGGAATGATGGCCAGGCGGGTTTCGGTCAACCCCATCCCCGCCGTTGCGGCGGCCACCCGAATATCGCTGGCCAGCGCCAGCTCGGTGCCGCCGCCCAGCGCAATGCCGTTGACCGCGGCAATCACCGGTTTGCCCAGATATTCGACGGCGGTGAACAGATTGCGGATCGTGTAGATGTATTCCCGCACTTTTCCCGGGCTCAAACCGGCCCGCTCCTTGAGGTCCGCACCGGCGCAAAACGCTTTCTCGCCCGCTCCCGTAACGATGAGAACCCGCACATCGGCCCGGAACCGCACGGCCTCGATTTCAGCGGCCAGCGCGCGCAGCAGCGCGAAGTTCAAACTGTTCATCACCGCGGGACGATTCAGGGTCAGCGTCAAAACCCCGTCCACCTCGTTTCTGAGTAAAACCTCCTCCCCCATGATCACCCCCTCCGCTGAAAGATTCTGACCTTAAGGACCCGCCGCCGCTCCAACCCCCGCTGGGAAATTGCTTGAGGAAAAGCGGCACGATGGAATGATGGATATCACTTTCCTTCTCTTTCATGGATTCTTTTCGAAAATCCAGAATAGGCACATTCCAGAATGCTTGTCGTGGCAAGGTACTCTTGTAATGTTCCAGGGGAACAGGTTCCTGAGATACCCGATCCCGGCAACCGACCGACCCTCTTAACCCACCGGCCACTTCTACACCCGCCGTACAAATACCCGCCAAACCACCCACCGCCCCAAGAGCGGCAAAGCCGCGTTTCATATCAACCCGCACCCGGTCCAAAAAACCGACGGACCCTCTTCACCCACCGGCCACTTCTCCACCCGCCGTACAAATACCCGCCAAACCACCCACCGCCCCAAGAGCGGCGAAGCCGCGTTTCATATAATCTGCCGTAAAATAGCGGGGCGATTTTACGGCAGATTATATTCCGATATACCGAGAAATCACAATCCGCTGAACCTCCGAGGTCCCCTCGCCAATCTCCAGCAGCTTGTGGTCCCGGTAAAACCGTTCCACATGGTAGTCCTTCATCAATCCATAGCCGCCGTGAATCTGGACCGCATGATCCGCCACCCGGCCCATGACCTCGGAGCAGTAAAGCTTGGCCATGGCGGCCGCCTTCTCGAAAGGCCGGTGCTGGTCCCTGAGCCAGCAGGCCTTGTAGAGCAGGTTGCGGGCGCATTCGATTTCAACGGCGCTGTCGCTCAACTTGAAGGCAATGGCCTGAAACTTCGAAATAGGCTGGCCGAACTGCTCCCGCTCGCGGGCATATTTGAGCGCTATGTCAAAGGCGCCCTGCGCCCCGCCCAACCCCATGGCGGCAATCGAGAGCCGGCCGCCATCCAGGGTTTTGAGCATCTGGTGAAATCCGTCTCCCTGGCGGCCTAGAATGTTTTGGGCGGGAATGCGAACCTCGTCGAAGTAGAGTTCGGCCGTGTTGGAGGAGCGCCACATCATCTTGCGGTGCATCGCCACGGCCTTGAAACCCGGCGTGCCGTGCTCCACCAGAAAACAGGTGTATTCCGGCCGGCCGTCGGGCCGTTTGCCGGTGATGGCCTGCACCGTGACGCCCATCGACATGTCGCAGGCGGCGTTGGTGATGAAGATCTTCGAGCCGTTCAAAACCCACTGGTTGCCGTCTAATTCTGCCGTGGTCCGGCTGCCGCCGGCATCGGAGCCGGCCGTCGGCTCCGTCAAGCCGAATCCCCACAGGGCCTCGCCCCGGCACAGAGCCGGAAGGTATTTTTTCTTCTGTTCCGCAGTGCCGAAGTAGTTGATCGGACCGATCCCCAGCGAGTTGCCGGCGGCGATGGTCGCGGCCTGCGATCCGTCGACGCGGGCAATTTCCTCCACGGCAATAATATAGGAGAGATAGTCGAGCTGCTGACCCTCGTAATCCTCGGACACGAACATTCCGAAGAGACCGATCTCGCCCATCTTGCGGGTGAGTTCCGGCGAAAATTCTTCTTTCTCGTCCAGTTCAACGGCCAGCGGGGCGATTTCACTCTCGGCAAACCGTCGGACCTCCTTGCGGATCATCTCCTGTTCTCTGTTCAGATCGAAATCCACAGCAACCTCCTTGCCTCCGGATTCTGTAGGCTCCAAGATAAAAATTTTGGTTGCTGGTGTCGGTCGGCGGCGTATAACGTATACAGCCGCCTCGCTCCGGCCTTGCCAAAACCTTTATCTTGAAGCCTATATATTGAACGAGCGCTCGCTCAGATAGCTATAAATTAACTGCACGGTCCCACGGTTGTCAACAGGTTTCTTTGAAAGGTTTCCCCGGTCGGCAAAAGGGGACTAAAAATAATTTCTTTCTTTTATTTCAATCATATACGGTGCTGGAAAAAACGGGGCGCCCCATCGCGCCGGACAACTGTTTGTCGTGTAAATCCTTGACATTAAATGAATCGGCATGCTAACCATTTGAATGAGCGCTCGCTCGGATTTCTCGATCTAACGCCGGTAATCGCAGCGCCGAACCAACCCCGGTCGGCAGGTGGAAGACCCGTCATGCAGAAAGCCAGCCGCACAAAGGACATCCCGACCCAGATCAAAAACCCGGCCCTCGTCGATCGGCGCCGGCGCCAGATCGCCGATGCCGCGGTCAACCTGTTCATCAAAAACGGTTTTCACAAGACCACCACGCGCCAGATCGCCCAGGCGGCCGGTTTCTCGATCGGGTCCCTGTACGAATACGTGGCGTCCAAGGAGGATGTCCTCTTTCTCGTGTGCGACTTTATTCACGTCGAAGTCGAGCGCCTGGTGAGCGATACGCTGGCGAAAGCCGCCGGCGGCCGTGATGTCCTGTCCCAGGTCATGCGGGAATATTTCCACGTCTGCAACCGCATGAGCGACTTCATCCTTCTCATCTACCAGGAAACCAGCTCGCTGCCGGACCAGTGGCAGAAAAGAGTCCTTGAAAACGAACTGCGCATCACGGGTCTTTTTGTCGAGGTGCTGACCGGTATTGCGTCATCCGGCGGGCTGCCGCACCTCGACGAGCGCCAGATTGAAATGGCCGCCCACAACATTTCGGTCCTGGGGCATATGTGGACGTTCAGGCGCTGGTTTTTCAGCCGGTACTACACGATCGAGGAGTATATCGCGGTACAAACCGAATTTATCCTGCGCATGTGCACGCCCACTGCCGGCTGACGGTAAAACACCCCTGGCCGAGCGCAGCGCCCGTCCAGGAGGGAATAGCCGGGCCGGCGGTGCGCCACCGAAAGATCGAGTCGAGTCACAGGAGGGGGTATGAGCCAGGAAGTCACCGTTTACACGCCCAAAAACAACATTCGGGTGGTTACCGCCACCTCGCTCTTCGACGGGCATGACGCCGCCATCAACATCATGCGACGCATTCTCCAGGCCACCGGGGTGGAAGTGATCCATCTCGGCCACAACCGGTCGGTGCAGGACATCATCGATGCCGCCATCGAAGAGGACGCCCAGGGCGTGGCCGTTTCGAGCTACCAGGGCGGCCATATCGAGTTCTTCAAATACATGGTCGATCTTCTCAAGGAAAAAAACGCCGGCCACATCAAGGTCTTTGCCGGCGGCGGCGGCGTCATCGTGCCCGAGGAGATCAGGGAACTCGAGGCCTACGGCGTGGCCAATATCTATTCGCCCGAGGACGGCGCCAGTAAGGGTCTGCAGGGAATGATCAACCACATGGTGCGCCAGATCGATTTTCCGACCGTCAAGGATGCCGGCGTTGCCTTCGACGGCCTCGATCCCGCCAACAAGCTGATGGTGGCCCACCTGATTACCGCCGTGGAACAGGCCAAAGCCAAGGAAAACGGCCACCTGGCGGATTTGCGCTCCCGGCTGCTCGCGCTTATCGGCGACCGCACCACGCCGGTCATCGGCATCACCGGCACCGGAGGTGCCGGCAAGTCTTCCCTGACCGACGAGCTGATCATCCGCCTGCTGCACGACTTGAAAGAGATCCACGTGGCGATCATCAGCTGCGATCCCTCGCGGCGCAAGACCGGCGGGGCGCTGCTGGGCGACCGCATCCGGATGAACGCCATCGGCAGTCCGCGGGTTTACATGCGCTCCCTGGCCACGCGTTCCTCCCAGACCGAGATCCCCGCCGCCCTGGCCGAATGCGTCCTGGTGGCCAAGGCGGCCGGCTTCGATCTTGTCATCGCCGAAACGGCCGGCATCGGCCAGGGGGACTCGCGCATCACCGACATGGTTGACGTCTCCATCTACGTCATGACCAGCGAGTTCGGTGCGGCCTCCCAGCTCGAAAAAATCGACATGCTCGACTTTGCCGATCTGGTGGTCGTCAACAAATTCGAGAAACGCGGCGGCGAGGATGCCGTGCGCGATGTCCGCAAGCAGGTCCAGCGCAACCGCAATGCGTGGGACAAGATGCCCGATGAGATGCCGGTCTTCGGGACCATTGCCTCGCGGTTCAACGACGACGGCGTTACCGCGCTGTACCAGGCTCTGCTCGATACCATCGCGCAAAAAACCGGCGTCGTCTATACCTCCGTCCTGCCCCGGCCGGAAAGCCGGACATCGACCTCCAAGACGATTATCATTCCGCCCGAGCGCACCCGCTATCTGGCCGAAATCGCCGACACGGTGCGAGGCTACCACCGGCAGACCGCCGCGCAGGCCAGCGCCCAGCGCACCGCCTGGCACATCGATGAAACCATGAAATTGCTGGGCGACGAACCGGCCGAAGTAATGGCGCGGCTTGCGGAAGAGGCGGCCGCGGCGCGCGAAACCATCACCGATGAGTCGCGCCGGGTCATGAAGGAATGGCAGACGGTCAAGCAGATCTACAGCCAGGACGAACTGGCCTACCAGGTGCGCGAACGTGAAATCCGCGTGCCCCTTTTCACCGAGTCGCTGTCGCACCAGAAAATACCCAAGATCGTGCTGCCCGCCTTCGAGGACCCCGGCGAACTCTACCGCTGGATGCGCGAAGAAAACGTGCCGGGCCGTTTTCCCTATACGGCCGGCGTTTTTCCGCTCAAGCGCATCGACGAGGAGCCCACGCGCATGTTCGCCGGGGAAGGCGATCCGGTCCGGACCAACCGGCGCTTCAAACTGCTGTCGGCCGATTACGAGGCCAAGCGCCTGTCCACCGCCTTTGACTCGGTGACCCTTTACGGCTATGATCCCGACCGGCGCCCGGACATCTACGGCAAGGTCGGCACCTCGGGCGTCAGCATCTGCACGCTCGACGACGTCAAGGTGCTCTACGGCGGCTTCGATCTTTGCGCGCCCAACACCTCCGTCTCGATGACCATCAACGGCCCGGCGCCGATCCTTTTGGCCATGTTTCTCAACACCGCCATCGACCAGCAGGTGGACCGCTACACGGCCGAAAACGGCCGGCCGCCGGCCCCCGATGTCTACCAGAACATTCGCGCCGATGCGCTCTCCAATGTGCGGGGCACCGTGCAGGCCGACATCCTCAAGGAAGACCAGGGCCAGAACACCTGCATTTTTTCGATCGATTTCGCCCTCAAGATGATGGGCGACATTCAGCAATACTTCATCGCCGAAAATGTCCGCAACTTCTACTCGGTGTCGATTTCCGGATATCACATCGCCGAGGCCGGCGCGAATCCGATCAGTCAGCTGGCCTTCACCCTGGCCAACGGGTTCACCTACGTCGAATACTACCTCTCGCGCCATATGCCGATCGACAGCTTCGCGCCGAATCTCTCCTTCTTCTTCTCCAACGGCATGGATCCGGAGTATACCGTTATCGGCCGGGTCGCCAGACGGATCTGGGCCGTCGCCATGCGCGAGAAATACGCCGGGTCCCCGCGCTCGCAGATGCTCAAGTATCACATCCAGACCTCGGGCCGTTCCCTGCACAGCCAGGACATCCAGTTCAACGATGCCCGCACGACCCTGCAAGCGCTCATCGCCATCTATGACAACTGCAACAGCCTCCACACCAATGCCTTCGATGAGGCGATCACCACCCCCAGCACCGAATCAGTGCGCCGCGCCCTGGCGATCCAGATGATCATCAACCGCGAGTGGGGTCTGACCAAGAACGAGAACCCCAACCAGGGCAGCTTCATCATCGAGGAACTCACGCGGCTGGTCGAGGAGGCCGTTTTGATGGAATTCGACCGCATCACCACCCGCGGCGGGGTCCTGGGCGCCATGGAAACCGGCTACCAGCGCGGCAAGATCCAGGAGGAATCGATTTACTACGAAACCCTGAAGCACACCGGCCGGCTGCCGATCATCGGCGTCAACACGTTTCGCGACCCCCACGCCGGCCAGGGCGATTTTATCGAAACCGTGGAACTGGCGCGCGCCACCACCGAAGAAAAGGAGTCGCAGCTCAAGCGCCTGGAAGACTTCAAGCGCACCCACGCCGAAGAAGCGCCCCGGGCGCTCGAGCGCCTGCAACAGGCGGCCCTGGACAATGGCAACCTCTTCGCCGAACTGATGGACACCGTGCGGGTCTGCTCGCTGGGCCAGATCACCCAGGCCCTGTATGCGGTCGGCGGCCGCTACCGGCGGAATATGTGAGTAAATGGCGAAAGGCAGAGGGCGAAAGGCAAACGGGAAAGGGTAAGTAAATGGCGAAGGGCGAAAGGCTGAAGGCAAAGGGCGAATGAGAAAGGTTCCAGGTTTAAACCACACGGTCTTTCGGGCCACTACGATGCATAAAAATTATGACCGGATAACGTCGAACATCGAACGTCCAACGTCGAATGATTAAAAGAAATCGGCCATCTTATGAGTTCGATTGCCGGAGCGGAGCGACTTCTTGTTCGACGTTCTGGTTCAATGTTCGCTGTTAACGTTCGAGATCTGTTTTCTTCGTTCATAGAGCCCATCCCATGGTTGGGGTAGAGGGCCGTAAACGGCAGAATTTCCGGAAGGAGACCATATCATGCGTGAAGCGGTGATTGTCAGTGCGGTGCGAACGGCCCTGGGCAGCTTCAACGGGGCGCTGGGGACCATCGGCGCCACCGATCTGGGCGCGATCGTCATCGCGGCGGCGATTCAGCGCGCCGGCATTGCGGGGGCGGAGGTCAACGAGGTCGTGATGGGGCAGGTCCTGCCGTGCGGCTACGGCCAGAACCCCGCCAAGCAGGCCGCCGTCAAGGCCGGCCTACCCTGGTCCGCGGAATGTATCACGGTCAACAAGGTCTGCGGGTCGGCCCTGAAGACGGTCATGCTCGCGGCCCAGGCCATCCAGTTGGGCGATGCCGACGTGGTGGTGGCCGGCGGCATGGAAAACATGAGCCTGGCGCCCTATTACCTGGACAAGGCCCGCTTCGGCTACCGCATGGGCCCCGGCCAGATCCAGGACCATATGGTCCACGACGGCCTCTGGGACGTGGTCAACGATTTTCACATGGGCGTGTCCAACGAGCTGTGTTCCACCCGGTACGAAGTGAGCCGCGAAGACCAGGACCGCTACGCGGCCGAATCCTACCGCCGGAGCCTGGCAGCCATCTCGGCCGGAAAATTCACCGATGAAATCGTTCCGGTGCCAATTTCGCACCCCAAGAAAGATCCGGTCATCTTCGCCCGGGACGAGTGCCCGCGGGAGACCTCTTACGAGGCCCTGGCCCGGATGAAACCGGCCTTCCAGAAGGACGGGGTCGGCACGGCCGGCAATGCCTCGATCATCAGCGACGGCGCCGCGGCGGTGGTGGTCATGGCCCGCGAGAAAGCCGAGGCCCTGGGATGCCGGATCATGGCCGCCATCGGCGCGCAGGCCTCGGCCGGCATCGACATGAAGTACGTCCTGGTGGCCCCGATCTGGGCGGTGCCCAAGTGCCTCGCAAAGGAGGGCATCTCCAAGGATGACGTCGATCTCTACGAAATCAACGAAGCCTTCAGCGGCTCGACCGTGGCGGTCCTGCGGCAGCTCGACCTCGACCCGTCGATCGTCAACGTCAACGGCGGCAGCGTGGCCCTGGGCCACCCGATCGGCGCCAGCGGCTGCCGGGTGCTGGTCACCCTGCTGCACGAGATGATCCGGCAGGACAAAAAAATCGGCCTGGCCTCTTTGTGCCTGGGCGGCGGCGAGGCGGTCGCCTTGGTCGTTAAACGGTAAAAAAACTGCGGGTTGCGCGTTGCGGGATGCGGGTTGCGCGCTGCGGGATGCGGGTTTCCGTTTTTCAGACGCTGGAGTTGCGGATCGTGACTTTGGCCACAAGTAAAGATTGTTTATTGGCAGAAAAACAGATCGATGCCAAACCACCAACCCGTGCCTCGCAACCCGTTACGCGCAACACCTAACGTTCAACCCTAATTTTTAATCGAGGAGGACCATGACTATTCAAACCTTCGGTGTGATCGGTGCGGGACAAATGGGAAGCGGCATCGCGCAGGTGGCCGCGGCAAGCGGGCTGGCGGTCATCATGAACGATATAAAACCGGAATATGTCGAGCGCGGCCTGGCCACTATCGACAGAAATTTGGCGCGCAGCGTCGAAAAAGGTAAACTGCACGCCGAAGAAAAAGCGGGCGTGCTGAAAAGAATTCGCACCAGCGTCGACCTGAAGGACATGACCGCCGCGGATTTTGTGGTCGAGGCGGCAACGGAAAACGAACCGCTCAAATTTCAAATTTTCCGCACCCTGGACGACTGCTGCCGACCCGAGGTCATCCTGGCCACCAATACCTCCTCGATTCCCATCGGCCGCATCGCCGCCCAAACCGGTCGCCCCCAGAAGGTCATCGGCATGCACTTCATGAATCCGGTTCCGCTGATGAAGCTGGTGGAAATCATCCGCGGCCTCGCCACCGCGGACGAAACCTTCGAAACGACGCGCGACCTGGCGCTGAAATTCGGTAAAACGCCGGCCGAATCGAACGACTATCCCGGATTTATCGCCAACCGCGTCCTGATGCCGATGATCAACGAAGCGATTTATTGCCTGTATCACGGGGTGGGCCGCCGCGACGACATCGACTCGGTGATGAAGCTCGGCATGAACCATCCCATGGGCCCTCTGGCTCTGGCCGACCTGATCGGCCTGGACACCTGCCTGGCCATTATGGAGACGATTTACACCGGATTTTGTGATCCGAAATACCGCCCCTGTCCGCTGCTGCGCAAATATGTCGAAGCCGGCTGGCTCGGACGCAAGAGCGGCAAAGGGTTCTACGATTACCCTGCGTAATGGGTTTATTCTCCGCTCGCCGGTCGGAGACGGCCCGGCATGGTTCGGCGGCTTTGTTCCAGCATCGAAGCCGATCGCAAAAAAACTTTTTTTCTGCCGTAAAATACCGCTGACAACCGCGTTGTAACCGAAGGATGAACGATGTCATTTGCCTTGAATGACGAGCAGTTGATGATCCGGGCGATGGTGCGCGAATTTGCCCGCAAGGTCCTGGCCGTGACCGCCGCCGAGCGCGATCGCACCAAGGCCTTTCCGGCCGAAAATCTCAAGAAAATGGGCGAACTCGGGCTTCTGGGCATGATGGTGCCGATAGAGTACGGGGGCGAGGGGGCCGACACCCTGAGCTATGTCGCGGCCCTGGCCGAGGTGGCCTATGCCTGCGCGGCCACGGCCGTGGTCATGTCGGTCCACAACTCGATTGTGTGCGAAAGCCTGCTGCACTTCGGCACCGAAGATCAAAAGCAAAAGTACCTCAAGCCGCTTGCCGCCGGACGCTTCATCGGCGCGTTCGCGCTGACCGAACCGCATGCCGGCTCGGATCCGGTCAGCCAGAGCACCGCCGCGGTGCGGGACAAGAAGCATTACATCATCAACGGCACCAAGCGGTTTACCACCACCGGCAAGAACTCGGGGCTGGTGATCGTGACCGCCAAGACCGACGAGTCCCTGCGCCACAAGGGCATCAGTGCTTTTTTGGTGGAGAAAAAGGCCCCCGGCCTGACCGTCGGCCGCGAAGAGGAGAAAATGGGCCTGCGGGCCTCGGACACGACCGATCTGATTTTCGAAGACTGCCGGGTGCCGGTGGAAAACCGTCTCGGCGGGGAGGGAGAAGGGTTCAAGATCGCCATGAAGGCCCTGGACGGCGGACGCATCGGCATTGCGGCTCAGTCGGTCGGGGTGGCGCAGGCCGCCCTGGATGCGACCGTCAAATACATGAAGCAGCGCGAGCAGTTCGGCCGCAAGATCTCCAAGTTTCAGGGCCTTAGATGGACCATTGCCGACATGGCCACCGAAATCGAAGCAGCCCGGCAGCTGATGTACGTGGCGGCGGCAATGAAGGATCGCGGCGAAAAATTCACCGCCCAGGCGTCAATGGCCAAACTGTTCGCTTCGGAAATGGTGAACCGCGTGACCGCCAAGGCCATCCAGCTTCACGGTGGTTACGGTTTCACCCAGGACTACCCGGTCGAGCGCTACTACCGCGATGCCCGGGTGTTTACGATCTACGAGGGCACCTCGGAAATCCAGCGCATCGTCATCTCCAACGAAATCTTAAAAGACCGCCGCGCGCCCTGAAGCCCTAAGCCCTTTGAGACGCTTCCCATCCGATCAAGGCCTTTTTTCTCGCTGATCCCCACCGATATCGGTGAATTTTTCCGGATTTGGCTATCACCCGATGGCAAAATTCGGGTCGCGGAATCCTCCTGCAAACGGGTATTAATGAACAAACCAACATAAGCAAGGCCATTTTTAAGAGGGTATGACATTTCCACAGAGGGGAACATGAAGGCACTGAAAACTATTCAAACGTCTGAAACAGTCAACCGGGTCATGGGATTTCAGGAATGGGAGAGCAACTGGAATGGAATGTATTTATCGGGATGGGACTGATATTTACCGGCTTGATTGCCATTGATGGACGCTTGGTGGATAGGCTCAAGCGCAAGGAAACGGTTTGGTATTATGAAATATAAATTCTCGACATTCTGTAAAAGTTACACATCGATGAAAACACACCACCGCAACCTGCCGTCACCACCGCCCCCGAGAGCGGCGCAGCCGCGTTTCATATAAACTCGTACCCGGTTAATCAACCG
>JBAPSB010000176.1:0-4275 GCA_049281435.1 Desulfobacterales bacterium
TCGCAGTCTTTTGCCCCGTGGCTGGTGCGGCGCTGGCTGGACCGCTTCGGCCCCGATGAAACGGCGGCCCTGTGCGAGGCCGTCAACACGATCCCGCCGGTCACGCTGCGGACCAACACCCTGAAAATCGAGCGCACCCAGCTCCTTCAAGAACTGGCCGGCGAAGGGCAAACCGTTCAAGCCGCCGCACTGGCACCCGATGGCCTCCTGTTGCGCCACCTTCAGAAACCGGTCGAGGAACTCGAGGCCTTCAAGCGGGGGTTTATTCAGGTTCAGGACGAAGCCGCCCAACTCGTCACGCTCCTGCTCGACCCGCAGCCGGGGGAAACCGTCCTGGATGCGTGTGCCGGCCTGGGCGGCAAAACCGCTCACATCGCGCAGTCGATGCAAAACAGCGGCACCATCACCGCCCTGGATGTCAATACGGCCAAGTTGAAACTGCTCGCGGCCGACATGAGCCGCTTGGGTATCTCGATCGTCAGGCCTTACACCCTGGATCTTTCAGGCAGCCGCTGGCCCGATCACCTCGGACCCTACGATCGCATCCTGCTCGATGCCCCCTGTTCCGGCCTCGGGGTTTTACGCCGCAACCCGGATGCCAAATGGCTCGTTCAGGAAGCCATGCTCGCCGGCTATGGCCGGCGCCAGGCCGGCTTTCTGGAGTGCCTGGCCTTGCAGGTCAAACCAGGTGGTGTCCTCGTTTATGCCGTCTGCAGCAGCGAACCGGAAGAAGGTGCGGCGGTCGTGGCCGCGTTTCTCGAAAAACACCGGAACTACCGGCTTGAAATCGCCGCCGACTATGTGCCCCTAGTGGATGACAGTCCGCTGACCCGCGCCGGATTTCTCGAAACCTTTCCGCATCGACACGGCACGGACGGTTTTTTTTCCGCCCGGCTGAGGCGCCGGCCATGATCGCTCGACTCGTAAAAATAGCGGCGTTCGGCGCCCTTTTCATCGGTGCGGCCGGCATCACGGCCTATGTTACCCTATCCTTTATCATCAGAAGCGAAGACACGGTCATCGTGCCGGATTTCATCGGCAAGGATGTGGTGTATGTTCTGGAATCCCTGACCGAACTCGGGCTCAACACCAAGGTCAAAGGCTCCGAATACACGGCCGAAATGCCGAAAAACCACATCATTTTCCAGGAACCGCGGCCCGGATCCGAAATAAAGAAGGGCCGCGACGTCAAGATCATCTTTTCCAAGGGGCCGCAGATGATTCAGATGCCACGCCTGACGGGGATCCCGCTCCAGCAGGCACGGCTGATCTTCGAAGAGCAGGATCTATGCCGCGGCAGCCTGGCGAGTGTCCTCGACGACAGCGCCGACAAGGACGCCGTCATCGCTCAATTTCCCGCATCCGGCACCACGATCCGGCGCGGCACCTGTGTCGACCTGCTGGTGGGCGCCGGGCCCCGGCCCGCGGCTTACAAGATGCCGGATTTAAGCGGACTGCCGCTTGAAGACGCCCTGTTGACCATCGAAAAATACCATCTGCCGCATGGCGAGATCAAAACCCGATTTCAAAAAGACAGATCCACGGGCAGCGTTCTGGAGCAGGAGCCCCCGGTCGGCTACCGGGTGAGCGCCGGCGATGAGGTCGACCTGGTGATCAACCGCCGCCGGGCGGCCGACGGTGCGGCCGAACAGACCGGCACGGCCGCCACCGGTATTTTTCACTACCGGATTGACAACGGCTTTCTTAAACGCCATATACGGGTGCAGTTGAACCGCGACGGGCTCACCAGCGATATCTTCGATGATTTCGTCGGTCCCGGAAAAGATATCTGGCTGATCATCCCCAGAGACCAACCCGCCACGCTGCTGGTTTACGACGACGAGCGGCTGGTGCGCACAGAAGTCTTTGACACCTGGTAGTTTTTGTCCATAAATGGCCCTTTCCCGCAATTTCGGCGTCAATCGGCGCAATCGCTTGTGCGGCATACACGTGTATGCCTCCGCGCAATTCCCCCGATTTCCTTGAACTTGCAGGAAATTGCTCCTTTATGGCTCAAAAACTTTTGGTTTAAGGAGTAAAAAATGACTAAAAAATTGATTGCACCATCGATTCTCTCGGCGGATTTTTCGTGTCTGGGCGAGGAGGTTCGGGCGGTGGAAGCGGCCGGGGCCGACTGGATCCATGCCGATGTGATGGACGGCCATTTCGTTCCCAACATCACCTTCGGTCCCCTGGTGGTGGCGGCCGTGCGGCAGATCACCCGCCTGCCCATCGATGTTCACCTGATGATCGAGAATCCCGACCGCTACATTCAGGCCTTCGCCGAGGCCGGCGCCGACTGGATCTCGGTGCAGGCGGAGACCTGCCCGCACCTGAACCGCGCCGTTCAACAGATCAAAGAAGCCGGCGCCAAAGCGGGTGTGGTCCTGAACCCGTCGACGCCGCTCGCGGCCCTCGACTGGGTTCTGGAATATGCCGATTACATCCTGATCATGAGCGTCAATCCGGGCTTCGGCGGCCAGGTCTTCATCGACAACTCGCTGGAGAAAATCCGCCGGCTGCGCCGCCTGATCGACGAACGCGGCCTGGCAACCCTGATCGAGGTCGACGGCGGAATCAAGGAAGACAACATCGCCGAGGTGGCGGCGGCCGGGGCCGAGGTGTTCGTGGCCGGATCGGCCATTTTCGGGCAGAAGGATTATCGGCAGGTGATCGCCCGTTTCAAAAAGCAATTGGGAGAGGCATGATGGCCGCAAAAGCCGCTAAAAAGCCACTCATTCTGGTGATCCACGGCCCCAACCTGAACATGCTGGGCCGCAGGGAGCCCGAGGTTTACGGCCGCCAGACGCTAAAGGAAATCGACGCCATGCTGGCCGATGAGGCCGCGCGGCTGAACCTGTCGCTGGAAACCTTTCAATCCAACCACGAAGGCCTGCTCGTCGATACGATCCAGCAGGCCCTCGGGCAGGCATCCGGCCTCATCATCAATCCGGGGGCCTACACCCACACCAGCATCGCCATCCGCGACGCCCTGCTGCTGCTCGATATCCCGCTGATCGAGGTCCACCTGTCCAACACCTACAAGCGCGAAGCGTTTCGCAGGCAATCGATGATCGCCGACATCGTCACCGGCCGCATCGTCGGCCTGGGCGCCATCGGCTACATCCTGGCCCTCCAGGCGATCGCCGAAAGACTTCAGCAGCAGGAATAAAAACTCATTTTAACTTGATCAAAGATGTGAAAGTTACCGTTAAGCCAACAGCACGCCGCAGCAAGGGGCTGCGGGGGCGCATTTCTGCGATATAGTGCCTGAACGAAAACCCCCCTCCCCTGGTGGGAGGGGCTGGGGGAGGGAGATATAACTACTTAATATCATACACCCTCACCCCGGCCCTCCCCCGTCGAGGGCGAGGGAGAAAAGAGTTTCCGTTCAGCCACTATACAAAAAAATGAATGGTTGGCCGAAGGGGAGAGAATCAAAGTTTCGATGCGAGACTGCGTATTCGAGGTTGCCTAACGGGTGGAATTAGATGTCATACCCGCGTTGCAGTAGTGGATAATGGTTGTTTTGATTTTTGCAACCGGCTTAACATATTAATTTTAAACACATTGCCGGCATTATTCCTCTCTCCAAGGTGAATATGGACGCTCGTTGACAAATACCAGTTTATAATATATTTTGGTATTAAATTGTCAACGGAGGTGTTGCAATGCAAAAAAACACCAGCATAACTCTTGGTGAGCACTTTGATTCCTTCATTTCTCAGCAAATCAAAGGCGGGCGATACGCCTCGGCCAGCGAGGCAGTACGTGCCGGATTGAGACTGCTCGAGGAAAGGGAAATCAAGATCCTTGCTTTACGGCAGGCATTAATAGAAGGTGAGAAGAGCGGTATGGCGGAATATTCCCTCACCGGCCTGATAAAAGAACTTGATACTGAAGGCAAGGATAAGTGAATGATTACCGGCTTACAAATCAAGCGGTCGAGGACTTAAGATCAATTGGCCGATTTATGCAACAAAATTGGGGTGGAGAACAAAAAGATAAATATTGGAAAAACTGGATGAAGGTTTCAAAACAATAGCTCGCGAACCGCAAATTGGAACAGCCTGTGACAATATTCGAAAAGGCTATCGTAAATTTCATATTGGTAGGCATTTCATATTCTACTATAAAACGGGTATTTACATTATAATTATTCGCATTCTACATGAGTGTATGGATGTTGATAGTCAAATTTAATGATGAACGATAAGGTTAGAAAGCTGTGATATGGAATGCATAGAGACAAGATTTTATGGGGTTATCCGAGGT
>JBAPSB010000177.1:0-14835 GCA_049281435.1 Desulfobacterales bacterium
GAACACACCTACGTCGATTTCATTCGGCGCGGGAAGGAATTAGGGGAAAGGAATTAGGGTCGGACCAAGCCAACCAATTGACATAAAGCAATAAAACGTGAAAATATGGTTTAAAAATTTCATAGCCACCAGCAACCATATCCACCTTATCGTTTCCGATTCTACCAAAAACGACTCCATACCAAGAACGAAGCAATTTGTTGCCGGCAGGCTTGGTCAGGAATACAATCGGCGTAAAAAACGGAAAGGCACTTTCTGGGAAGACCGTTATCATGCTATAGCTGTTTCCTCCGATTTTGCCGGTCTGAGAGCTAACGCAAATCGGATTCATCCCGGAATCGCAAAAATTATTCACTCAGATTTCCCGCGTTTCCAACCTTCCACCGAAATCGCCTCATGCTGAAGTCTCAATTTTTCAATGGGTTGCGCATCAAGAACGGTTCAAAACGATTTCGAGCATTTTTCCGGTGGGGCAGAGAAAACGCAGGTCCGAAAGCGGCCCCGAAAAGGAAGCGGGGTTGAACCGACACTTCCCGACCCCAAATAATGCCCATTCCGGGCAATGCGGCCTTCGTCCCCCCTCCGGCCGAAGAGGTACTGGAATGCATGAGCAAGCTGGAGCTCTTCCTCCACGATCAGCCGGTGTCGACCCCGGTGCTGCTCAAGACGGCGCTGGCCCATGTGCAGTTAGAGACGATACATCCGTTCCTCGACGGTAACGGGCGTCTGGGACGTCTGCTGATCACGCTGCTCTTGTGTGAGCAGAAAGTGCTGCGGGAACCGATGCTCTACCTCAGCCTCTACTTCAAAACGCACCGCCAGTATTACTACGAGCTGCTCAACAAAGTGCGCGTCTCCGGCGACTGGGAAGCCTGGCTCGGCTTCTTCGCCGAAGCGGTTATCGTCACCGCCACCCAAGCGGTGGAAACCGCGCAGCAACTCCTCGACCTGTCGAACCAGGATCGTGACAAGATCAGCGGCCTGGGCCGGGCGGCAGCATCCACCCTGAAGGTCCACCGGGCGTTCATGGAGCATCCCATCGCCACCTCGGGCTCACTGGTGGAAAAGACCGGCATCACCCCGGCCGCGGTCAACAAGGCTCTCGGCCACCTGGAAAATCTCGGCATCGTGAAAAAACTGACCGCTCAGAAGCGCAACCGGTTGTTCAGCTACGCGGGCTATATCGAGATTATGAGTCACGGCACAGAGCCGCCTGGTAGATAGGTCAGTTCGATACTACTATGCCAGCCATTGTTTCAATTCGGGGACCGTGTTTTTGGGGCTGATCTTGTAGCCCGTGGCGGCGATTTTGCCGGATTCATCGATCAGAAACGCCGAGCGCACGATGCCCATAAAAGTCTTGCCGTACATCTTCTTCTCGCCCCAAACGCCATAGTCTTCAGCGATGCGGTGGTCCTCGTCGCTGAGAAGCGGAAACCCCAATCCGTATTTGTCGTCGAATTTCTTCTGCTGGGCGATCGGGTCCGGGCTGATGCCGACCACGACAACGCCGTCAGCCGTCAGTTCGGGCAGTGCGTCCCGCACCGCTTGTGCCTGGGTGGCTCAACCGGAGGTGTTGGCCTTGGGATAGAAGAAGACAAACACTTTGCGGCCTTTGAAATCGGCCAGGTTGACGGTCTGACCATTCTGATCGGTGGCGCTGAAGGTCGGTGCCGGTTTTCCTGCTTGAAGTGGATTCATGGCCTGTTTCTCCTTAGCGTATGGTTTTCGCGTTCCTCAATATAAAACGTCCGCGCTTATTTTGCACCAGCTATAAGCTTTGAGATAAAGTTTTTGGCAAGGCCAGAGGGAGGCGGCTGTATTGTAATACGCCAACGACCGACACCAGCAACCAAAACCTTTATCTTAAAGCCTATAATGACGTTTTTCTTCGAAGCCAAAGATACGCGTGGCAAAGGCCCTGGCCTCGGGCTTATGTCGATCCTCCGCCTGCAGGGGATTCAGGCCACCGGCCGGCGGTCAGCTGATCCAGGTAATGCCCGACCATCTCACGGGCCGTTTTCGTGGACACCTGCCGGATATACGGATACAGCCGGCAGCAATCCGCAAGCGACAGGCGCGCGGTGATTGCCCCCACCTCGAGTTCATCGCGGGTGTGGGGATAGGGGGGGGTGCCGGACCCGTCCAATTCTTGCTTGAGGATCAGCTTGCTGTAGATCAGTGCCCGCGCCGCGAGTAGATCTTCCCGGTAACATTTCCCCTGGGAATGAAAACGGTAAAGCAGTGTCAGCAGATCCCCGGGACCGTACAGATGAGTGCGATCGCCCATGGAGCGCACCAGGTCGGACATGAGAAAGTTAACCTTCAACGGAAAGCCGTCCGGCAGCCGCTGCCGCAGATCCCGCCACAGGGGGTAGTGAATCTGCCCGGCTTCGATGTAGGTTCGTCCGTTTTGCGTGAGCACGTCCGCTATGGCCTGCGCCCGCAGGCGGTCCCGCAGGGCGAAGCGCTCGGCATCGGCGCGGGCGAAGCGTTTGACTGCCGCCACGGTGGCCTCGAAGGAAGCGCCGATCGATACCTCGTAAAAATCGATCAGGGCCGCGGTGGCCGAATGTTCGGCCAGGTAGACGAGTTCCAGATCGGTTCCCGTCGGCAGATCCGAAGGCCGCTGGCCATCGGCAAAGCGCTCGTGAATCGAGAGCAGATGGCCGATGAACGGCTCTATCTGGTAAATGTGAATGCCGGACCGGTGAAGCCCGCGTAGGCCTTCGGCCATAAGGCGGCTGAATTCCGGGTACTCCAGGTCCTGGTCCTCGAGATAAGTATCGATCGTCAGTTGACTGGAAAGCATGGGCCGAAACCGCGGATCAGGCGGCTCCTCGAGAATGACCGCATCGTAGCGGGCCATCAGCCGCGTGGCCAGCGGAACGGTTTCGGGGCGGTGATTGGCGAGCACCAGGGTGGCTTGAGAGGTCATCATAGTTTCAATTCGAGATTTGTTTTTCGGTCAGATGCTACCAATGCGCCCACGGCCTTACAATACAAGAGTTCAATCTTCCGAATCGATAATTTTAAGTTGCCCCGCATATCGGCCGACCACGTCACCTTCAAAGCAATTTGCCAATTCGGCCTCACTGATACTTTCTGTATGTCTCAGTTCATTCAAAGGGCAGACAAATTCGTTCCCGGCCATGTCTTTTACTTTAACGTACACATCTTTTGTATTTTCTGAGTTCATGAATGGTTCTCCTTTATGAAAAGGTGGCCGAAATTAGACCTGATCGAGGTTTGCAAATCTATACGAATCGTTTGTCTCTTATGAGTAATAATTACACATGGCCGCACTTTCAGCAAGTCGTCTTGAAAACGACTGCAATTTAGCGTCCGGGTCAGTCCGCCGTTAAAATATCGGATTAATTGATTTTTTATTGGTCGCGGGCAAAAGACGATAAGTTTATCCTACCACTTTTTCCCTAAAGAACGCTTTGAAGTTTTTCATGCGGCCATTGGATCAGATAATCGAAGCGATCTTGTAAAGATCATCCTGATTCGATAACAATAATAAAAGTGTGCCCCTTAGGCGGAGCTAAAAATTAGCCTCCTTTTGATGTTCCGCAGGAAAAAAAATGGATACGAGGATTGATTTGAAGCGTTTCGTGCGAATATTGACATCAGGCCTTATGGGTAACCTCAGGGCCGCTGCTGCTGTGTAACGCCCGCAGGACCTGGGAACTTTGCCTTTGAAGACACCACCGCGCCATCGCAACATCACGGTTAGAAGATTGTTTCTGGATGCTTACCAGTTTATCCGGGCGCAGTCATTTGTTGCCAACCGACTCGGCAGACAGTTTCTGCCGAGTCGGGATTTTGTGGAGATCGACATCACCTACAAATGCAACCTGAAATGCCTCAACTGCAACCGATCATGTGCGCAGGCGCCAAGCGACCTGGAAATGCCGGTCGCCGATATCGCGGCGTTCATCAGTGAAAGCATTGAAAAACAAATCGCGTGGAAACGGATCCGTATTCTAGGCGGGGAACCCACTCTGCACAGCCGGATTTTTGATATCATCGATCTATTGATAAAGTACCAGCGGAAGTATAATCCTTCGGTAAGGCTGGAGCTGGGCACTAATTTTTATGGCAACCGGGTTCATCGCGTGCTGGAGAAACTGCCTGGGGCGATCGCCGTGAAAAGCACGCTCAAGTCTTCGCCTGTGATTCTTTTCAGGCCGTTCAATGTGGCGCCCGTGGACATGCTGTTCAACCGATTTTCAGATTACGCCTCCGGTTGCCGCATCATAAAGGAGTGCGGTCTTGGATTAACGCCTTCGGGCTATTACATGTGTGCCGTCGCCGGTGGGATTGACCGGATCTTTGGGTATCATATGGGCCGTCAGATGCTTCCGGATGAAACCGATACACTGGCGGACCAGATGGCCACTTTTTGCGCCTTATGCGGCCATTTCGGCTTCCAATGGCCGACGCGACGGACCCGGCAATCGAAAACGTGGCGGTTGGCGTATGAGCGTCTTAAAGACATGCCAACCAGCCACACGGATCCAGTGCTGCCTCAATACTCCGCTGCGCCGCCGATCGAAGGTGCGCTTCATTGATATGACACCGCTTAAAATACTGCACGTTCTCGGGCAAAGACCGGAAATGACCGGAAGTGGGATCTATCTCGAGGCGATCATGAGAGAATCCGAAAAATCCGGTTTTTCAACATATCTGGTCGCCGGTGTTCCTCTGGACACAGGAGATTCCGCAAAAAACAGGCCTCGAGAGACCGGCGCCTATGTCTTTTTTGAATCGGAGGCGCTCGATTTCCCCGTTCCCGGCATGTCGGATGTGATGCCGTATCGAAGTTCTCTTTTCAAAGACCTTAAAAGCCGGCGCCTGACAGCCTACAAGGCGGCCTTCACCGACGTGCTCGCTGCGGCCGTCGGCCGGTTTGATCCGGATCTCATTCACACGAATCACCTTTTTTTGGTTTCGGCCCTGGTCAGGAAACAATTTCCACATCTCCCCGTCGTGGCAACCTGCCATGGCACGGAGCTGAGACAATATGAAAACTGTCCCCATTTAAGACCTTTTGTCGGACGCCACTGCCGGCACCTCGATAAGGTCATTGCCCTGACAGGCGACCAGAAAAAAGATATCATCCGGGTCTACGGCATCCCGTCAAATAAAATCGTCGTTGTCGGTGGTGGATATGATCAGACGGTGTTTTTTCGTGCACCAAAATCCGTTGCCGGGACCGTTCATCTTCTCTACGCGGGTAAAATCAACCGCAGCAAGGGGGTCCCGTGGCTGTTGCGGTCGCTATTTAAAATCAGGCATCATGACTGGCATCTGCATATGGCGGGGGGCGGCAACGGACCGGAATTCGAGACCTGCATGGAACTCGCCGCCAAATTGGGTCCAAAGGTTACCCACCACGGTTACGTGAGCCACCCCCGGTTGTCGGAACTCATGCAAAAAGCCCATGTCCAGGTGCTGCCGTCATTCTTCGAAGGTCTCCCCCTGGCGCTTTTTGAGGGGTTGGCCTCCGGATGCCGAATCATCGCCGCCAATTTGTCCGGTTTCGACGAGATTTTCGGAGGAGCAGACAAGGACTATGTCCACCTGATTCCGTTGCCGCCCTTAGAGACCATTGACCGGCCTTATCGGAAAGATGAAGCCGGCCTGGAAGATGCCTTGTGCGAAAGCATACTTGACATGATGGCTGCCGCAAAAAAATCGCCGGACGTAGACGATCCCCAGGCCGAAAAAATTGCTTCCGCTTATACCTGGCAGCGTATCTTTGACCGCACGCGATCGGTCTACAACCAGGCAATTGGTTACAATCCAGAAAAATAGGTAGTGCCTATAAAAAAACATCGATACGATTTTCTGCTGTTCCGAACGCTATGGGCCACATAAACACCATGGACCCGGACGTGCTTGACCATCGCTGTCTTTCAGCGTATGTTTTCCATTAAACTCAAAGCGTTAACGATCCACATGGCCCTCGATTACCCAACCCTCGATCTACTCCGCCGGAACCACCCGGCCTGGCGGTTGCTGCGGTCCGATCATGCGCCGCTGGTGGCGGGGTTTCTGCATCGGGTGTTTATCGCTTCCAACGTGCGAACCCTGGCGCAGGCCGACCTGGTCGAGGCGCTGGAAGACGAGTTGTTTGTCCTGCGCGAGCAGCAAGGCGCGGAGGCTTTTCCCCGATCCGCCCAGGACTACCTCAACGAGTGGGCCGACAATGACAAGGGCTGGCTGCGCAAGTTTTATCCGAGCGGCATGGACGAACCCCATTTCGATCTGACACCGGCTACCGAAAAGGCCATTTCGTGGCTGGCGGGTCTGACCGAGCGCGCCTTCGTCGGCACCGAGTCGCGGTTGCTGACCTTGTTCGAATTGCTGCGGCAGATGAGCGAAGGCAGCCAGAGCGACCCCGAGGTACGGATCGCCGAACTCGACAAGCGTCGCCGTGAGATCGACGGTGAAATAGCCCGGATCCGTGACGGTGACGTTCCGTTGCTGAATGACACGGCGTTGAAGGACCGTTTTCTGCAGTTCCTTCAGTTGGCGCGCGAATTGCTCGCCGATTTTCGCGAAGTGGAGCATAATTTTCGCACTCTCGACCGGCGCGTGCGGGAGCGCATCGCACTCTGGGAGGGAGCCAAGGGGGCGCTGCTGGAAGAAATCATGGGCGAACGCGATGCGATCGCAGATTCCGATCAGGGCAAAAGCTTTCGCGCCTTCTGGGATTTTCTAATGTCGCAGAGCCGCCAGGAGGAACTGACCCGGATGCTGGAACGGGTCCTGGCCCTGCCGCCGGTGCTCGACCTGCAGCCCGACCCCGGCTTGCGCCGCGTGCATTACGAGTGGCTGAAGGCCGGCGAAGACACGCAGCGCACGGTCGCCCGGCTGTCGCAGCAACTGCGGCGGTTTTTAGATGACAAGGCCTGGCTGGAAAACCGCCGCATCATGGACATCCTGCACGGGATCGAAGCCAAGGCTTTGGCCGTGCGCGAAACGCCGCCGACCGCCGGTTTCATACCCCTGTCCGCAAGCGCCGCCGACATCGACCTGCCCCTGGAACGGCCCCTTTACAGGCCCCCGGTCAGGCCGCGCATCGTCGATATCGAAATGGCGCAAGGCGAGGCCGAACTGAGTGCCGCGGCGCTATATGCCCAGGTGGTGATCGACTGGGCGGAACTCTCCCGACACATCCGCCAGGCCCTGCAGGCGCGGTCGCAAATCAGTTTGGTGGACCTGCTGGCCGCCCATCCGCTACGCTTGGGATTGGCCGAGTTGGTGGCCTACCTGCAACTGGCAAGCGACCGTCCGCATACCGTGGTGGATGAGGAGACGATAGACACAATCGAGTGGCAAACACCGGCTGGAACCGTTCGGCGCGCCCGACTGGCGCGCGTCATATTCGTCAGGAAATAGCGCGTGAATTCTTTCGAAAAACATCCGGCGGTTATCGTGGAGACAAGCCATTCGCTTTCCGAGGTCGTTGTGCCGCTGCTCAAGGGCGTGGTGTATCTGGAGGAGAACCCGGCCCTGTGGAACGCCTTGCTGGCCCTGCAGGTACGGGTGCGCGACTACGTGGCCGTGCTCGGCCTGGAGCTGGTCCTGGACGAGTCCGAGGGGTATACCTTCCTGCGATCGCAGCCGGAGGGCGAGGATCCGGACTCGCCCCGGTTGCCGCGCCTGGTAGCGCGCCGGCAGCTCTCGTTTCCGGTCAGCCTGCTGCTGGCGCTGCTGCGCAAGAAGCTGGCGGAGTTCGACGCCGGCGGCGGCGAGACGCGGCTGATTCTCTCATTCGAAGAGGTGGTCGAGCTGATCCGCGTTTTTTTACCCGCGGGCAGCAACGAGACCCGCTTGGTCGACCAGATAGAAAGCCACCTGAACAAGGTCGCCGAACTCGGCTTTGTCCGTCGCCTGCGCGGGCAGCCGCAGATGATTGAAGTCCGGCGCATCCTCAAGGCGTTTGTGGATGCCCAGTGGCTGGCGGAATTCGATCAGCGCCTGGCGGCGTACCGGGAGCAACTGGCGCCGCAGGGAGACCCAAGCGATGGCTGAGGCCCTGGAACTCGACTTTATCGGCGACGACCGCTTGGCCGGCTTTCGCCTGCAGCGGCTGGAGGTGCTCAACTGGGGCACCTTTGACGGCCGGGTGTGGGTCTTGAATCTCGATGGCCAGAACGCCCTGCTCACCGGCGACATCGGGTCGGGTAAATCCACCCTGGTGGATGCCCTCACCACGCTGCTGGTGCCGCCGCAGCGCGTCGCCTACAACAAGGCCGCCGGCGCCGACGCCCGTGAACGCACCCTGCGCTCCTACGTGCTGGGCCACTACAAGTCCGAACGCAACGAGATCGGGGGAAGCGCCAAGCCGGTGGCCCTGCGCGACCACAACACCTATGCGGTAATTCTGGCCGTGTTCCACAACTCCGGCTATCTCAAGACCGTGACCCTGGCCCAGGTGTTCTGGATAAAGGAAGCCCAGGGGCAGCCGGCACGTCTGTACGCGGCCTGCGAGCGGGAATTGTCCGTTGCCGCCGACTTCGCCCGCTTCGGCAGCGAGATCGGCAATCTGCGCAAGCGGCTGCGCGGAGACGGCATAAATTTGTTCGAAAGTTTTCCGCCCTACGGGGCCTGGTTCCGGCGGCGTTTTGGCATCGAGAACGAACAGGCCCTGGAACTCTTTCACCAGACCGTCTCGCTCAAATCGGTGGGGAATCTGACCGATTTTGTGCGCACCCACATGCTCGAGCCCTTTGACGTCGCTGCGCGCATTTCAGCGTTGATCGGTCATTTCGACGATTTGACCCGGGCGCACGAGGCCGTGCTGAAGGCCAAGCAGCAGGTGGCCCTGCTCGAGCCCCTGGTGGCCGACTGTGACCGGCACGCGGAGTTGATGACGGCGGCCGGTGACCTGCGCGTCTGCCGCGAAGCCCTTCGACCCTGGTTCGCCGGTCTTAAACTGGCTCTGTTGGAAAAGCGCCTGTCCGCCCTGGCTGATGAACTCGTCCGCCACAATGCCCGGATCGAGCACCTGGAGGAGCAGCGGCGCTCCTTGCAAGCGCGGGAGCGGGAACTGCGCCGCACGATCGCGGAAAACGGCGGCGACCGCATCGACCGCATCGGCGAAGAGATCCGCGCCGGCAAAGAAGAACTGCAACGCCGGCGGCACAAGGCCGATCGTTATGCCGAGCTGGCACAGGCCCTTGCTCTTCGGCCCGCCGACACCGAAGATGCTTTTCTTTTGCAAAGTCGGCAGTGCGCCGCCCTGCGCGAGGAAATGGAACACCGCGAAGCGCAAATCCAGAACGACCTCAATGAAACCGGGGTCGCCTTCGCCCAAGAGCGGCGCGAGCATGATCGGTTAAGCGCCGAAATCAAGGGCCTGAAGGCCAGGCGCAGCAATATCGACGAAAAGCAGGTCGCCATGCGCCGCGGCTTGTGCAGTGCCCTGGCCCTGTCGGAAGAGGACATGCCCTTTGCCGGAGAATTGCTTCAGGTGCGCGAGCAGGAGCACGACTGGGAAGGCGCCGCAGAGCGCATGCTGCGCAATTTTGGCCTGTCGCTGCTGGTGCCGGATCGGCATTACGGCCGGGTGGCCGAATGGGTGGATGCCACCCATCTCAAGGGCCGCCTGGTATACTTCCGGGTGCGGCCGCAGGGCCGGCCTGATCGGCCGGTGCTCCGCTCCGACTCGCTGGCGCGCAAGATCGCCGTCAAACCGGATTCGCCCTTCTACGACTGGCTGGAACGCGAACTCGCCCAACGCTTCGATGTGGCCTGCTGCGCCACGCCGGAGCAATTCAGACGCGAGGCGCGGGCGATGACGCGCGCCGGTCAGATCAAGGCGCCGGGCGAGCGCCACGAGAAGGACGACCGCCACCGCATAGACGACCGCAGCCGCTATGTGCTGGGCTGGAGCAACGCCGCAAAAATCGCCGCCCTGGAAGAAAAGGCCCACCGTCAACAGGGGCACCTCGCCGAGATCGCCGCCGGCATCGCCGGGTTGCAAGGAGAACAGAAGACGATCAAGACGCGCCTGGAGACCCTCTCCAAGCTCGGTGAACACCGCGATTTCCGTGAGGTGGACTGGCGGCCGCTGGCGGTCGAGATCGCCGCGCTGGAGGACGAAAAGAGACAACTGGAGGCCGCCTCCGATATCCTCAAGACTCTCGCCGGGCAACTCGAAGAGGTGGAGGAGGCACTGATACAAAACGAGCGTCAAATCGAAGACCTCAAAGACCGGCGATCCAGGGCCGCTCAGAAGAAAAGCGACGCCGATGGCCTGCGGCTGCAAACCCAATCGCTGGCGGAGGATGCCGCACCGGTGCATGGCGCCTTTTTCGAACGGCTCGCAGCGCTGCGCGCGGAGGCTCTCGGCGCGCACCAGCTGACCGTCGAGTCCTGCGACAACCGGGAGCGTGAGATGCGCGACTGGCTCCAGGCCGGTATCGACGCCGAGGACAAAAAGCTTGCCCGCCTGCGCGACAAGATTATCGATGCGATGCGCTCCTTCAGCATCGACTACCCCCTGGAAACCCGGGAGGTGGACGTGTCGGTGGAGGCCGCCGGCGATTATCGCGCCATGCTGGCGCAACTGCGCACCGACGACCTGCCGCGTTTCGAAGCCCGCTTCAAGGAGCTGCTCAACGAAAACACGATACGCGAAGTCGCCAACTTCCAATCGCAGCTGGCGCGCGAGCGCGAAACGATAAAGGAGCGCATCGCGCGCATCAACGAATCGCTTACCCAGATCGACTACAACCCCGGGCGCTATATCGTTCTTGAGGCGCAGGCGGCCGTGGATGCCGACATTCGGGATTTTCACGCCGAACTGCGCGCCTGCACCGAGGGCGCGCTCACCGGTTCGGATGATGCCCAGTATTCAGAGGCCAAATTCCTGCAGGTGCGCCGGATCATCGAGCGCTTTCGCGGGCGTGAAGGCCAGTCCGAGCTGGATCGCCGCTGGACGGCCAAGGTCACCGACGTGCGCAACTGGTTTGTCTTCGCCGCCAGCGAGCGCTGGTGTGAGGACGACAGCGAGTACGAACACTACGCCGACTCGGGCGGCAAATCCGGCGGGCAGAAGGAGAAGCTGGCCTACACGGTGCTGGCGGCCAGCCTGGCCTATCAGTTCGGCCTGAAGTTGAACGAAGTTCGCTCGCGTTCCTTTCGTTTCGCGGTGATCGACGAAGCTTTCGGCCGCGGCTCGGATGAATCGGCCCAATACGGGCTGCGGCTCTTTGCCCAATTGAACCTCCAGCTTCTGATCGTCACCCCCTTGCAGAAAATCCACATCATCGAACCGTTTGTGGCCGGGGTCGGCTTCGTCCACAACGAGGACGGTCGCGCCTCCCTGCTGCGCAACCTTTCGATCGAAGAGTATCGCACCGAGAAACAACGGCAGTCGTCATGAACTGGACAACTCCCGCCGACCTGCGCGCCCAGGTCCAAAAATTTTGGGACAAGGGTATGCTGCTGGCCTGTCTGGCCGGGGCCGAACCGCTTTTTCCCCGGCGACTGACGCTGAAGGGGCCGAACTCGGTGGAACTGGCGGAAAATTTCGCCGAGGTGCGCCGCTGGATTGCCCGGCTGAACCGTGACGCCAAACGCTACCGCCTGGTGTGGCGCAAAGTCAATCACCGCCTCCTGGGGTTAAACGACCTGCCGGCGGAGGTCTGGCTCGATACGCTGGAAGATGCCTTGGGGTTGATCGGCAAGAGCCGCGAGGCCGAGCGCTTTGCGGCACAGGTGGTTTTGACCGGAAACCGCCGGCCGGAATTGATCCCGTGGCTGAAAAGGCGGCCGCTGCGCGCCCTGGCGCTGGCCGACAATTGGCCACGCCTGCTGGATATCGTACACTGGCTGGAACGTCATCCGCGTCCCGGTGTCTATCTGCGCCAGGTGGACATCGCCGGCGTGCACAGCAAGTTTATCGAAGGCCATCGTGCCGTTCTGGCGGAACTCTTCGATCTGACGCTGCCGCCGGCGGCGATCCAGGCGGCCGCAAGCGGCGCGGCCGGCTTCTGCCGGCGCTACGGGTTTCGCGACAAACCGCGGCGGTTGCGCTTCCGCATCCTGGATTCGCGTCTGGCGCTTTTTGCCACCGACACCGATCAGGACATCACCGTCAGCCACGAGACCTTCGCGCGCCTCGATCTTGCGGTGGACCGCGTTTTCATCACCGAAAACGAGATCAACTTTCTCGCCTTTCCCAGCCTCTCACGCAGTATGGTCATCTTCGGCGCGGGCTACGGTTTCGATCAGCTGGCCGAGGCCGCCTGGCTGCATGACCGCGCCATTTACTACTGGGGTGATATCGACACGCACGGGTTTGCCATCCTCGACCAGCTGCGGGGTTACTTCCCGCAGACGGTATCCTTTTTGATGGGCCGGGCCACCTGGCTCGCCCACAAGCCGCTTTGGGGGGAGGAACCGCAACCGGAACGACGCGAATTGACCCGGTTGACCGCCGCGGAAAGCGCCCTGTACAACGATCTGCGCGACAACCGCCTGGGCCGGCAGCTGCGGCTCGAACAGGAACGGATCAGGTTCGACACGGTCAAGAAGGCTCTGGAGACTCTATAAATGGGTAAATTGCTGCCCTTTAAGACCGTCGGCCACAAAGATGGTCGCAACGCCGGACCGGCATTTCGCCGCTACATCGGCATCGACTACTCCGGCGCCGCGACCCCGACCACCAGCCGGAAGGGATTGTGGCGCCGGAGCTTTGCCCGTGACGATCGCACCGCCGATCAGCACGACGCCTACAGCGTTTGCGCCTGGCTGCAAAAAGCCGATCTCGATGGCCGTCTCGCCCGGTACCTGAACCCTTTTTTACTGCCGGGCGAACGGGCGGTGGCGCGAATAGAGGGGTGGAGCCTCGGGGTCATGTGATGATGAAAAATTGACGCGGCTGCCAAACGACGAATTCAACAAAGCGAGTCCACTGCACTTTACAAATTGTAAAATAAATCGACACTCTCTCACAAAAATCCCTCCAGCGCCATACGGCCTGAAATATCGACACGTCCGCTGACTCGGGCGGTTGGCGACGTGCCGCCATATTGGAAAAGGGTGGTATCCGTTTTGCAGCACATTTTTTATGCGGAGTTGGTGTCGCAGCGCTTCAGACCGCTCCGAACAATTGCGAGTTTGAACATTACCGGTATATTACCCGGCAAGCAGGGGAGGAAGCATGGCATCCGAAAGGCAAAAGCTGCTGGTGGCGGTCGATGGCTCCGATCAGTCGCGAGAGGTTGTGCGCTATGTGGCGGGAATCTGCACCCCGAAATTAACCGAGGTGACGCTTTTTCACGTGCTCTCCCCCGTTTCGGAGAATTTCTGGGATTCAAACGCGCTAGCCGAATCGCCGGACACCCAATCGGACCGGGAGTGGCACGAGCGCAGTCAGACCGCGATGAAGGCTTTTATGGATGGCGCCCGTCAGATACTTTCCGACAGCGGTTTTCCGGACCAAGCCGTTCGGGTCGTAATTCAACCCCGTCGGGAAGGCATTGCCCGGGACATTATTCAGGAAGCCCGCCGTGGATATCGGGCCGTTGCGGCCGGAAAGACTGGCCGCAATCCGATCACACGCCTGGTGATGGGCAGTGTGGCCGGAAAGCTGGTGACCGCCCTGAAGGAGGTGACCCTGTGGCTGGTGGACGGCCGGCCGGACTGTCGACGGGTGCTTATTTGCATCGATACCTCGCCGGCCGCCGCGCGCGTGGTGGACCATGTCGGCCGGATGCTTTCCGAAAGCCCGGCCGACATCACGCTGTTTCACGCCATTCGCGGGCCGGAACCGGACCGGGGTGCCGGATCGGAATCGTTCGCCGGCAAAGCGGCCGCCGAACAGGAGCTGCGCGTCCGAAAAACCTTGGTGCCGGTATTCGAAAAGGCCACAGCCTCTCTCGAGGCAACCGGCATTTCTTCCGAGAGAATCTCGGTCAAGGTGATCTCCGGTATGGCCACTCGCGGCGGTACTCTTTATGCGCAGGCGCTCCACGGCAACTTCGGCACGATCGTCGTCGGGCGCCGGGGGGTTTCAAACGTGAAGGATTTTCCTATCGGCCGGGTGCCGATGAAACTGGTTCAACTGATAAACGAACAGGCCGTGTGGGTAGTGAGCTGCTAAAAAGCCGCCGCCAAAAACGCAGCCACGTTTAACACCGGAAAACCGCAAATAGTGCAGAGGGGGTGCCATGTACGAAGAATTCAGCGACACTTCGACCTGCTGTGACTTGTGCGGCGAGAAACCTTGCGACGGTCGGCTTTACCTCAACGAGAAGCACCTCTGCGTCTGTCCCGACTGCAAGCAGAAGCTCGAAGAGATGCCCCGCAAAAGCCGTGAGAACATTGAGAACTATCTGATCGGCAATGTGATTTGACGGGGGACATTCCGGCGGACTTGAATTGCCCGGCCGAATCTGTCAATTTATAGGGAGACTGTCGAAACAAGGTACTCACGTGTTCCGGAAAAACGTCACCCATCAGGGAAAAACCCCATGGAAAAACTGATTATCACCGTGGCGCCCACCGGCTCACTGCCCAAAAAAAAACACACCCCCCATGTTCCGATCACCCCGCGTGAGATCGTCGACACCGCGGTTCGCTGCGAGGCGGCCGGCGCCGCCGTCATCCACGTTCACATCCGCAACCCGCAGGACGAGTCGCCTTCGACCAACTTTTCCCTCTTCGAGGAAGTGGTCGCGGGCCTGCGGGCCGAAACCAGCCTGATCGTCCAGATCTCAACCGGCGGCAGGGCCGGAATGGGCTACGAGGAGCGCTGCGAGCGCTTGCGGCTGGCTCCGGAGATGGCCAGCCTGACGACCGGCTCGG